>JANNUE010000092.1:0-2479 GCA_031394895.1 Betaproteobacteria bacterium
GACCGCCGCGTTGAGCGCCAGGATGTTGGTCTGGAACGCAATGCCGTCGATCACGCCGATGATGTCGACGATCTTCTTCGACGAGCTGTTGATGTCGCCCATGGTTTGCACCACCTGCGCCACCACGTCGCCGCCCTGCACCGCCACTTGCGAAGCGGACGCCGCGAGCTGATTGGCCTGCTGCGCGTTGTCGGCATTGTGTTTGACAGTAGCGGTGAGTTCTTCTA
The DNA here is from genome assembly GCA_031394895.1 of Betaproteobacteria bacterium. Lineage (GTDB taxonomy): Bacteria > Pseudomonadota > Gammaproteobacteria > Burkholderiales > Burkholderiaceae_C > Rhodoferax. The sequence goes on from JANNUE010000092.1 coordinate 228, forward strand.
CCGAAGCAGCGGTTTGCTCCAGCGCGCTGGCCTGCTCTTCGGTGCGCGACGACAGGTCCATGTTGCCGGCGGCAATTTGGCTCGACGCGGTGGCAATGGTGTCGGCGTCGCGCCGCACTTCGCCAACGACTTTGGCCAGGGCGGCGTTCATTTCCTTTAGCGCCTGCATCAGTTGCGCGGTCTCGTCGCTGCCAGAGACTCTGATGTCGGAAGTCAGGTCGCCGCCGGCAATGTGGTGCGCAACCACGATCGCGTATTTGAGCGGCCCAACGATCCTGCGGCTCATGAAGAACGCAATCGTCGCCGACACCGCGAGCGCCAGTGCGATGGTCGCCAGCAGCAGTGTCATGTCCCGGCCAAAAGCGCTGCCGGCACTGTCATAACTGTCCTGCGCCAATTGCTTTTCAATCTGCACCAGGGCCCTGAATTCCTTGAGAAGCTCCTGGAAACCGCCGTCGGCCGTCTGCATCGCGCTCATGCCGGTATTGACATCCACCATGCTCAGGTCGATCGCAGTGTCCACGTCCTTCTTGTACTTGGCCAATTGTTTGACAATGGCTTCCGCGCTTTTGCGCTCGCCCGCAGTCAGATCGGGGCGGGCACCAAACGCACTGGCGCTCTTGGCCACGGCGTCGATCTTGGCCTTTTGCTGGTCGGTGATCTGCTTGATCTTGTCTTCCTTGAGGTTGCCGATCCAGGTAAACAGCCGGTACACGCTGGAGTGCACTTCGCCGATTTCCTGCGCGGATTCAGCTACCAACTGGTAATTGGCGAACCGGGTGTTGAACACCTCGCCCAGCATCGACCGCTGGTGCGTCATCGCGCTGTAGGACAACACACCCAGCGCAATTAGAAAGAGGATCGCCACGGCCGGCGCGATCAGAATTTTGTAAAAAACCTTCATCAGCTCGAAACTCCAGTTGCCCTGTTCAAAAGTGGGGCGGCGGCGCGCAACGCATCGCCACCGCCACCCTTTGCACTACTTGTAAATGCCGCCGCAAACGACCGTCTCGTCCAGCCGCTCGCAATACGCCGATTTCGGCTCAACCTTCTTGGTTACCGGGTTAGTGAACTTGTAGTCCTGCCAGAAGCTGGCTTTGGTCTTGGCCAGTTCGAGCCGCTCGCGGTAGAACTCCTTGCCATCCACGTCCTTCAAGTCAATCAGTACTTTGCCGACCATTTTCTCGTTGGCACCGTGAGCCACAGTCTTGCCGTCGAATCCGAAAACCGACAGATACAAATCCCGATCCTTGAACTGACCCTTCAGGTTGGTAATCTCGGCATAACCCTTGTCCTTGCCATTGGCCTTGATGTAGGCCACCGCCTTCTTAACCATCGCTTCAGCGTCCTTGGCAGTTGCGCTGTCTGCGGCCCAGGCCGAACCGGCCGCCAGTGCGGCGCTGATCATCACTGCCATTGCATATTTGCTTTTCATCACGTTTTCTCAGTCCTAAATAAAAAATGCTAATTCCACTATCCCAACCACTCCATCGCCTGACCTGCTTCTTCTTCTGCTGGCCGTGCCGACCAGGTCCGCACCGCCACCCGTTGCACTACTTGTAAATGCCGCCACAAACGACCGTGTCGTCCAGTCGCTCGCAATACATCGACTTCGGCTCGACCTTCTTGGTCACCGGGTTGGTGAACTTGTAGTCCTGCCAGAAACTGGGTTTGGCCTTGCCCATTTCGACGCGTTCCTTGACGAACTCCTTGCCGTCAACGTCCTTCAGGTCGATCAGCACTTTGCCAACCATCTTGTCGTTGGCACCATGCGCCCAGACCTTGCCGTCGAGCCCATAGACCACCAGATACAGGTCGCGATCGGTGAACTGGCCTGGCTTTTTCGTGATCTCGGCGTAGCCCTGGTCCTTGCCGCTGGCCTTGATGAACGCCACACCCTTCTTCACCATCGCTTCGGCTTCCTTGGCCGTCACGTTGTCTGCGGCCCAGCTTGCGCCCGCCGCCAATAGCGCGCTCACCAGCACTGCCACTGTCTTTGCATATTTGCGTGTCATATAAGTCACCTCTGTGTTAATTAAGAAAACAAACTACCAATCCAATCAGCTCAGCGCGCAACAGGGTGCGTTCACGCCACCATCTTTTCAATGAGCCCCATCTCGGCGCTCGACATCAGCCGGTCGATATCCACCAAAATCAGCATGCGCTCATCCAGCGTGCCCAGGCCGATCAGGTAGTCCGAGTCCAGCACCGACGCCATCTGCGGCGCCGCCTTGACCTGCTCGGGCTTCAAG
>JANNUE010000135.1:0-7064 GCA_031394895.1 Betaproteobacteria bacterium
GAACTGCCCTGCATCCTGAACCTGCAGCCCAGCGGCGAACACCTGATGGAAGACTTCTGCTACGCCGGTGGCCTGCCGGTGGTGATGAAGGAAATCGAGCATCTGCTGCACGCCGATATCGTGACCGCCAACGGAAAAACCGTGACTGAGAACATCGCCAGCGCGCAGAACTACGACCCGCGCGTGATCAAGAAATTTGACGCGCCGTTCAAGGACCGGGCCGGCATCGCCGTGCTGCGCGGCAACCTGGCGCCGCGTGGTGCGATCATCAAGCCGAGCGCCGCGACGCCGGAACTGACGACGCACAAGGGCCGCGCCGTGGTGTTCGAAAACATCGAGGACTTCCACGCCCGCATCGACGATGACAATCTCGACATAGACGAAACCTGCGTCATGGTGCTGAAGAACTGCGGCCCCAAGGGCTACCCCGGCATGGCCGAGGTCAGCAATATGCCGCTGCCACCAAAAATACTGCGCAAGGGCATTACCGACATGGTGCGCATCTGCGACGGCCGCATGAGTGGCACCGCCTACGGCACGGTGGTGCTGCACGTTGCGCCGGAAGCCGCCGCCGGCGGGCCGCTGGCGGTGGTGCAAAACGGCGACATCATCGAACTCGACGTGCCGAACCGCAAACTGCACCTGCACGTCAGCGACGCGGAACTGGCGCGCCGGCTGGAAGGCTGGACGGCGCCCAAGCCACCGATGACTTCAGGCTACTGGAAGCTCTACATCGACCATGTGCAGCAGGCCGATGTGGGCGCCGATCTGGACTTTTTGATGGGCCAGCGCGAAGCCTTTATTCCGCGCGACAACCATTGACCAGCGACCTCATGAAAATCCTGATTACCGATTTCGACTTTCCCGATCTTGAACTGGAACAGGCGCTGTACCGCGCGGCCGGCATCGAAGTCGTGACGGCGCAGTGCCGCAGCGAGGACGAGGTGATTGCCGCCGCCGAGGGCTGCCAGGGCCTGCTGGTGCAGTACGCGCCGGTCAACGCCAGGGTGTTCGCGGCGCGCCCCGAAATCCGCATTGTCAGCCGCTACGGCGCCGGCTTTGACACCGTCAATACCTCTGACGCGAAACAGCACGGCGTGTGGGTTGCCAACTCACCCGATTACGGCGTCGGCGAGGTCGCCACCCATGCGCTGGCGATGACGCTCGCGCTGCTGCGCCACATCGCGTTCTATGACCGCGACGTCAAGGCCGGTCAGTGGCATTTCACGTCGGCCGGCAAGATGCAGCGCGTCGGCGACATGACGCTGGGCATTCTGGGTCTGGGGCGCATCGGCAAGCGCATGGCGCATATCGCGCGCAACAGTTTCAGGCGCGTGATCGCCTGCGACCCCTACATCATCGACGGCGACTTTCCGGCCTACGTCGAACGCGTCAGCAAGGAAGAATTGTTTGCCCAGGCCGACGCGATTTCGCTGCACGTGCCGCTGACCGACGAGACGCGCGGCATGGTCAACGCGTCGCTGCTCGGACTGATGAAAAGCGCCAGCGTGCTGGTCAACACCGCGCGCGGCGCCGTCGTCAACATCGATGACCTGCTCGCCGTGCTCGATGCGGAACAACTCGACGGTGTGGCGCTCGACGTGCTGCCGCTGGAGCCACCGGGCGTTGACACACGCATCGTGCAGCATCCGCGTGTCTTGCTGACGCCGCACGCCGCGTTCTACTCGGTGCGCGCCGAGCAGGAGTTGCGGCGCAAGGCGGCGCAGAACCTGATCGACTGGGCGCGCAATGGCCGACCTTCCTATGTGGTGGTGCAGGGCTCCTGACACAACCATGAACACCCGTCCCTTGGTAGCCATCGACTGGGGCACCAGTTCGCTGCGCGCCGCCCGGCTGGCACCCAGTGGCCAAGCGCTGGAGCAGCGCGAGTTTGCGCGCGGCATCCTGAGTGTTGAGCCCGGCGGCTTTGCGCCGCTGTTTGATTGCCTGTTCGGCGACTGGATGCAGGACGCCAGCGCGCTGTGCCTGATCTGTGGCATGGCCGGCAGCCGCCAGGGCTGGCTGGAAGCGCCCTACTGCCCCTGCCCGGCCGGCTTTGCTGAACTGGCTGGCGAACTGACCTGGGTAGCTCCCGGGCGCATTGCCATCGTTCCCGGCCTGAGCGTGGAGCGGGACGGCGTGCCAGATGTCATGCGCGGCGAAGAAACCCAGGTGTTCGGCGCGCTGCAACTGCTCGGGCTGGCCGACGCGCAACTGGTGCTGCCCGGCACGCACAGCAAATGGGTCAGCGTCAGCGACCAGCGCATCACGAACTTTTCGACCTGGATGACCGGCGAGTTCTATGCGCTGCTGCGCCAGCACTCGATCCTGGCACGCACGATGAGCGCGACCGATGGCGCGTTCGACGGCGCGGCGTTCGATCAGGGCGTGGCGCTGGCGCTGGGCGGCAGCAGTCTGTTGCACACGGCTTTCAGCACGCGCACGCTGTCGCTGTTCGACCGGTTGCTGGCTGGCGCAGGTTCGAGTTATCTGTCGGGCCTGGTGATCGGCGAGGAGTTGCGCTGCCAGCGCTTGCCGGCCGGGATTGAAGTCATCATCGTCGGCTCAGACACATTGACGCAGCGCTACCAGCGCGCGCTGGAGCGGCAGGGCATACGCGCACGCACAGTCGGCTCGGACGCGACCTGGGCCGGCTTGTCGGCAATCGCGCAAACGCTCTTGCCCATTTGACGAAAGTACCATGACAGCACAAGAAAAGTTCGACAACGCGCTGCACCAGTTGCCGCTGGTGGCAATTTTGCGCGGCCTTCCAGTACACGAGGCGCTGGCGGTCGGCACGGCACTGGTCGGTTGCGGCTGGTCGCTGATCGAAGTCCCACTGAACTCGCCCGCTCCGCTGCGCAGCATCGCGCTGCTGGTGAACAATTTTCCGCACGCCCTAATCGGCGCCGGCACGGTACTCAGCGCCGACGATGTGCGCAATGTGCACGCCGCCGGTGGCCAACTGATCGTGTCGCCCAACTTCAACCCGGCCGTCGTGCGCGAAGCCGTGCGCCTGGGGCTGCTCTGCCTGCCCGGCGTGCTGACGGCGACGGAAGCGTTTGCGGCGCTGGAGGCAGGCGCCGCTGGACTGAAACTATTTCCGGCCGAGATGATTCCCCCTTCGGCGGTTCGCGCGCTGCGCGCCGTGCTGCCGGCGTCCACCCGGCTGCTGCCGGTGGGCGGCATCACGACGCACAATATGGGCAGCTATCTGGCGGCCGGCGCCAGCGGCTTTGGCATTGGCTCCGCGCTGTACCGGCCGGGCATGACGGCGGCCCAGGTGCAGGCCCATGCCCTTGAGTTCAGCGCCACGTTGCGCGCGAGTCTTTCACCTCCGTCAACACCATCCACATAGACCGTTAAAGCATCCATCAGGAATCCATCATGTTGAATCAAACCAGTGCGGCCGCAGCGCCTTGCCATATCGTGATCACCGGCGGCGCCGGGTTTCTCGGCGTGCTGCTGGCGCGCACCTTGCTGGCGCGGGGGCCTTTGTCGCTGGCCGGCGCCGCGCCCGTGCGCATTGGCCGCATCACGCTGGTGGACCGTGCCGCACCACCGGCCGAGTTGCTCTCCGATGACCGCGTGTCTGCACTGACCGGCGACCTGAACGAGTTGCTGGCCTCTACCGACCCGGCGCGCGCGGTCATCAGGCCCGACGTGGCGCTGGTTTTCCACCTGGCGGCAGCGGTTAGCGGCGAATGCGAGGCCGACTTCGATCTGGGCATGCGCAGCAATCTGGCAGCGACGCAGGCCCTGCTGGAAGCCTGCCGCGCGGCCAAGACCCGGCCCGTCGTGGTATTCGCCAGTTCGCTCGCGGTGTTCGGCAACAGCCCGGAACAACCGCTGCCGCCGGTCATCGAAGACAGCACGCTGCCGACACCGCAGGGCAGCTACGGCATCCAGAAATTCATCGGCGAGCAACTGGTGGCCGACTACGCGCGCAAGGGCTTCATCATCGGGCGCAACGTGCGCCTGATGACGGTCAGCGTGCGCCCCGGCACGCCGAACGGTGCGGCATCGAGTTTTCTGAGCGGCATGATCCGCGAGCCGCTGGCCGGCGTGCGCGCGCCCTGCCCGGTTGCGCCGGACACTGCGGTCGCGCTGTCGTCGCCGGTGTGCACGATAGACGGCCTGCTGTGCGCGGCCACTTCTACGCAACAAGCCTGGGGGCCGCGCACCGCGCTGACCTTGCCGGCACTGACGACAACACCGGGCGCAATGGCGGCCGCGCTGGAGCGCGTCGCCGGCCCGGCCGCCACAGCCTTGATAGACTGGACACCCGACCCGCTCATCAGCCGCATTGTCGGCAGTTGGCCGGCGCGCATCGACGCGGCACGCGCGCGCGCACTGGGCTTGCTGCCCGAACACAGCTTTGACGACATCATTCGCGAGTACATCAGGGAAAATCCCTATGCCGTCAAGCTGCCAATCCGGCAACAATCCAAAGTTGTATGATAACTTTTCCGTACAGTGACGGAGTCATCCATCGCCGCAACTCAACCTTTAGCAACCGGGGAAACTATTTATGAAATTGAGCAAACTGCTGATTGGCCTGTCGTTGGCCGTGGGCTTCGTCGCGACGGCTACGGCCCAGACCACGATGAAGATCAACATTTCGGTGGCGCAGAATTCGCACCAGGGAGTTGGCATCGACACCTTCGCCAGGGAAGTTGAAAAACGCACCGGCGGCCGCTACAAGATACAGACCTTCTATTCGGCCTCGCTCGGCAGTGAGCGCGAATCGATTGAGGCGGTGCAACTGGGCACCCAGGAACTGACCTTTACCTCGACCGGCCCGGTGCCCAACTTTGTGCCGGACGCCAAGATTTTGGACGTCCCTTTCCTGTTTCGCGACAAGGCACACGCTCGCGGCGTGCTCGACGGCCCGATCGGCCAGGAAATGCTGGTCAAGTTCGAACCAAAAGGCTTCAAGGCGCTGGCCTGGGGCGAGAACGGCTTTCGCAACATGACCAACAGCAAGCGCGCGATCAACGTGCCGGACGACCTCAAGGGTCTGAAGATGCGCACCATGGAAAACCCGGTGCACGTGGCCGCTTACAAAGGCCTGGGTATTGTGACCACGCCGATGGCGTTTGCCGAAGTGTTCACTGCGCTGCAGCAGGGCACGGTCGATGGCCAGGAGAATCCGCTGTCAGTGATCATGGCGTCCAAATTCGACCAGGTGCAAAAACACCTGTCGCTGACCGGCCACGTCTATTCGCCGGCCATCTTCCTGATGAACAAGGCCATGTTCGACAAGCTCAGCGCGGCCGATAAGCAGGCGTTCCTGGACGCCGCCAAGGAGGGCGCAAAAGCCAACCGGGCGCGCGTTGACGAAGATGACGCCAAGGGCGTTGCGGAGCTGCGCGCCAAGGGCATGAGCGTGGTGGAAAACGTTGACAAGGCCAAGTTCGTCGCCACGCTGGCACCGGTCTACGCCGACTTCGAAAAGCAGTTCGGCAAGGCCAATCTGGACCGGATCCGCAACTACAAGTAATCGCTGCCATTGGTGCAGCGCCCACACCCGCAACGCGCGAGCGTTCGGGTGTTTTTTTCAACCTTCCATTTCAGGCTGCCAGTGCAATGAAAGAAAACTTTCTCCGCTTCGAGCGCTGGACCAGCGGATTCGCGATGTACGTGGCCTGCGCCATGATGGCGCTGGCCGCCAGCCTGGCAATGTTTCAGATCATTACCCGCTTTGTGCTGGAAATGCCAGCCGAATGGAGTGAGGTGGTGATCCGCTTCAGCCTGATCTGGATGGTGTTTATGGGTATTCCGATGGCGTTTCGCCAGGGCGCGATGGTCAGCGTCGATGTGCTGTACCGCTGGAGCCCGCCGCGCATCCGGCGTTTGCTCGACTGGGTTGTATTTTTGGCCGCCTCCGGGCTGATTTGCATCATCATCTGGTGGGGTTGGGACTATGCGGTGCGCGGCAAGGTGCAAACCATCGCCGGACTGGAAAGCCTGTCAATGTTCTGGGCCTATCTGGCGCTACCGGTCGGCGGCGTGTTCAGCCTGCTGGGGATTGTCGGCAACCTGCTCGACACCCAGCGCCTGGAACTGGAGACCGCCGTATGACCGCCGTAATGTTAAGCACCATGGTGCTGTGCTTCGCCCTCACCGTCTCGGTGGCGGTGTCAATCGGTCTGGCGTCGATCCTGGGCATTCAGGCCTCCAACGCCCACATGCTGATCTCGGTCAAAGAGATGTTCAACGCGATCAACAAGTTCCCGCTGGCCGCAATTCCGTTCTTCATCCTGGCCGGCAACATCATGGAAACCGGCGGCATTTCGCGCCGGCTGGTGGAATTTGCCAAGAGCCTGGTCGGCGGCGTGCAGGGCGGACTGCCGATGACCTGCGTGCTGACCTGCATGATTTTCGCGGCTGTGTCGGGCTCTTCGGTGGCGACCACGTTTGCGATTGGCACGATTTTGATCCCGGCGCTCCTCAAGCACGGCTACCCTGTGACATGGGCTGCGTCGCTGCAGGCCACCAGCGCCGAGCTGGGCGTCATCATCCCGCCGTCGATTCCGATGATTCTGTATGGCGTCAGCGCCGAGGTCTCGATCGGCGAGCTGTTTATCGCCGGCTTTGGTCCGGGCATTCTGATCGGTCTTGCGCTGATGGCCTTTGTCTGGGTTTTCTGCCGCATCAAGGGCTGGGGCAAGAATGACGGCGACGGCCGCCTGCCGGTCGGCAAGGCGACCTGGAAAGCCGGCTGGGCGCTGCTGATGCCGGTCATCATTCTGGGCGGCATTTACGGCGGCATTTTCACGCCGACCGAGGCCTCAGCAGTCGCCGTGTTTTATGCGCTGATCGTCGGCCTGCTGATCTACCGCGAGATCAAGTTCGCTGACCTCTACATCATCCTGCGCAAGTCGGTGCTCTCGTCGGCGGTGATCATGTTCATCATTGCCAATGCCGGGCTGTTCGCGTTCCTGATCACGCGCGCCGGTGTGCCGGACGCGATTGGTCACTGGCTGCAGGAGGTGCTCAAGTCACCAACCTATTTCCTGCTGGGAATCAATGCCGCGCTGTTCGTGATCGGCATGTTCATT
>JANNUE010000174.1:0-2292 GCA_031394895.1 Betaproteobacteria bacterium
ACGCGCGCGGCCTGGAAGATTGATCACGGGGCCGGCTGGATCATCCCCAGCGAAACGGCGGAAGTCATGCTCCGCTACGAACAGACCCGGTGGGGGCGGCCCCACCAACCAACGACACCGGAGCCAACCATGCCCAGCACCATCAAGCACTACAGCGGCCCGGCCGTACCAGTCAAGTGGGCGCGCGAGACTGGGCGCGGCTCCGACTACTTCGGGCCCTGCGATTGCTGCGGCAAGCCGGGCGGCGACTTTGTGGCCTTGGAGTACGCCACGCAGATCGCCGGCTCTACCATCGGCCGCAACTCGCTGGCCTACGGTCACCGTCCCTGTATCGCAGCGCGCATCGCAGCGTAAGGAGCCCACCATGCCCACCTATCACCTCGTTCGATTCGGATGGCCGGCAGAGCTTGTCGGCTCTTGGCTCCGTCGCATCGCCCTGCAGCGCAAGCTGGGGCACATCCTGGCCGTTGGCCACTGACCCAACCCTCCGAAGGAGATCGATCATGGCCCAGTTTGCAGTTTGTCAACAAGTCGTGTTGCTTGACTGGACTCCGCGCGGCACCGGTGAGTACCCTGCCACGGTGATTGAAGTGCGGTGTGCCCGGAATGAAAACTACGAACCCACCATCCGCGTGCAAATCCATGGCGGCGGCATCGTTGCCACCAGCCCACTGCACTTGCGCAGCCACTGAGTCACAAAGGAGATGAGTATGCACGTTGAACACATGTTGGCCGCCCGCAAGATCGCATCGATGCTCGCGGCCGGGCACAGCAAGCAAGCCGCCATCACTGCGGCGGCTCGGATGGTGAGGAGCCAGGGCTTTTCCGCCGAGCATTCCAAGCAGGTGGCCGAGCAAATGGCGGGAATGGTATGAGCCTGCCACCCAGCGACACCTACCGCGACATGGTAGACCCTGGTTGGCGGGAGCGCGAGGCCGCAGCGGCAAAGGCGCTGCGCGAAGCCATCCCGAAGCGCCCAACGAATCCCGGCGAAATCTCTGACCCCACTCCGCGCCGGCATCCGCTGGCGCACTACTGAACTACGAAGGAGCAATGCAAGTGAACACCAATCCGCTGGTAGGCAAGACGATTCAAGGCGTCCAACTGACTGCCGACAAGAGGGCCCTTCGATTCAAGCTGGATGACGGCACCGAAGTCGTGGCGCGCTGTGACGGCGATTGCTGCTCATCCACCTGGGTCGAGCACATCAGCTTGCCGGCGCTCGGCTTCCCAGCCCTGGTGACCGAAGCTGAAGATGTGCCCATGCCTGACCTCGGCACGCCCCCCGAATTCGAGTGCCTCGCGTACTACGGATTCCAGGTGACGACCGACAAGGGGCACATGGTCATCGACTACCGCAACGAGTCGAATGGGTACTACGGCGGCTCGCTCTCTTGGCCTGGAGAGTACCACTATGGTGGCGTGCACGGGCAGAACGATGCCGACGAATCCGAATGGATCGAAGTCACGCAGGACATCTGACAACCCCGCGGCTCCGGCTCCGGCTCCGGCGACGGCGACGGCGACGGCTCCGGCTGAACAAACATCGATCACGCTGTCACACAGGGGCAGCCGGCAGGGAGTCCGCGCGTAAGGCCCCATCTACACCACGGAGCGCGTGAAGTCCTCCGCATACTGACCGCTCAAGCCAGCGCCATCAACGCCGAAGACTCATCATCAACCACGGAGCACACGACATGACGCACCCCACAATCGCCAGCCTGACCAACACGCAGCCAGCGCAGCCGGTGCGCGGCAAGCTGGAATGCTACTTCGACAGCCAGTATCTCTACATCGTGCGCACGGATCGGCCAACACCGACCGACTTCGCCACTGTCACGCAAGTCTACCCGCCAGTGGCTGCGCAGGAGGCTTGAGCCATGAACCACAACGACTACCAGCCGCAAGCCGGCACATGGACGCTGACCGCGCCGAACGGCTGCTACTGGCTGGGCATGACGCCGCTTGCCGCAGTCCGCGCAGAGATGAACGAGCGCATCCCGGCCACCGTGCAGTTGGCGCGCATCTTCGCAGCCGCTGATGAAGATGCCGCGCAGGAACAAACCGAGATCGCCCGCCTGCAAGCGCAGGTAGCGGAGCTGGCGGATGCGCTCACGTGCGCAGAGGCGGCCCTGGCCGACATTGGAGATGCGGACCGCGAGCCCGGTGATGATGTGCAGTGGTGCGAGCAGCGGGCTGCAGCAGCCATCCCCGCGGTGCGAGTCGCCCTCGCCAAGGTGGGCCGCTGACATGAAACCTCCGTGCAAGCCGTGCCCATATCGCGTGGGCGCC
>JANNUE010000176.1:0-2383 GCA_031394895.1 Betaproteobacteria bacterium
GCGTATTGCTGATGCTGGCCTGGCATGGCCACAAGTCTGGCAAACGCTGGCTGGAGGTGGTCGACTTTGTCGCGCCGCTGGTGCCGCTGGGGCTTTGTGCCGGCCGCATCGGCAACTTCATCAACGGCGAACTCTGGGGCCGCCCAGCCGATCCATCGTTGCCTTGGGCAATGATCTTTCCGTGGGTCGACAATATTCCACGTCACCCGTCGCAACTTTATCAAGCCGGCATGGAGGGCCTCTGCCTGTTTGTGCTGGTCTGGCTTTATTCGCGGCAACGCCGGCCACTCGGCAAGGTGACGGGAATGGTGCTGGCTGGCTATGGTGCTTTTCGCTTTATTGCCGAATACTTCCGCAGTCCCGACGATGGCATTTTCGGCCAATCGCTGACTGTCAGCATGGGCCAATGGCTCAGCCTGCCGATGATTCTGATCGGCCTCTGGTTGCTGTTTCGTGCGGGTCAGCCGACGATCAATCCTCAATCGCTTCAGGAGAAAAAATGAACACACGTCCTTTCAAGGTTCTCGGCATCCAGCAAATCGCCATCGGCGGCCCGGACAAGAACAAATTGCGCACGCTGTGGGTCGATATGCTTGGCCTGGAAGTCACCGGCAACTTCGTCAGTGAGCGCGAAAACGTCGATGAAGACATCTGCGCGATGGGACGCGGGCCGTTCAAGGTTGAAGTTGATTTGATGCAACCGATTGACCCGGAAAAGAAACCCGCTGTGCACACCACACCGCTCAATCATGTCGGCCTATGGATCGACAACTTGGCCCTCGCGGTGGAATGGTTGAGCGCCAGCGGTGTGCGCTTCGCTCCCGGCGGCATTCGCAAGGGCGCGGCGGGTTTCGATATTTGTTTTTTGCACCCGAAGAGCAACGATGAATTTCCGATCGGTGGCGAAGGTGTCTTGATTGAACTGGTGCAGGCACCGCCGGAAGTCGTTGCCGCATTTGCAAAAATTTCGGCCTGACGCCACTTTCGCCGAACGGTTAGCCGCGCCATGGACAAGCTTAATTCAGCGGGTGATATTCAGGCCCGTCATCGGTTCCAGAGTGGCCTATTAACCTGGCTACGCGCCGCCGCGCCGCAAGAGCACGCTGAAGGTCTGCGCGAGATGATCGCGGTAACGCGGCATCTCGCCGACCGATCGACGAGCGAACACGGCGCCGGTGATGGACTGCTGTGGCGGAGCGCGGGTTCGTTTCTGCACGCATTGCTTGACCATTCATTGTCCTGTGATGACGCGTCACGTGCCCTTTGTCGTCGTCTTGAACGACACCTGGCGGGCAAAAAACTGGTCGATGGTGCGGCAAGTGAAAATTCCGATGCGTTGGCCAACGCATTATTCGCGTTCGTTTCAAACCGTCTCCCCAACCCACCCGTCGCTAGTTCCTCTTCAACGCCAAATGCACCGGCCAATAATGAAAGAGCCGACCTCAAAGCCCTTCTGGGTGGCGCCTTTTCCGCCACGGCCGATGTTTTGCCTTTGCTGGGTAAAGCCAAACCGAGGCGCTTCACCGACGAGCAGCTGGCGTGCTGGCGGGAGAAAGTAGCGGCATTGCGCAAGTCGTGGCACGCCACTCAGGTTGGCAGCCAAGCAAGTTGCCGCACCGCCACAACCTCCTTGGTTCAGACAGCGCTTGACCTTTCTGATCGCGCCAGCCTGCGCATCGCGGAAGCGTTTGCCGATGCCGCCGGCGCAGCCGAAGAACCCTGCGTTCTGAGCCTGCCGGGTTTTCGTGCCGCATTTACCGCTGCACTGGAGGTCAGCGAACATCCCGAGGGGCCTGATCAGGCGGGATTTGACGACAGCGCGACCGCCCTGGCGATCCGGCTTAAAAAGGCTGCTGACATTTCAAAAACGGGTTGCTCCATGGTCGATGTGAGTGCCCCGTGGTTTGCGGAAGACGCGCGCGAGACACTTGGCGAATTAGCCGAAGCGCTCGATGCCGTACCGCCAAAGCGGCTGGCGCTGCTGGCCGGCTTTGACTGGTTCGTTCAGCACGAATCCGGAAAAGCGATGGCGATACGCGGCTTGGCCACCACCGCATGGCAGGTGATCGGAGAAATTCGCACCGACGATCTCGATCTGCCGGAGACACATCATGTCTTCACCGGGGTCCTGGGTGCCTTGCGCCAAGCCGTTGATGAAATTGCCACGGGCTACCCACCCAAAGCCAACGAAGAAATGTTTCTGGTCTTGCGAGCGCTTGAAGTTAAGTACGCACAGCGGCGCCAGCAAACCACCGCCGTGGTACCGGCAGCAAAAAGCATGGTTCCACCGCTACAATAGGTCGGCACAGCTCCGCCGTGCCATTCACCATCGAAAGAGGAACCGCCATGAACTGGTTTTCGCTGACACCACTCAAGGAGCTTC
>JANNUE010000213.1:0-12693 GCA_031394895.1 Betaproteobacteria bacterium
CATTGCCATTGAGCAGGTGGTCGAGCCCTATGTCAGACCCAAGGCGCTGCAATACCTGGAAGAGGGCAAGGTTGTCATTTTTGCAGCAGGAACAGGCAATCCATTTTTCACGACCGATACGGCGGCTGCTTTGCGTGGCGCCGAGATTGGCGCACAAATCGTGCTGAAGGCCACCAAGGTTGACGGGGTTTACACGGCCGATCCCAAAAAGGATCCGCTCGCGACCCGATACAGCAAGATATCATTTGATGAAGCGATGGCGCAAAACCTGGGAATCATGGACGCCACCGCCTTTGCGCTGTGCCGGGATCAGAAGTTGCCGGTCAAGGTGTTCTCTATCTTCAAGCACGGCGCGCTCAAGCGCGTGGTGATGGGCGAAGACGAGGGCACGCTGGTCTACGCCTGAGCATGTCAGAATTGCCGCGCATGCAAAGTGCTTGCCAGACAGTCGAGTAAGGAGAAGAAAGTGCCAATTGCCGAGATAAGAACAACGGTTGAAAGCAAGATGGATCAGTCCATTGCCGCCTTCAAGAGTAATTTGACCAAGATCCGTACCGGTCGCGCCAACCCGGCGCTGCTCGATTCGGTGCATGTGGACTACTACGGCGCGCTGCTGCCGATCAGCCAGGTCGCCAACGTGTCGCTGCTCGATGCCCGCACCATCAGTGTCCAGCCCTGGGAAAAAGGGATGGGCGCAAAAATTGAAAAAGCGATTCGCGACAGCGATCTGGGACTTAACCCGTCATCGATGGGCGACCTGATTCGGGTCCCGATGCCGGCGATGTCGGAGGAGCGCCGCAAAGAGTTGACCAAAGTGGTCAGGCACGAGGGCGAAACCGCCAAGATTGCCGTGCGCAATTTGCGCCGCGACGCCAACGAAGCGGTGAAGAAGGCAGTTAAGGACAAGCTGGCTTCAGAGGACGATCAAAAGCGCTCGGAAGCGGAAATCCAGAAGCTGACGGACCGTCACATCGTTGAAGTTGACCAACTGGTGGCGGCCAAAGAGAAAGACATCATGGCGGTGTAGCCCGGCCTTGGCCAGCTTGCCGATATGGCGTTCCAATTTTTATACCGCGTGTGACGCAACGTTGACGCGGCCCCTGGCTTGAAGAAAGGGTAGATGGATGCTCAAGCAGCGTGTGATTACTGCCCTTGTCCTGTTGCTGGTCTTGCTGCCGGCCCTGTTCTATCGCACGGCTGTGCCGTTTTGTGCGGTTGCTCTGGTGCTGATTGCGGCTGCCGCGTGGGAGTGGGCCCGCCTGAACGGATATCGGCAGGCGAGTTCGATTTTGTCCGGTCTGGTGACAGTGCTCGCGTGTTCAGCGAGCTGGTGGTTCGGGTTGCTGGATCAGTCGCTGACCACGCTGTGGATTGTCGCCGGCGGCGCCTGGGTGCTGATTGGCGCCTGGGTATTGCGCCAGGGCGTGCCAGCCTGGTCGGGTCACCCGCAAGCACTGCGACTGTTCCTTGGACTTGTCGCGCTCTGGCTGGCCTGGCTCGCTGTGGCACAGGCCCGGCTGCTCGGCATCAACTTCCTGCTGTCGGTGCTGGTGCTGGTGTGGGTGGCCGATATTTGCGCCTATTTCGCTGGCCGCGCGTTCGGCGGGCGCATCAGCCGCAGCAAGCTGGCGCCGTCCATCAGTCCTGGCAAAAGCTGGGAAGGAGTCTGGGGCGGCATGGCCGGCGTTGTGACACTGGCGCTGGTCTGGAACTGGGCTGACGGCGCGACTGCCGCCACAGTGCCCAGCCTGTACTCCCATCTGGAGCGCAGCGGCTGGTGGCTGCTGCTGATTGCGGTCGTGTTCCTGGCGGCGATGAGTGTCGTTGGCGATTTGTTTGAGTCGCTGGTCAAGCGCAGTGCGGGGGTCAAAGACAGCAGCGCGCTGCTGCCCGGTCACGGCGGCGTGCTCGACCGGATTGACGCGTTGTTGCCGACGCTGCCGTTGGCCATGATGCTGGGCAGTTTGTAAAGGCCTGGATGAAAGATTCAGTTAACAAAGTGAAACAGCGCGTCGCCATCCTGGGATCGACGGGGTCGATTGGCGTCAACACGCTGGAGGTGCTAGGGCGCTGCCCCGACCAGTTCGAGGTCTTTGCGCTGAGTGCCTCGACCCAGATCGATTCTCTGCTGCAGCAGTGCGTGCAATTCAAGCCGGTGTTTGCGGTGATGGCGAGCGAGGCCCATGGGCGGGAGCTGGAGCGCAAATGCCGTGAACTTCAATTGACGACCCGGGTGCTTTGGGGCGCACCGGCCATCACCATGATCGCGGCGCACGAACAGGTCGATATCGTGATGGCCGCCATCGTCGGGGCCGCCGGACTCGCCTCCTGTCTGGGGGCGGCACGCGCCGGCAAGCGGCTGCTGCTGGCCAACAAGGAAGCGCTGGTGGTGGGCGGCGAATACTTCATGCAAGCGGTGGCAGCTGGCGGCGCCAAGTTGTTGCCGATCGACAGCGAGCATTCGGCCGTGTTCCAGTCGCTGCCGCAGGACGCGGCGCTGTGGGCAAGCCAGATTGACAAGATCATTTTGACCGCGTCGGGCGGGCCGTTTCGACAGCGCGAGCCCGAGACCCTGCGCGATGTGACGCCGGAGCAGGCCTGTGCCCATCCGAATTGGGTGATGGGGCGCAAGATCTCGGTCGATTCGGCGACCATGATGAACAAGGCGCTCGAAGTGATCGAAGCGCGCTTTCTGTTCGCCGCCAGCGCCGAGCAGATCGAGGTCGTGATCCACCCGCAGAGCGTGATCCACTCGATGGTGCAATACAAGGACCACTCGGTGGTGGCCCAGCTTGGCACGCCGGACATGAAGGTGCCGATTGCCTATGGCCTGGCCTGGCCGCAGCGCATGGTGTCCGGTGCTGCAGCCCTGAATTTCAGCAACATGACCGATCTGACCTTCGAGTCGCTCGACTCGAATCGGCATCAGCAACGCTTTCCGGGCTTGAAGCTGGCCTGGTCCGTGCTGCAGGCGCCGCCGGGTTCGACCGCTGTTCTGAATGCCGCCAACGAAGTGGCCGTTGCCGCGTTTCTTGACGGGCAAATCCGTTTTGACCAGATTCATGCGCTCAATCTGGAAACGCTTGAAGCGGTGGTCTGCAGCACGCCGCAATCGCTGGAAGATCTGCTGGCGCTCGACGCACTGTCGCGCGCCGCCGCGCAGCAGGTACTCAGGCGCCTTGCCGTCTGACGAGTCAGCCCCCAGACCCATATGCTGACCCTGGCGGCGTTTGCCCTCGCTCTCGGACTGCTGATTTCCGTGCATGAGTACGGGCATTACCGGATGGCGCGCGCCTGCGGCGTCAAGGTGCTGCGCTTCTCCGTTGGTTTTGGCAAAGTGCTGTTTCGCTGGCAAGCCAAGGGCTCGTCCACCGAGTTTGTGATCGGCGCCTTCCCGCTCGGAGGTTACGTGAAGATGCTCGACGAGCGCGAGGCGCCGGTGGCTGCTGCCGAGCGGCATCTGGCGTTCAATACCCAGCCGTTGCGCGCGCGCGCCGCGATTGTGGTGGCCGGTCCGCTCGCCAATCTGTTGCTCGCGGTGCTGCTGTACGCGCTGGTGAACTGGATCGGTGTGCAGCAGCCGGCTGCAATCCTGGCAGTTCCGGCCGCTGGATCGATGGCGCAACAGGTCGGAGTGGTAGGCGGTGAGCAGGTGCAGCGTGCCGGCTTGGAGGGTGACGAGATGCAGGACGTCAGCTCTTTTGAAGACGTTCGCTGGCTGCTCATGCGTGGCGCGCTGGAAGGGCACGACCTGCGGCTGGAACTGTTGAGTCCGGGGCGCCGTGCCGCCAGCGAGGTGTTGCTGCCGCTGGGCCGCATGAATGCCAGCAACGCAGACCTTGAGCTGTTTCGCCGGATCGGAGTTGAGGCACCCTTTAGCCCACCGTTGATCGGTGATGTGGTGGCCGGCGCGGCGGCCGACAAGGCCGGATTGCGCGCCGGCGATCTGGTGCGCCAAGTCGGGGCTGTGACGGTGCTCGATGGTGCGCAACTGCGCCAGCTGATCCGCGCCTCTGTTGCGCACGGTCAGGCGCTGGCGGCGCCATGGAAGATCAGTCGCGGCGGGACCGAACTGGAGCTGACCGTGCTGCCGGAACTGCGCCAGGACGGGTCAACGCTGGTGGGCAGAATTGGTGCCTACGTTGGCGGCGCGCCGCAGCTGGTGCTGGTGAAGTACGGTGCCTGGGATGGTTTGACGCGTGGCGTGGCACGCACCTGGGAAGTGTCAGTGCTGACCTTGCAGACGATGGGCAAGATGGTGCTGGGGCAGGCGTCGCTGAAGAATTTAAGCGGCCCGCTGGCCATCGCGGATTACGCCGGCAAGTCTGCCAGCATGGGCTTGACCTCGTATCTGTTGTTTCTGGCTTTGATCAGTGTCAGCCTGGGTGTCCTGAACCTGCTGCCAGTGCCGGTCTTGGACGGTGGCCATCTGATGTATTATCTTTGGGAGGGCATCACCGGGCGAACTGTCTCAGATGCCTGGATGGAGCGATTGCAGCGGGCTGGCCTGGCTGTTCTGTTGGTCATGATGTCGATTGCCATCTTTAACGATATCAGCCGTTTATTTATCTAGGGTGTTGACAGTTGACGCCGACTTGACCTATCTATACCAAAATGCAATTCAATCGTTTTCGCTTTCGTGCCATTTCCGTTGTTGCGGCGCTGGCCTGTCTGGCTAACACGGCGTGGGCCGTGAGTCCGTTCACGGTGCGCGATATCCGCATCGAAGGCTTGCAACGCGTCGAGCCCGGCACCGTATTCGTGTCGCTGCCGGTTCGCGTCGGCGATGTTTATAACGACGACAAAGGTACCTCCACGATCCGGGCGCTGTTCGATCTGGGCCTGTTCAAGGACGTGCGAATCGAGGTTAGCGGCGACGTGCTGGTGATCATCGTTGAAGAGCGTCCGACGATCGCCGAGGTTGACTTCGTCGGGACCAAGGAATTCGACAAGGACGTGCTGAAGAAGGCCCTGAAGGACGTGGGGCTGGCCGACGGCCGGCCGTTCGACAAGGCACAACTCGACCGTGCGGAGCAGGAGCTCAAACGCCAGTACATCAACCGCAGCCTGTACGCTGCCGACGTGGTGACGACGGTGACCCCGATCGAGCGCAACCGGGTCAATTTGACGTTTACCGTGGTCGAGGGCGATCCGGCCAAGATCAGCGAGATACATATTGTCGGCAATCAGGTATTTGGCGAATCGACGCTGCGCGGACTGTTTGACCTTGACACCGGCGGCTGGCTGAGCTGGTACACCAAGTCGGACCGGTATTCGCGCGCCAAGCTCAACGCCGATATTGAAACCCTGCGCTCGTACTACCTGAGCCGCGGTTATCTGGAGTTCAAGGTGGAATCGACTCAGGTCGCGATTTCACCGAATAAAACCGACATTGCAATCACCATCAACATCAGCGAAGGCGAGCGTTTTATCGTCAGCGGCGTCAAGCTCGAGGGCAATTTCCTGAGCAAGGAAGACGAGTTCAAGTCGCTGGTGACGATTCGCCCCGGCCAGGCCTTTAACGCCGACGATGTCGCCAAGACCAACAAGGCGTTCACTGACTATTTCGGCAATTTCGGCTACGCCTTTGCGCATGTCGAGGCGCGCCCTGAAATTGACCGTGTCAACAACCGCGTCGCGCTGGTGCTGCAGGCCGACCCGTCGCGCCGCGCCTATGTGCGCCGCATCAATGTGGTGGGCAACAGCCAGACGCGCGATACCGTGGTGCGCCGCGAGTTGCGCCAGTTTGAGGCTTCGTGGTACGACGGCGCCAAGATCAAGTTGTCACGCGACCGCGTTGACCGGCTCAACTTCTTCAAGGAAGTCGGCGTCGAAACCCAGGATGTACCGGGGTCACCCGATCAGGTGGACCTCAACATCAATGTGGTTGAAAAACCGACCGGCAGTCTGAGTCTGGGGGCCGGCTTTTCCAGTGCCGACGGACTGGGTCTGTCGTTCGGCTTTAAACAGGACAACGCCTTTGGCTCGGGCAACTCGCTGGGTGTGCAGGTCAACACCAGCAAGATCAATCGGGTGATTGTTTTCAATACAACCGATCCCTACTTCACCAACGATGGCGTGTCGCGTACGGTGGACTTCTATCACAAGACTACCAGCCCGTATCAGGACCAGAACTACTACCAACTGGTGGCCAGCGGCGGCAGTTTGCGCTTTGGCGTTCCGTTCACCGAGTTTGACACGGTCTATTTCGGTGCCGGCGTCGAGAAGACAACGATTGTGCCGGGCACGGCGCTGCCGAGTTCCTACATGGCTTACGCCAACCAGTATGGTTACGACAGCCTGGCTGTGCCGTTGACGGCGGGCTGGTCGCGCGACAGCCGTGACAGCGCGCTGGCACCCAACTCGGGCAGCTATCAGCGTGTCTATGGGGAGTGGTCGGTGGCCGGTGAGGCGCGCTACTTGCGCACGACCTATCAATACCAGCAGTTCATCCCGCTCAGCAAGCAGTTCACGGTGGCGATGAATGCCGATCTCGGTTTCGGGATGGCGCCCGGGGATCGATCATTTCCGGTCTTCAAGAAGTTCTTTGGCGGCGGGCTGGGTTCGGTGCGCGGGTTCGAGCAGGGCAGCCTGGGGCCACAGGACGTTACTGGAACCGCCATCGGCGGCACCAGAAAACTCAATTTGAATGCCGAGCTCGTGATGCCGTTTCCTGGCTCGGGCAATGACAGGACGCTCAGGCTGTACGGGTTCTTTGACGTCGGCGGTATCGCCGGGCCGGATGCGAAAAACGACAACGCGAACAGCCTGCGGTCGTCGGTCGGCATTGGCATCAGTTGGGTTTCGCCGGTAGGTCCGTTGCGGCTGGCATTTGCCAAACCGGTCAAGAAGTACGAAGGCGATAAAATACAAAGTACGCAATTTCAGATCGGGACGAATTTCTAATGAACTCTTTTCTACGCCGGTGCGGCTCCAGTGTCTTGCTGGGCGGTTTGCTTGTTGGCGCGCCGCTGCAGGCGCAGGAAATCCGTATCGGATTCATCAATACCGACCGGATCATCAAGGAAGCCAGCACTGCGAAGGCGGCGTCCGCCAAGCTGGAGCAGGAATTCTCCAAGCGCGAAAAAGAACTGGTCGATCTGAGAACCGGGCTGAAAGCTGCAGCCGACAAGTTCGAGCGTGAAGCGCCCACGCTGTCTGAGAGCCAGCGCGCCGGCCGGCAAAAGCAGTTGGTCGATCAGGATCGTGACTTCCAGCGCAAGAGCCGTGAGTTTCAGGAAGACCTGAACGCGCGCAAGACCGAGGAGTGGCAACAGGTGCTGGAACGCGCGAACAAGGTCGTGAAGCAGGTGGCAGAAGCTGAAAAGTACGACCTCGTCCTGCAAGAGGCGGTCTATGTGAATCCCAAATTTGACATTACCGACAAGGTGATCAAGGCATTGAATTCGGGTGGCGTCAAATAAGTAGCGAAGGCATGTAAAGAGTGCGCTTGCGTTTAGGGGCTATTGTTGAAGTACTCGGCGGTGAGCTTCATGGCGATGCCGGGTTCGAGATTGACGGCATCGCTCCGCTTGACAGCGCAACACCGGGGCAACTGAGTTTTCTCAGCAACCCGAAATACCAGAACCAGTTGGCAGCGTCCAAAGCTGCGTGCGTTATCGTCGGCCCGGCGCAGTTGGATGCGGCGCTGGCGCGCGGCGCCTGCATCGTCGCCGAGCAACCGTATCTGTACTATGCGCGGGTCACGCAACTCTGGAAGAAGAGTTTCGCCGCAGACCGCAAGCCGCAAGTGCATCCCAGTGCCGTGATTGACCCGCTGGCTTTTGTTCATCCGCTGGCGCAGGTCGGGCCGCTGTGTGTGGTCGAGCGCGGCGCCCGCATTGGCGCCCACACCGAACTCAGGGCGCATGTCACGGTCGGGGCGGACTGTGTCATTGGCGAGCGCTGTCTGTTGCACCCGGGCGCCGTGATTGGCGCCGATGGCTTTGGCTTCGCACCGAACGCTGGTGCCTGGGAAAAGATAGAGCAACTCGGCGCCGTGCGCATCGGCGACGACGTAGAGATCGGCGCCAACACCTGCATCGACCGCGGCGCCTTGCACGACACCGTCATCGGCAACGGCGTCAAGCTCGACAACCTGATTCAGATCGGGCACAACGTTCAAATCGGCGACCACGTGGCGATGGCGGCCTGCGTCGGCGTGGCCGGCAGCGCCGTCATCGGCGCGCACTGCACACTCGGTGGCGCAGCGATGGTGCTGGGACACTTGGCGCTCGCCGAAGGGGTCAATATATCGGCCGCGAGCCTGGTCACGCGGTCGATTCACAAAGCGGGCCATTACACCGGCATTTTTCCGCTCGACGACAATGTCAGTTGGGAAAAAAATGCGGCTTCACTCAAGCAGCTCTATTCGTTGCGGGAACGCATTCGGGCCCTTGAACAAAAATTGAAAACACTGGAACAACATTGATGGATATCCACCGCATTCTCAAGCAGTTGCCGCACCGTTACCCGTTCCTGCTGGTGGACCGCGTGCTGGAGCTGGACAAGGGCAAGAGCATCAAGGCGCTCAAGAACGTCACCATCAACGAGCCGTTTTTCGAAGGGCATTTTCCGCATCGTCCGGTTATGCCGGGTGTGCTGATGCTCGAAGCGCTGGCGCAGGCTGCCGCGTTGCTGGCGTTCGATGCGATGGACGCCGAGCCCAGCGATGAAATGATTTATTACTTTGCCGGTGTTGACAATGCCCGCTTCAAGCGCCCGGTCGGGCCGGGCGACCAGTTGATTCTGGAGGTCGAGCTGCTGCGGATGAAGTCCGGCGTGTTCAAGTTCAAGTGCTGTGGCCGGGTCGATGGCGAGGTGGCGCTGGAAGCCGACATCACCTGCGCCATGCGCGGCTTCGCGTGAGGGCGCATCGTGACGCGGATTCATGCAACTGCCCTGATTGATCCTGGCGCCGAACTCGACAGTTCGGTCAGTGTCGGTCCCTACACCGTGATTGGCCCGCACGTGAAGATCGGCTCCGGCACGACGGTCGGAGCGCATTGCGTGCTCGAAGGCCACACTACGATCGGTTGCGACAACCGCATCTTTCAGTTCAATTCGCTGGGGGCGATTCCGCAGGACAAGAAATATGCGGGCGAGCCGTGCGAACTGGTGATCGGCGACCGCAACACGATCCGCGAGTTCTGCACCTTCAACATTGGTTCACCCGGCGACCTTGGCGTGACGCGCATCGGCAATGACAACTGGCTGATGGCCTACGTGCATGTGGCGCACGACTGCGTGGTCGGCAGCAACACGATCTTTGCCAATAACTGCCAACTCGCCGGCCATGTGCATGTGGACGACTGGGCGATTCTGGGCGGCGTCACGCTGGTGCACCAGTTTGTCAGGATTGGTGCGCACTGCATGACCGCCATCTGCACCGTGCTGCTGGCCGATTTGCCGCCGTTCGTCAAGTGCCAGGGGCAACCGGCGAAAGCACGCTCCATGAATTTTGAAGGACTGCGCCGGCGCGGCTTTTCCGCCGAGCGACTGGCCGCCGTCAAAGCCATGTACAGGGCTTTGTATCGCGACGACCTGACGCTGCTGGCAGCCCGCGCGCGCATTGCAGAGCTGGCGCCGGACAACCCGGAGGTTGTTGGCGACGTGCAAATGATGCTCGCCTTTGTCGATCAGGTGTCGCCCGAGCGCGGTATCGTGCGCTAAGGCACAACATGCTGAAAGTCGCACTGGTTGCCGGCGAAACGTCCGGTGACCTGCTGGCTGGCTTGCTGCTCGACGGCCTGCGGGCGCGCTGGCCGTCCATGGTGTCGGCCGGCATCGGCGGCACGCAAATGACGCGCCGTGGTTTTGATGCCTGGTGGCCGTCGGAGCTGCTGGCAGTGCATGGCTATGGCTGGGAAGTGCTGCGCCGCTACCGCGAGCTGCTGGCGATCCGCAACCAGCTCAAGGCGCGGTGGCTGCAACAACCGCCCGATGTGTTCATCGGTGTCGATGCGCCCGATTTCAATCTCGACCTGGAACGGGCCCTGAAGAACAAGGGCATCAAGACCGTGCATTTTGTCTCGCCGTCGGTCTGGGCCTGGCGGCCCGAGCGGGTCGACAAGATCCGCCGCAGTGTCGATCATGTGCTGTGCATTTTTCCGTTTGAGCCGGCGTTGCTGGCCGCGAGCGGAATCGCGGCGACCTACGTCGGCCACCCGCTGGCCAACATCATTCCGATGCTGCCTGATCGGGCGGCGGCGCGCGCGGCGCTGGGACTGGCAGAGGCCGACTGCGTGCTGGCCATCTTGCCGGGCAGCCGCAAATCCGAAGTCGAGCAACTGGCCCCGCGCTTCTTCCAGGCCGCCGTGCTGGTGCGAAAAGCGCGCCCCGAGGTCAGGTTTGTCGTGCCCGCCGTGCCGGCGCTGAAGGCGCGGATTGAAGAGCTGGGCCGCGCCAGCGGCTTGGGGGCCGCGTTGCAGATCGTCGCCGGCCAGTCGCACACGGTTCTGGCGGCCTGCGATGCGACGCTGATCGCCAGCGGCACAGCGACGCTGGAAGCGGCCCTGTTCAAGCGCCCGATGGTGATCTCCTATAACCTGGGTGCGCTGTCGTGGCTGATCATGCGGCGCAAGCAATTGCAGCCGTGGGTTGGCCTGCCCAACATCCTGCTGCAGGAGTTTGCTGTGCCAGAGCTGCTACAGGAAGCCGCCACGCCGCAGGCGCTGGCGACGGCCGTGCTGGGCTGGCTCGATGCTAGCGACGACGCACCCGAGAAGATAACGGCCTTGCAACAAAAATTCAGCGCGCTGCATCAGCAACTGCAGCGCGACACACCACGAATAGCCGCCGATGCGATCGAACAAGTACTCCAGGGCTGAGCGAGCCGCGCTGGGCTGGGAAGGGGCTGCACTGGTGGCCGGCGTCGATGAGGCCGGGCGCGGTCCGCTGGCCGGTCCGGTGGTCGCCGCTGCCGTCATTCTGGACGAATTGCATCCGATCAAAGGTCTGGCCGATTCCAAAGTCCTCACGCCACGACGCCGCGAACGCCTGTTTGACGAGATCCGCGCCAGGGCCCTGTGCTGCTCCATTGCCGAAGCCAGTGTGGAAGAAATTGATCGGCTCAATATTTTGCAGGCCACGCTGCTGGCGATGCAACGCGCGGTCGACGGACTGCGCCTGAAGCCGCGCCTGGTGCTGGTCGATGGCAACCGGCTGCCGCTGCTCGACGTGCGCGCGCAGGCCATCGTCAAGGGCGACGCGCTGGTGAGCGCCATCTCGGCGGCGTCGATTCTGGCCAAGGTGCATAGAGACCGCTGGTGCGCCGAGCTCGATGTGCAGTTCCCGCTGTACGGTTTTGCCCAACACAAGGGTTATGGCACGGCGGCGCATCTGGCGGCCTTGCGCGCGCATGGCGCCTGTGCCCAGCATCGGCGCTCGTTTCGCCCGGTGACCGATGTGTTGGAGCGGGACTGTCCATGAATCAGTTCACGGCCCAGCACATCAGCTCGCACGACAACGCCTTGCTCAAGGACTTGCGCAAGCTGTCGCAAGACAATACGGCGTACCGTCAGCAGGGCCGCATCTGGGTCGAGGGCGACCATCTGTGCCGCGCCGCATTGGCGCGCGGCGTGCGTCCCGTCATTGCGGTGTTCTCCGAAACATTCTGGGCCACGCTGCCGGCGCAATGGGCGCAGGCAGCGGTCAAAAACATTGTCTTGTCAGACCGGCTGTTCCAGGACTTGAGCGCGCTGGAGTCGCCGGCCCCCATGGGTTTTGTGTTCGATCTGCCAGCGGCGGCGGCGCTGCAAGCCGGTATCGCGTCCGTCATTCTGGACCGGGTGCAGGACAGCGGTAACGTCGGCTCCATCTTGCGCAGTGCCTCGGCCTTTGGTTTCAAGCAGATCATTGCACTCAAGGGCACGGCCGCGCTGTGGAGCCCCAAAGTGCTGCGCGCCGGCATGGGCGCGCACTGGGCGTTGCATCTGGTCGAGGTCGTGGACCTGGCACAACTCGCTGCGCTGGCGCTGCCGATCGTGGTCACCAGTTCGCACCACGGCGCCTATCTGCATCAGGCCTTGCACAACAGGCAATTGCCGCTGCCCTGTGCCTGGGCCTTCGGGCACGAAGGGCAGGGCGTCAGCGCCGCGCTGGACGCCCTTGCCGGCCTGCATGTGCGCATCGCGCAACCCGGCGGTGAAGAGTCGCTCAATGTGGCTGCGGCGGCGGCCATATGCCTGCACGCTAGTGCCACGGCCACCCGCGACGGGTTGAATGGCGCAGCCGCCGCGCCGGGCCGCCCCAAGCAAGGCTAGCCCCTCGATAGCAGCGCAGCACACGCAGTGACAAGCGTGGGGGCACTCCCCCTCGGCTACAATGGGATGCTTCACCGCACCCCGTACGCGCACAGCCTTCTCAAGCCAATTCTCTTTCAATAGACAGCCAGGATTTGCATCTTGAGCGGGGTTGGGCGTACCCGAAAACCCGATCCGGAGAACCCAGTGCTTTTGTCTTTACAGGGAACATTTCCCCCCGCCATCCTGGCGCTCGCAGACGGCACGGTGTTTGTTGGTAATTCCATCGGAGCCGCTGGCTCCACCGTTGGCGAGGTGGTGTTCAACACTGCCATGACCGGCTACCAGGAAATTCTGACCGACCCGAGCTACTGCCAGCAAATCGTCACGCTCACCTATCCGCACATTGGCAACTATGGCATCAATGCCCAGGACGTCGAGGCGGCCAAGG
>JANNUE010000232.1:0-20272 GCA_031394895.1 Betaproteobacteria bacterium
CACCGCGGCCTGACTACACGCCACCAGTCCCCGCGTGGAAGACGTTTGACGCCTTTCGCGATTCTCTCCCGGCTCGCGACCGAGCGGATGGCAAGCAGGAGTGAGGGCCTTGGATCACTATTTGTCCTTTCTTGACTTCCAAGGATCACATTCAGCACGAACTGAAATCCGAGCCCTAACCCCTAGCTGCTGCGGACGGGCCGCCAGCGCTCCGCCTCATAAAGCGTCGGCGCTGGCCTGGCGCAGAGCAGGACGTTGGGCTGGGATCAAAATCGTGAACTATCAAACGCTGGCAGCTTTCGTCGGTGCCTTACTCGTGGTGAGTTGTGGTGGAGGCAATGATCCGCCTGACCCGACTGTGTTGGTTTGGATGTCTCTTGAATCACGTCAGTGCGAAGGCGGGGGCAAGTCCCTTCAATCGATCGAAGAGTTGGCCCGAGCCGCGGGTGTACAAGTTCGCGCTGGCTCGTGTGGCTCGGACGGTCTGAGCCGTGTTGCCGCCTGTGGTGCCAGCGACGGCCGCATCGCAATCTTGGACATTCCTCAATCACAGAGCGCGCTGGCATTCTCGGCGGGCTTCCCTTCGGTTTCCGGACTACCATTTGTGAGAACTGCGTGCTAGCAATCGGGATCGCCAGGCCTACATGTCGCTCGACACGGCAACACAACTGCAGGAGGCCGCTTCGCGGCGGTGTTGTGTTCCGGTCAACTCCGACGTTGCGGTTGTAAAAAAACCGCCACTTCCAATTTGGACACCAACGACATGAAAAATCGACCTCATAGAACGGCCTACAACGCCAGATCCCAGATGTCGGAAGGGGTCAAGCAATCCTGGAAATGGTCCGTTTGAACGGCCCCGACATTTTTTACAGCCTGGTTATGCGTTGGGGCCGCAACGCGCCGCTCATTGGCCAGCATCCCCAGAAAAGCCTCAACCTCTGCGCCCGCCATGTCGCGCGGATGCCGCGCAGAATGCAGCACAGAAGAGGCGGCGGGTTTCATGATTTATTTCGTACTGTGTTTTTGTAAGGGGGATCCATTTAGCTCCAGCGATACCCACATACTGGATAAATACACAGTTTAATGCATTCTAACGACTGCTCTGCAATATTCAAGCCTAAACCTTGGACTTGCGCTTGGTGTGGCTTGCCACCTGCGCATACGTCGTAGGTTGCGTGAGCACTGCTTGTTGAAGCAACCTGTAGAACAACATGCCTCGCGAAGCTGATGCGCGCCGATTGAAGCGGAACACGAACTCATCCAGGTAAGCATCCAGGTGCACAGGCCCAATTTCTGTAACGACGCAGACCTCGTTGCCGACCTCGTCACAAAAGCAAAACGCCGACTGTTAGTCGGCGTTTACTTACGGGGAAAGCCCCGTATCTATTGGTTGCGCGAGTAGGATTTGAACCTACGACCTTTGGGTTATGAGCCCAACGAGCTACCAGGCTGCTCCATCGCGCGGTATGCTTGTATTGTAACCGATTAAGCCTTGTCGGTGTCGGTTTCTGCGGCCTCAGTCTCTGCCGGGCGATCCACTAGTTCGACCAGTGCCATCGGCGCATTGTCGCCGACGCGAAAACCCATTTTCAGGATCCGCGTGTAGCCACCGGGACGGGCCTTGAAGCGCGGGCCCAGGTCGTTGAACAGTTTGACCACCGAGTCGCGGTCGCGCAAGCGGTCAAATGCCAGACGGCGGTTCGCCACCGTAGCTTCTTTGGCCAGGGTAATCATCGGTTCGATGACGCGACGCAGTTCCTTGGCTTTCGGAACGGTGGTCTTGATGACCTCATGCTCGATCAGCGAGTTCATCATGTTGCGCAGCATCGCCAGACGATGCGAGCTGGTGCGATTGAGTTTACGTAGTCCGAGTCCGTGACGCATGATGCTTTCCTTTATATAGTTCAGGCAGCCGTATCAGGTACTGCCCGTGTCACTGAGTCCCTTTTCAGGGCTCAAAAATCAACGCTTTTCTAAAGCGGCTGGAGGCCAGCTTTCGAGCTTCATGCCCAAAGTCAGACCGCGGGAAGCCAGCACTTCCTTGATTTCGTTGAGCGACTTGCGACCCAGATTCGGAGTCTTCAACAACTCGTTTTCGGTCCGTTGAATCAAGTCACCAATGTAGTAAATATTCTCTGCCTTCAGGCAGTTGGCGGAGCGAACCGTCAGCTCGAGTTCATCGACCGGGCGCAGCAGAATCGGATCAAACTGCGTGCTGCCACGCGGCGCCGGTGCATCGAAGGCGGCCAGTTCGGTGCCTTCGAGTTGCGCAAACACAGCCAGTTGCTCGACCAGGATCTTGGCCGATGCACGCACCGCGTCCTCGGCCGAAATGGCGCCGTTGGTTTCGATATCCACCACCAGCTTGTCCAGATCGGTGCGCTGCTCGACGCGCGCGCTCTCGACCGTGTAGCTGACACGTTTGACCGGCGAAAAAGATGCATCCAGCACAATGCGACCGATCGATTTGGTCGGCTCGTCGCCGTAGCGGCGCATCGTGCCCGGCACATAGCCACGACCTTTTTCAACCTTGATCTGCATATCCAGTTTGCCGCCTTGCGACAGATTG
This sequence comes from Betaproteobacteria bacterium, assembly GCA_031394895.1. GTDB lineage: Bacteria > Pseudomonadota > Gammaproteobacteria > Burkholderiales > Burkholderiaceae_C > Rhodoferax. The sequence goes on from JANNUE010000232.1 coordinate 2,570, forward strand.
GCAATGACATGATCCGGATTGATGATCTCGACATCGTGCGGCGTCTGAATGTCAGCCGCCGTGACGACGCCTTCGCCGTCTTTGCGCAGGCTCAGCGTCACTTCGTCACGGTTGTGCAGCTTGAACACGACGCCCTTGAGATTCAACAGAATATTGACAACGTCTTCCTGCACGCCGTCAATCGACGAGTATTCGTGCAAGACGCCGGCAATGGTGACTTCAGTGGCCGCGTAACCGGGCATCGACGACAACAGGACCCGGCGCAACGCGTTGCCCAGGGTATGACCATAGCCGCGCTCAAAAGGCTCGAGCGCAACTTTGGCGCGATTGGGCGCGAGTTGCTCAACGTTAATTGCTTTGGGTTTCAATAGATTATTTTGCATGCGGACTTCCTCTCAATACCCCCGGCTCGTTACACCGGTAAGGCTGAAGCACCTGAAGCGCAGTGCACCGCGCTCCAGGAACGAATTGGAATGAAAACTTGTTTGAAAGCTATCAACGTGAGTACAGCTCAACGATCAGAGATTCATTAATGTCGGCGGCGAACTGGTCACGGTCAGGAACTGACTTGAACGTGCCTTCAGCCTTGTCCAGATTGACTTCGACCCAGGCCGGCATGCCAACTTGTTGCGCCAGTTGAAGCGCTTCCACCACACGGTTTTGCTTCTTCGATTTGTCGCGAACAGCAATCACGTCCCCCGCCTTCACTGAGTAAGAGGGAATGTTGACGCTCTTTCCGTTCACCGTCAGCGCCTTGTGCGAGACCAGTTGGCGCGCTTCGGCACGGGTTGAGCCAAAGCCCATCCGGTACACCACGTTGTCCAGACGCGACTCCAGCAGCGAAAGCAGATTCGCGCCAGTGTTGCCTTTGCGGCGGTCGGCCTCTTCAAAGTAGCGGCGGAATTGCTTTTCCAGAACGCCGTACATGCGCTTGACTTTTTGCTTCTCGCGAAGCTGCAGTCCGAAGTCGGAAGTACGGGCACCGGAGGTACGGCCGTGCTGGCCTGGCTTCGAATCGAACTTGGCTTTGTCACCAATCGCACGACGTGCGCTTTTGAGGAACAGGTCGGTGCCTTCTCGGCGGGATAATTTGGCCTTGGGGCCTAGATAGCGTGCCACTTGAACTTCCTTTATGTCATCTGCCGCACTTTAGTGCGGGAGCCACCGGCGCAAAGCCAGTGGCGGTGGGCTTGTTTAAAAAATCAGATGCGACGACGCTTCTGTGGGCGGCAACCGTTATGCGGCACCGGTGTCACGTCAGCAATCATGTTGATCCGGATACCAAGAGCAGCCAGGGCGCGAACCGAAGACTCGCGGCCAGGGCCAGGCCCCTTGATTTCAACGTCAAGGTTCTTGATGCCTTGTTCAATGGCGGCGCGGCCTGCCACTTCGGAAGCTACCTGGGCAGCAAACGGAGTGGACTTGCGCGAGCCCTTGAAACCCTGACCTCCGGACGAAGCCCAGGCAAGCGCGTTGCCCTGGCGGTCGGTGATCGTGATGATGGTGTTGTTAAACGACGCATGAACGTGCGCGACGCCGTCGGCTACATTCTTGCGAACTTTTTTGCGGACCCGTTGGGCCGCATTGTTGGCGGGAGCTTTTGCCATAGTGGTCTTTACCTGTTATTTCTTCAGCGACTGGGCGGCCTTGCGGGGGCCTTTGCGGGTACGGGCATTGGTACGTGTACGCTGACCACGCATGGGCAAGCCACGACGATGGCGAAAGCCACGGTAGCAACCAATGTCCATCAAACGCTTGATGTTCATCGTCGTCTCGCGACGCAGATCACCCTCAATCGTGTACTGTGCAATCTGGTCGCGAATTTTCTCCAGCTCCGCGTCGGTCAGGTCCTTGACCTTTTTCGAATAAGCGATGCCACAGGCCTCGCAAATCTTGCGTGCCAGGTTGCGACCGATACCGAAAATGGCAGTCAAGCCAATTTCGGAATGTTGTTGCGGCGGAATGTTGATGCCAGCGATACGTGCCATGTTGGTCCTCTAAAACTAGTGCAATTAACCCTGGCGCTGCTTGTGACGCGGATCGGAACAGATCACACGCACAACGCCCTTACGCCGAATTACCTTGCAGTTACGGCAAATTTTCTTGACCGAAGCCGAAACTTTCATTTCATTCTCCTAAAACTATTCTCTTACCATTACTTGGCCCGGAACACGATGCGTGCCCGGGTCAAATCGTAGGGCGTCAACTCGACCGTGACCTTGTCCCCGGGAAGTATGCGGATGTAGTGCATGCGCATTTTCCCGGAAATGTGTCCCAATACAACGTGGCCGTTTTCCAGCTTCACGCGAAAAGTCGCGTTCGGCAAATTTTCCACCACCTCACCCTGCATCTGAATAACATCGTCTTTTGACATATTGATAAACCGCCTTATGAAGACTTGAAGTTAGCCTTCTTCAACAGCGATTCATATTGCTGCGACATCATGTAATTCTGGACCTGGGCCATGAAATCCATCGTCACAACCACAATAATCAAAAGGGAGGTTCCACCAAAGTAGAACGGGACGTTGTACTTCAGGATCAAAAACTCGGGCAACAAACACACCAGCGTGATGTAGATGGCGCCAGCAAACGTCAAACGCAGCAAAATTTTGTCAATGTACCTGGCGGTCTGGTCGCCCGGACGAATGCCCGGAATGAAGGCGCCGCTCTTCTTCAGGTTGTCGGCCGTTTCCCGGCTATTGAACACCAGCGCTGTATAGAAGAAGCAGAAGAATATGATTGCTCCCGCGTAGAACATCACATAAATCGGCTGGCCAGGCGACAGGGAACTGGCAATATCTTTCAACCAGCGCATCGAGTCACCGGTGCTGAACCAGCCGACCACCGTCGCTGGCAGCAAGATAATGGACGAGGCAAAAATCGGGGGAATCACGCCCGCCATGTTGAGCTTGAGCGGAAGATGCGACGACTGTCCGCCATACACCTTGTTGCCCACCTGACGCCTGGCGTAATTCACGAGGATCTTGCGTTGTCCCCGCTCGACAAACACCACAAAGAAGGTCACCAGCGCCACCAAAACCACAATGAGCAGGGCAACGATGATGCTCATGGCGCCGGTGCGCACCAACTCAAGCATGCCGCCAATGGCGTTGGGCAGACCGGCGGCAATGCCACCAAAAATCAGGATCGAAATACCGTTGCCCAAGCCGCGTTCGGTAATCTGCTCGCCCAGCCACATCAGGAACATGGTGCCAGCGGTCAGGGTCACGATGGCGGTCATGCGAAAGCCAAATCCAGGTGCAATCACCAGTCCGGCCGAGCTCTCCAGCGCCAGCGCAATACCCATCGACTGGAACAACGCAAGTCCGAGCGTGCCATAGCGGGTGTACTGCGTAATCTTGCGACGACCCGCCTCGCCCTCTTTCTTCAACTGCTCAAAGGTTGGCACCACATAGGTCAGAAGCTGCATGATGATCGACGCCGAAATATACGGCATGATCCCCAGCGCAAAGACGGTGAAACGCGACAGCGCGCCGCCCGAGAACATGTTGAACATGCCCAGGATGCCGCCCTGCTGGCCTTTGAAAAATTGCGCCAATTGAGCCGGGTCAATACCGGGAACCGGTATGTGCGCGCCAACCCGATAGACCACCAGCGCGAGTAGCAAAAAGACAAGGCGTCGACGCAAATCGCCGAATTTGCCTGTCTTTGCCAGTTGAGCTGCGTTGGTTACCACGTAGGACGTCTTTCAGTAAGCTGCTTAAGCAACACTTCCACCAGCCGCTTCGATCGCGACCTTGGCAGCTGCCGTGGCACCAATACCGGTGAGTTTGACCGCTTTGGTCAGTTCGCCGGTTTTGATGATCTTGACGACCCTGGCCATCTCGCCAACCAGGCCAGCCTGCTTGAGAGTCACCAGATCGACGTCGGCAGCGCCCAGCAATTCGAGCGAAGTCAGGGTGACCTCCGCATTGAACTTGAGCAAATGGGATTTGAAGCCACGCTTGGGCAAACGCCGCTGCATAGGCATCTGACCGCCTTCAAAACCAACCTTGTGGTAGCCACCGGCGCGCGACTTTTGGCCCTTGTGACCGCGTCCTGCGGTCTTGCCAATGCCGGAGCCGATACCACGACCGACGCGACGCTTGTAGTGCTTTGCACCGTCAGCGGGCTTGATGTCATTAAGTTCCATCATCTTGCCTCTTAGAGCACTTTGACCAGATAACTGATCTTGTTAATCATGCCGCGAACTTCGGGCGTATCGACCAACTCGCTGACACTGCGAATTTTGCGCAGACCCAGGCCGCGAACTGTTGCACGGTGCGATTCCTGGCAGCCGATCGGGCTGCGAACCAATTGCACTTTGACTGTTTGTTGTGTTGTCATTTCCAGACTCCCGGTTAAACGAAGAGTTCTTCAATCGTCTTGCCGCGCTTGGCCGCCACGTTCCCAGGCGTCGTAGCGTGAGACAGGGCATTTAGCGTGGCACGAACCATGTTGTACGGATTGGTCGAGCCATGGCTCTTGGCCACGATGTCGGTAATACCAACCACTTCGAACACGGCGCGCATCGGACCACCGGCAATGATGCCAGTACCCTTGGGAGCCGGCGCCATCATGACCGCCGCAGCGCCATGCTGACCCATTACCTTGTGGTGGATGGTGCCGTTCTTGAGTGACATCTTGGTCAGGTTGCGACGGGCTTCTTCCATCGCTTTTTGCACAGCCGCCGGCACTTCTTTCGACTTGCCCTTGCCCATGCCAACACGACCATCGCCGTCACCCACTACGGTCAATGCCGCGAAACCAAGAATGCGGCCACCCTTGACCACCTTGGTGACGCGATTGATCGCGATCATCTTCTCACGCAGACCGTCTTCAGGCCCTTCAGCCTTACCCTGCATTTTCGCTTGAACTTTAGCCATCTTAATTTTCCGATCTGCTTAAAACTGCAAGCCAGCTTCGCGTGCCGCATCGGCCAGCGCCTTGACGCGGCCATGGTACGCAAAGCCAGAACGATCAAACGCCACCTTCTCGACACCCGCCGCCCTGGCTCTTTCGGCCAGGCGCTTGCCAATTACCTGGGCCGCGGCCACGTTGCCACCTTTGCCCGAGCCACCCAATGCCTTGCGCACTTCGGCCTCTGCCGTGGATGCGCTTGCCACAATCTTGCCGCCATCGCCAGCAATGACGCAGGCGTAAATGTGCAAGTTGGTGCGATTGACCGTTAAACGGGCGACACCCTGGGTGGCGATCCGGATACGGGTTTGGCGGGCTCTGCGAAGACGCTGCTCTTTTTTGGTCAACATGTTGCGGCTCCTTATTTCTTCTTGGTTTCTTTGATCGTGACCTTCTCATCCGCATAGCGAATGCCCTTGCCCTTGTAGGGCTCGGGAGGACGAATGGCACGAATCTCGGCCGCCACCTGCCCGACGCGCTGGCGGTCTGCGCCCTTGATCACGATTTCGGTTGGCGTCGGGGTCGCAACGGTAATGCCAGCTGGCATTTCCTTGTTGACCGGATGCGAATAGCCGACTGTCAGATTGAGTTTGGCGCCTTGGGCCTGGGCCTTGTAGCCGACACCAATCAGGCTGAGCTTCTTCTCAAAACCCTTGGTAACCCCCAGCACCATGTTGTTCACCAGCTGACGCATGGTGCCACTCATGGCATTGGCTTGGCGCGAGTCGTTGGCGGGCTGAAAACTCAGCTTGCCAGCATCGCTAGTGACCTTGACCAGTGCATTTTGGGTCAAGTTCAAAGCGCCACCAGAGCCTTTGACGGTGATCTGGTCATCTTTAACCGACACATCCACGCCAGCCGGAACGGTGACGGGCATTTTTCCTATACGGGACATTTTCTGTTTCTCCTCAATGTCACGCGTTAGGCGACGTAGCAGAGCACTTCGCCACCGACACCGGTAGCGCGCGCTTTGCGATCAGTCATGACGCCCTTGGGGGTTGTGACAATTGCCACACCGAGGCCGTTCTGGACTTGGGGAATGGCATCACTGCCGCGGTAAACGCGCAGACCGGGGCGACTGACACGCTCAATGCGCTCAATCACCGGGCGACCGGCGTAGTATTTCAAGGCGATTTCAAGCTCCGGCTTGCCGTCTTCATTGTTAACCTTGAAGCCGTCAATGTAGCCTTCTTCTTTCAGTACCTGGGCAATCGCCACCTTCACTTTGGAGGAAGGTACGCTGACAGTGGTTTTAGCCACCATTTGCGCATTGCGAATGCGTGTCAACAGGTCGGCGATGGGATCACTCATGCTCATATCTATGTCTCCTACCGCTTACCAGCTGGCCTTGACTATGCCGGGGATTTCCCCGGCAAAAGCCATTTCACGAATCTTTGCACGCGCCAGACCGAAATGCTGGAACGTGCCACGAGGACGGCCGGTGATTGCGCAACGGTTGCGCTGGCGCGTCGGATTTGCATTGCGCGGGAGCTTTTGCAAGCCCAGGCGGGCGGCAGCCCGCTCTTCATCGCTGCGATGCACGTCGCGCGAGATTGCCTTGAGTTCAGCGTGCTTCTTCGCGTACTTGGCAACCAGATTGTCACGCTTGAGTTCGCGTTGGATTAAAGCCATTTTAGCCACTGGTCACCTCAGTTCTTGAAGGGGAAACGGAACCCCGCGAGCAGTGCCTTGCACTCGTCGTCGGTCTTGGCCGTTGTGGTGATGCTGATATTGAGGCCACGCAAGGCATCTACCTTGTCGTATTCAATTTCAGGGAAGATGATCTGCTCTTTCACGCCGATGTTGTAGTTGCCGCGACCGTCGAAAGCACGACCGGAGATGCCGCGGAAGTCGCGAACACGGGGCAAAGCCACGGTCACAAAGCGGTCGAGAAACTCAAACATCTGGACGCCGCGCAGCGTCACCATGCAGCCGATCGCCTGGTTTTCGCGGATCTTGAAACCCGCAATGGCTTTCTTGGACATGGTGACCACCGGTTTCTGACCAGCAATCTTGGTCAGGTCGCTGACCGCATGCTCCATGACCTTCTTGTCGGCCACGGCCTCGCTGACACCCATGTTCAGCGTGATTTTTGTCAGGCGCGGGACCTGCATGACCGACGTGTAGCCAAACTTGGCCATCAGTTCGGGCGCTACTTTTTCGCGATAGTGTTGTTGCAAACGAGCCATGCTTATGCCACCTTGATTTCTTCACCGCTGGACTTGTAAACGCGAACGCGTTTGCCGTCAGCCAGCAGCTTGATGCCAACCCGATCAGCCTTGCCTGTGGCGGTATTGAAAATCGCCACATTGGACTGATGAATCGGCATGGATTTCTCAACAATGCCGCCTACCGCACCCTTCATCGGGTTTGGCTTGGTGTGCTTTTTCACCACATTGACACCCTCGACGAGCACGTAGGAGTCATCTTTGCGCAATGCAATCTTGCCGCGCTTACCCTTGTCGCGCCCGGTGAGCACGATGATTTCGTCGCCTTTGCGAATCTTGTTCATGGCGCGTCCTTACAAAACTTCAGGAGCCAGGGACACGATCTTCATGAACTTCTCGGTGCGCAACTCGCGCGTCACCGGCCCAAAAATACGCGTGCCAATTGGCTCCAATTTGGCGTTCAGCAACACAGCTGCGTTGCCATCGAATTTGACCAGGGAACCATCGCTGCGACGGATGCCCTTGGCCGTGCGAACCACCACCGCGCTATAGATCTCGCCTTTTTTGACGCGACCGCGTGGAGCAGCTTCTTTAATACTGACTTTGATGACGTCGCCAACACTGGCGTAACGACGCTTGGATCCACCCAGCACCTTGATGCACAGAACGGATTTAGCGCCGGTATTGTCAGCAACTTCTAATCGAGATTCAACTTGGATCATTTCAATTCTTCCCAACTTGCACCAGAGGCATCAGCCAAACAGCCTTGTCAGCCGCAGCTAATATTTCCAGTCAGTCTTGGGCCCGTTGTCTGCAGCGTGAACCACTCACATTGCATCTTTTGGGCAGACACTTCATACTTTTTCAAGCGAAGCCAGCTATTGTGCCCAATTTGCGGAGAGCCGTCAAGCGTTTATTCCAGCGAATCACCCGGCAAGGCTGCGACGCGTCGAAAAAGCCGGTTTTTCCTGCGATCCCGCCCGGTTGCTGGCTATGGACTTGGGTAAACCCGCGGCAAGGGCAAGACCCTGCGGATGGCTCGCGCCCACGCGGTTACGCTTTTGATTAGACTCATGCGCTAGCGCCGCGCAGTGTGGCGACCCCGGTACAGGATATTCATGACACAACGTATTGCATTTATAGGTGGCGGCAATATGGCCTGCGCCATCATCGGCGGCCTGCTCGGGCAGGGCTTTTCGGCCAGCCTGATTGATGTCGTCGAGCCGGCCGCCGCCGCCCAGGACAAGCTCAGAAGCAACTTCAATGTGAATGTTCACCCCCGGGCCGACGCATTTCTGCGCCAGGCCGACATGCTGGTTTGGGCCGTCAAGCCGCAGACCTTCCGTGACGCCGCGCTGGCGGTGCGCATGCACACCGGCAACGCCTTGCACCTGAGCGTGGCGGCAGGCATACGCAGCGACAGCATTGCGCGCTGGCTGGGCTGCGACCGAGTAGTGCGCGCCATGCCCAACACACCGTGCCTGATCGGTAAGGGCATCAGCGCGCTGTTTGCCCGCGCGGCCGTCACTGGCGAAGACAAGAACTGGGTCAGCCAGGTGATGGCGGCGACCGGCGAGGTTCTGTGGCTCGACGCCGAAGACCAGCTCAATGCGGTGACCGCCCTGTCGGGTTCCGGGCCGGCCTATCTGTTTTACTTTATGGAAGCGATGACCACCGCCGGCACCGAAATGGGCCTGACGCGCGAGCAGGCGCACCAGTTGACGGTGAGCACTTTCATTGGGGCCGGCGAGTTGGCGCGCAGCGCCAGCGAATCACCCAAGATGCTGCGCCAGCGCGTTACATCCAAAGGCGGCACCACCTTTGCAGCCATTTCGTCGATGGAAGACGACGACGTCCAGGCCCAGCTGATCAACGCCATCTACGCGGCCCGCGACCGCGCCAAAGAACTCGGCGACGAGTTTGGCAAAGACTGAGGTCGCCTTTATTTGATCGCGTAACTTGCTGCCAATGCGGCAAATAGCGTAAAACCCAGCCAGTGATTAAGGCGAAATGCCTTGAAGCAACCGTCGCGGGAACGGTTGCGGATCAAGGTGTAGTGCCACGCCACCTGGCCAAAAGCCAATGTGATCGCCAGATTAAACAGAAACCCTTGCGCATACGGCATCAGCGCCACGTCCCAAATGACGATGTAGATCAGATAGCACAGCACAATCACCGGCACGTCCAGCCGCCCCAGCGTGATGGCCGATGTCTTCATGCCGATGGCACGATCGTCATCGCGGTCCACCATGGCGTATTCGGTATCGTATGCCAGCACCCAGAACAGATTGCCGAGCATCAAGATCCAGGCTAACGCCGGCACCTCGGAGCGCACCGCAGAAAACGCCATCGGAATTCCGAAGCTGAAGGCCACGCCGAGCACCGCTTGCGGCATGGCGACGACCCGCTTTGCGTACGGATAGGCCAGTGTGATCGCGATTGCGGCAAAAGACCAGCCAATGGTGGCCGCATTGGTTGTGAGTACCAGCGCAAAAGCCGCCAGCGCCAAGCCGGCGCCCAGCACCAGCGCCTCTTTGACCGAGACCTGGCCCGACGTCACCGGGCGCGCGGCCGTGCGTTTGACGTGCCGGTCAAAATTGCGATCGGCCACGTCGTTGACGCAGCAACCGGCGCTACGCATCAAAATCGTGCCCAGCGTGAACACCGTCAGCAAGTGCCAACCGGGGAAACCTTCCGCCGCCAGCCACAGCGCGCTCAAAGTCGGCCATAGCAGCAGCAACCAGCCGGCCGGGCGGTCCCATCGAATCAGATTCAAATACAAGGCCAATTTGGGGCGCAGCTCAGGCACGTCGTGCTCCTCTTCTATCAAGACAAGCGGCTGACACCGGCCAGTTCGCAGGCGTAAATGGCGTTGCGCAAGGCCGCAATCGCCTCATAACGGGTAAAGCTACGCCGCCACACGAGCACCACGCGGCGAGTCGGCGGGTCTCCGGCAAAAGGCAGGTACTTGATATTGGGCGCTTCAGCAGACTTGCGCCGGGGTTTGACGGACAACGCCTCTGTGGGCACACCCAGGCGCGGCACCAGAGTGACACCCATGCCGGCGGCCACCATGTGCTTGATGGTCTCCAGCGACGAGCCTTCAAAGCTTTTGCTCATGCCGCTGGCATGACTGGAGAAACGGGCGAATTCCGGACAAACTTCCAGCACGTGATCCCGAAAGCAATGCCCAGCGCCGAGCAGCAGCATGGTCTCCAGCCTGAGTTCTTCGGTCGTGACCTGCGCCTGTGTCGCCAACGGATGATGAATCGGCACCGCGGCCAGAAATGGCTCGTCGTATAGCGCGGCGACCGCCAGCCCGGCGTCCGGGAATGGTTCGGCCAAAATGGCGCAATCGATCTCGCCGGTGCGCAACATTTCCAGCAGCTTGACAGTGAAGTTCTCCTGCAACACGAGCGGCATCTGCGGCGTGCGTGCAATTATCTGGCGCACCAGATCGGGCAGCAGATACGGCCCTATGGTGTAGATCACGCCCAGCGTGAGCGGCCCGGCCAGTGGGTCCTTGCCGCGCTTGGCGACCTCTTTGATATGGGTTGCCTGTTCCAGCACCTGCTGCGCCAGACGTACGATTTCTTCACCCAGATGCGTCACCGACACCTCGTTGGCGCTGCGCTCGAACAGTTTTACATCAAGCTCTTCTTCCAGTTTCTTGACCGCCACCGACAGCGTGGGTTGCGATACAAAACACGCCTCGGCGGCCTTGCCAAAATGGCGCTCGCGCGCCACCGCGACGATGTATTTGAGTTCGGTCAGGGTCATGCCGCTATTGTCCTATCGAATCGAGCGCGGCCAAGCATGCGCGCCGTTGCTACGCTTTCAGGTAGTCGGTCTTGCGGCCGAGCCAGCGCGCAACATGGAGTTGTGCCAATTCCGGATATTGGTCCAGCATCAGCGGCGCCAGCCGGCGCGCCCAGTCAAGTAACGCGGAATCAGTCAGCAGATCGGCGAAGCGCAACATGGCAGCGCCCGATTGACGCGCCCCCAGGAACTCGCCAGGGCCGCGAATTTCAAGGTCGCGCCGGGCAATCTCGAAGCCGTCGTTGCTGTCCATCATGGCTTTCAGCCGTGCCCGCGCCACTTCACCCAGGCGTGGCGCGTCGCCGGTTGAATACAGCAGCACGCAGGCCGATGCCGCCGCGCCGCGCCCGACCCGTCCCCGCAACTGATGCAACTGGCTCAGGCCAAAACGTTCGGCGTGCTCGATCACCATCAGTGACGCATTGGGCACATCGACGCCAACTTCAATCACCGTGGTGCTGACCAATACGCCGATCTGGCCAGCAACGAACTGCGCCATCACCGCTTTCTTGTCCGCGACCGCCATGCGCGAATGCAGCAAGCCGACGACGACCGGTCGGAGCGCGCCGGTGCCCTGCAAGGCGGCGCTCAAGTCCGCATGGGTCTGGGTCGCGTTGCTCAGGTCGAGTGCCTCGCTTTCCTCAATCAGCGGGCAGACCCAGTAAACCTGGCGGCCCTGCGCCAACTGGGCGCGAATGCGGCCAATCACTTCGTCGCGCCGGCTGTCGCTCACCACCTTGGTCAGCACCGGCGTGCGCCCCGGCGGCAACTCATCGATGGTCGAGACGTCCAGGTCGGCGTAATAGCTCATTGCCAGCGTGCGCGGGATCGGCGTGGCGGTCATCATCAACAAGTGCGGTTCCTGATCGACCTCAGCCAGTTTGCTGCGCAGCGCGAGCCGCTGCGCGACACCAAAACGGTGCTGTTCGTCAATGATCGCCAGCGCCAGCTTGGCAAACACCACCTTGTCCTGAATGATGGCGTGCGTGCCGACCACCAGTGCCGCCTCACCGCTGGCGATCAGCGCCAGCATCTCGCGCCGCTCCTTCGCTTTTTGACTGCCGGTCAGCCAGGCCGTTTTCACGCCCAGCGGCTCCAGCCAGCCAACCAGTTTTCGAAAGTGCTGCTCGGCCAGGATCTCGGTCGGCGCCATCAACGCGCACTGCCAGCCGGCCTCGATGCACACCGCGCCGGCCAGTGCCGCCACCACGGTCTTGCCGGAACCCACATCGCCCTGCAGCAAGCGATGCATCGGCAGCGCACGTGCCAGGTCGAGCATGATTTCCTCACAGACGCGGCGCTGCGCCTGGGTCAGCTCAAACGGCAGCGCCGCCAGCAGTTTCTCGTGTAACAGCAACTGCGCCTGATCGCGCTGGCGCGCGCCCGCCAGTGGCGGTGCGCGCAGATTGGCGCGCGCGCGCCTGGCCTGCAGTTGCGACAGTTGCTGTGCCAGCAACTCCTCGGCCTTGAGCCGCTGCCAGGCCGGATGACTATGGTCCTCCAGCGTCGCTAACGCCACATCTGGCGCCGGGTTGTGCAAAAAGTGCAACGCGTCGCGCAGTGTCCATCGCGGCGCCAGCGCGGCGCCATGCAAAAGTTGCGGTGCCAGCGTGTCAGTCAACTCGGCGCGCTCAAGCCCCCCTTGCACCGCCCGGCGCAGATAGGCCTGCGGCAAGCCGGCCACGCTTGGGTAGATCGGCGTCAGCGCGACCGCCAGTTCGCTGCTGGCTGGCTTGCAGGCCGGGTGCATCATCTGGTGCCCCAAAAAGCCCCCCTTGACTTCGCCGCGCGCGCGAATCCGTTTGCCCACTGCCAGCGCCTGTTGCTGCGACGGGTAAAAGCTGAAGAAGCGCAACAGGCAGGTATCGGTTCCATCGTCGAGCGTTACCAGCAACTGGCGCTGCCCCCTCAAGCGCACCTCACTGGCCGTCACCACACCTTCGATCTGCGCCACCTCACCGTCCCGAACCTCGCTCAATTTGACGACCTGGGTTTCGTCTTCATAGCGCATTGGCAGATGCAGGGCCAGGTCGATAGCGCGCAACAAACCCAATTTGCGCAGGGCCTTTTGCGGTCCGCTCAGCGGCTTGAGCGCAAGTTCGACAGGCAGCGAAGTCATGTGGTCATTTTGCCCATGGGTCGGTTTTTTCAGACATGGGACAATTCTGCCCTGTCTTTGCCACTTGGTACGGGTTTGTCCGGCCCTCAAGCACTATGCCCATCTCTTCAGCCGGCGTCAGCCGCCAGTTCACGCTCAGCGACTTCGACTTTGAATTGCCCGAAGCGCTGATCGCCCAGCACCCGACACCTGAGCGCAGCGGTTCCCGATTGCTCGACGCCAGCGGCGCGGTCGCCGTTGATCGTATTTTTCGCGATTTACCGACTTTACTGCGTCCCGGCGATCTGCTGGTCCTGAACGACACCAAAGTCATCAAGGCGCGTCTGTATGGTGAAAAGCCGACCGGCGGCAAACTCGAACTGCTGGTGGAGCGGGTGCTGGGCGGCAACCAGGTCGCGGCCCACATGCGGGTCAGCAAAAAGCCGGAGATTGGCACGACAGTAGCATTGTTCAGCGCGCCTGGTCAGCAAGACCGGCTGTGCGCCACGCTGTTGGGGCGCTGGCCCGACGCCGATGGCGCGCTGTTTCGCTTTGTGCTGTCCAACGATCTGGGTGAAGACCCGCACACCCTGCTGGAGCGCCACGGCCACGTGCCGCTGCCGCCCTACATCACGCACGCCGACTCGGCGCTCGACGGCGCGCGCTACCAGACCGTGTTCGCGCAAAAGCCCGGTGCCGTGGCGGCGCCCACCGCCGCCCTGCATTTCGATGAGGAGTTGCTGGCCGCCATCGACGCCATGGGCGTACCGCGCGCCCACGTCACGCTGCATGTGGGCGCCGGCACGTTTCAGCCGGTCAAGACCGAAAACCTGGCCGAGCACCAGATGCACAGCGAATGGTACGAAGTGCCAGCGGCAACACAACAGGCGATCGCCGACTGCCGCGCACGCGGCGGGCGTCTGATCGCCGTTGGCACCACGACTGTGCGTACACTCGAATCCTGGGCGCGCAGTGGTCAGGCCTCAGGTGAAACCCGCATCTTCATTACGCCAGGGTTTGAGTTCAAACTGGTGGACTTGCTGGTGACCAACTTTCACCTGCCCAAATCGAGCCTGATGATGCTGGTTAGCGCCTTTGCCGGGCATTCTCAGGTGATGGCGCTGTACCGCCACGCGATTGCCGCCGGCTACCGTTTCTTCAGCTACGGTGACGCCATGCTGCTGGCGGCCAAGAAAAATGGATAAGCGAAGCGACGGCTAACGATAATGCTCGCGCCGGCGTGCCTCGGCAACGAACTCTTCCAGGTCCGGATCCATCGCGTTGCGTGACGAGATGATGCCGACCGGGCGGCCATTCTCGACCACCGGCACGTGGCGAAAGCCGTGCTCCTGCATCAGCAACAGCGCGTGGCCGTAGGTTGTAGCCGGATCTATCGTCTCCGGCGATGTCGTCATCACCTCGCTGAGCAGCGTGGTTTTGGCGTCGCGTCCCTTGGCAATCACGCGAAACACCGCGTCGCGTTCCGAAAAGATGCCGACCAGTCGTTCATTTTCAACGACCATGACGGCGCCCACATTCTTGTCCGCCATCAGCTTGGCAGCATTACTCACAGTTGTTTCTGGCGCAGCAGTAAGAAGTTTCTTCTGCACCATCAAAGTTCTAACAGGTTGATCAAACATAGCCGCCTCAAAAACCGAATGCTAGCGGCGTTTTCAACTAGTTATCTGATCTATATCAAGGCTTGCCCGTAGCGGCCGGCAGAAAACGCGGTGCTCTTGAGGCTTGGCAAGCCCGGGCCTAATTCAGAAAGTGTTGCTTCCTGAACTCGATGCCCTGACTGCCGGGCTGAGCCCTGGCGGCGAAAACACCGCGCTGGGAAAGATGCGCTATACTTCGCGGCTTGAAATGCGGGAATAGCTCAGTTGGTAGAGCGCAACCTTGCCAAGGTTGAGGTCGAGAGTTCGAGACTCTTTTCCCGCTCCAAAATTCCGAAAAGGGAAGCACTGGCTTCCCTTTTTTGTCAGACAAACCGGCGCGATAGCAAATCGGTTATGCAACGGATTGCAAATCCGTGGAGAGCGGTTCGACTCCGCTTCGCGCCTCCATCAGTTTGCGGCCCTAGCCCGAGTGGTGAAATAGGTAGACACATCGGACTTAAAATCCGCCGCTTCGTGAATAACGGGCGTACCGGTTCGATTCCGGTCTCGGGCACCAGTTACGGTTGACGGTCGATGGTCTGCTCGACGCCACGGCCGACCGTCAACCATTCACGCCCCCAAAGCAGCGCTTGTGCCAAATTATCCGTGGCAGCGTCCGTCAGGCCGTCGCCAAGCTCGAAACTTTCACCCCGAATTGCCAGCAGCATGCACAGCGGCGGCGCGCCGTCGTCCATGTCGCGCAGCACCTGCAGCACGGCGGCCGGCGACATTGCATGGGTGGTAAAGCTGGCATCGCGCGCGGCGTGCACTGGCGTGACGGCAAATTGCCGGTCACAGTTGGCGCTGGCATCGACCAACAGCACCCGCGCTCGCCCCATCAGATCGAGCGCATGCTCTGGCTGCAACTGGAAATCGGTCAGCCACTCTACCTGCGCCCGGGCATCAGTCACATCGGCACGCAGGCATTCGACAAACAGGGGCCCCAGCGCGTCGTCACCGCGGCTCGGGTTACCCCAGCCAAGCACCAATAACGGCGCCGCCACACACGCCTGCGGCGGGCGCTCATGAGGGATCATGCGCCGGGCCCGATCCGGTGCAGGCCGTCGGCGCCACTCAGCACGCGGTCGAGCACCGCTCCGTCGGCACCCAGCAGCGTGACATCGAGCGCCATCTGTCCGAGCGCGTGCGTGGCGCACGACAGGCAGGGGTCGTAGGCGCGAATGGCGACCTCGATGTGATTCAGCAAGCCCTCGGTAAGCTCCTTGCCGTCGAGGTACTGGCGCGCCACCTGGCGCACCGCTTCGTTCATGGCCTGGTTATTGTGCGTGGTGGAGACAATCAGATTGCACAGCGTCACCAGGTCGTCGTCGCCGACGCGGTAATGGTGAATCAGCGTGCCGCGCGGCGCTTCGATCACGCCGACGCCTTCGCGCTGACCGTCGCGGCCACGCTGTGCACGGCTGTGGTCGATGGCCATCAGATCACCGGCCAGAAGGTCGGGCTCGTCGAGCAACTGGCCAATCAGTTCCACCGTGTGCAACAGCTCGATCATGCGCGCCCAGTGGTAGGCTAGCGTGGCATGGCGCAGCGCGCCGCCGCCATGCACCACAAACTGCTGACGTGCCGCCTCAGCCAACGGCGTGCTGATGAAGGCACAGTTTTGCACCCGCGCCAGTGGGCCGACGCGGTACCAGCCGTGTTCAGCACCGAGCTGGCGCAGGTAGGGAAACTTCATGTACGACCAGGGGCGCACCTCTTCCTCAATCAGGTCGAGATAGCGCTGGTCACTCACGCCATCGACAAAGACCTTGCCATCGGCATCGCGCACCCGGATCGCCCCGTCGTACAGTTCCAGCGCGCCGTCGCCGCGCACCAGCGACATCATGCTAGAGCGAAAACTGCCGAAGCTGTCATACAGCGCCGGGTTTTGCTCATGTAACTGCCTGACCAGGGTGACGGCATCCTGCGCCCAGGCCGTCATCTGCGCCACATCACGCGCCAGCAGGTCGCGGTCGGCGCGGCTCACGTGCTTGTTCATGCCGCCCGGAATGGAGCCGGTGCCGTGCACCCGTTTGCCGGCCGTGGCTCGAATGATTTCCTGGCCGAATTTGCGTAGCAGCACACCTTTTCTGACTATTGCAGGATGCGCCTGCGCCACGCCAACGATGTTGCGCCGGTTGACTTCACCGTCAAAGCCAAACAGCAAATCGGGCGACGCCAGATGGAAGAAATGCAGCGCGTGCGACTGCATCACCTGGCCATAGTGCATCAGCCGGCGGATTTTTTCTGCGCTGGGTGTCACACGGGTCGCGCCGACTATCAGGTCCATCGCCTTCGATGACGCCAGATGGTGCGACACCGGGCAGATGCCGCACAGGCGTTGCACCATGACCGGAACTTCCCAGTAGGGGCGCCCCTGGATGAACTTCTCGAAACCGCGAAACTCGACGATGTGCAGGCGCACCTGCTGCACCCGGTTCTCGTCATCGAGCAGTATCGTGACCTTGCCATGACCTTCCACGCGCGACAGCGGATCGATCGCGACGCGGCGCAGCCCGGCCGGATGAGCGGCAGTTTCCAGATCAGTCATAGTGAATCAGCCCGTGCCCCAGATGCGGCGTGCGCCCCGCCATCAAATCATTGAGAAAACTCCAGAACGCATCGGCGCTCGGCGGGCACCCGGGCAAAAAATAGTCCACATGCACCACTTCATGAATCGGGTGCACATGGTTCAGCGGCAGCGGCAGCTCGGGGTCGTTCGGAATGCGGCTGGCGGCACTCAGACCCGGTCGCACGCCATAGACCTGGGTCAGAATCTCGCCCAGATCCAGGTGATTGCGCTGCGCCGGCAGTCCGCCCGTGATGGCGCAGGCGCCGACTGCCACCAGCGTCTTGCAGTGAAGGCGAAACTCGCGCAGCACGTGCACGTTTTCAGCGTTGCACAAACCGCCTTCAATCAGACCGATGTCGCAATGCCCGATCTGCTTGATATCGGTCAGCGGGGAGCGGTCCAATTCGACCCGTTCAAGCAACTCCAGCAGCCGCTCATCGATATCCAGCAGCGACATGTGGCAGCC
>JANNUE010000357.1:0-1911 GCA_031394895.1 Betaproteobacteria bacterium
CAGCGGTTGTAGGTCAGGCTTCAGCCTGCCAGAAGTAGGCGCCTCTAGGCGACATGTACGGCTAAAGCCGTACCCACAAGGGGCTAGCTGGCTAATGGATTATTTGGGTTTGACGTAGCGCACACCCCACCAAAAAAACCGCAGGAGTACCCTTCAGCGCTCATGCGGTTTTTTTCATGCCGCAAGCTCAGCCAACACCTCTGGCCGTTTTTCAGCAATGGCGATAAGCGTTTTTGCTGCGCCGGAAGGTTGGCGTCGGCCTTGCTCCCACTCCTGAAGTGTGCGCACGGACACGCCCAGCAGCGCTGCAAACTGTGACTGCGAAAGACCGGATTTAATGCGTACCGCAACCACAGGCGAAACAGGAACAACCGCCCCATTTCCAGCCAGCATTTCGCGAACGGACTGTTCAAGTTCAGCGCCAATATTGCGGGTCGATTCCCATGCTTCCAACTCGGCGTCAGACAGCGGTTTTTTCGATGGCATCTTTCATCTCCTTCAATTTGTGACCAGCGATGGAATCCAGGGCGCTCTTCGCATACAAAAACAGCAGCCAAACTTGCCCATTGGTCAGCCGCGTAAAGTAAATCACACGAACGCCGCCCGATTTACCTGACCCGGCTCGCGTCCAGCGCACTTTGCGTACCCCGCCCGAATTCTTTACCACGTCGCCCGCGCCTGGATTCTGGGCAATGAATGCAGCAAATTCACCACGCTCCATCTCAGTCCAGTAATGCGGCCACAGGCGCTGAAAAGTCGGGGTTTCAATCACTGTAAGCATAGTCAAACTATACGTCATTGACGTATTTTGTCAAGAAAACAGCAAGACAGAAGACCTTAGCTATTGCACATTGCACTCGACAGGCGGAACTGAGCCACCGGCGATTCGGCCACGCGATATCCACTGACATCCAGCACCTTACTTATTGATAGGGTGACAAGCATCAGCCACTTGATCTGAAAAAACCGGGACAATCACCACACCCCACAAAAAAATGACCACAGGAGCACCCTTCGGCGCTCCTGTGGTCACGATCCTGCCATGCAGCAGAAATCTACTTCACGACCTCTTTCAACTGCTCCAGAATGGCCGGGTTCTCCAGCGTGGAAACGTCCTGCGTGATCTCCTCGCCCTTGGCCAGCGCCCGCAGCAACCGGCGCATGATCTTGCCGGAGCGGGTCTTGGGCAGGTTGTCGCCGAAGCGGATTTCGTCGGGCTTGGCGATGGGACCGATCTCCTTGGCCACCCATTCGCGCAAGTCGGCGACGATTTTCTTCGCCGCTTCGCCTTCGGGACGCGCACCTTTCAGCACGACGTAAGCCACTACCGCTTCGCCCTTGATGTCGTGCGGCTTGCCCACCACGGCAGCTTCCGCCACCAGCGGGTTGGCCACCAGCGCGGACTCGATTTCCATCGTGCCGAGGCGGTGGCCGGACACGTTGAGCACGTCGTCGATCCGGCCCATGATCCAGAAGTAGCCGTCCAGGTCGCAGTTGGCGCCGTCGCCGGCGAGATAGTATTTGCCGCCCAGGTCTTCGGGGTAATAGCTCTTTTTGTAGCGCTCCGGGTCGCCGTAAATGGTGCGGATCAACGAGGGCCAGCGACGCTTGATGACCAGGAAGCCACCCTTGCCTTTGTCCACGTCGTGGCCGGCTTCGTCGACGATCGCCGCCATCACGCCGGGCAGGGCCATGGTGCAGGAACCGGGCTTGAGGCCGTGCACGCCAGGTAGCGGGGTGATCATGTGGCCGCCGGTCTCGGTCTGCCACCAGGTGTCGACGATGGGGCAACGGGTCTGGCCGACGGTGTTGTAATACCACATCCACGCCTCGGGGTTGATCGGCTCGCCCACGGTGCCGAGCAGGCGTAGTGAAGAGAGGTTGTATTGCTTGGGCAGGTCGGCTCCAAGC
>JANNUE010000373.1:0-4262 GCA_031394895.1 Betaproteobacteria bacterium
GCCGGGCGATCGTCTGTCGAGCTGGAACCCCCTCCTGGAGGGGGCACGGGGGAGCGGTGTGGTCGCGGGAACCGCAACAAGCGCTCTAGCGCTTGTTTCGGATCGGGATGTTCATCTCTTCGGGCTTGATCACTCGCACCAGCTCCGGCACGCCCCAGGCGAAGGCCGGGTCGTTCTTGATGCGGAAGTGGTACATCTCCTGCATCGCCTGGTGATCCTCCTTGCGGAAGCTCATCTTGCCCTTGGGCGTCTCGAAGCTCATGCCTTCCATCGCGGTGATCAGCTTCTCGGTGCCGGTGTCGCCGTTGGTCTTCTTGAGCGCCTCGACGACCGCGATCGCCGCGCTCATGCCGCCGGCGGTGAAGAAGTCCGGCGGTGCCTTGAACTTGCTGTAGTGGTTGGCCACAAGCCATTCGTTGGCCTTGTTCTTGGGGATGCCGAAGTAGTAGTACAGCGCACCTTCCATGCCCTCGAACTGCTTGTAGGCCACCATCGCCGGCAGGATGTTGCCGCCGGTGGCCAGCTCGATGCCGTAGCGCTTCTTCAGCTCCAGGTCGGCGATCTTGCTGAAGGGTGCGGGCGCCCCTGACCAGCCCACCGAGATGAACTTCTTGCCCGGCTGGTCCTTGAGCTTGTCGATGATGCGCTGCAGCCCGGCGGTGAAGTCGGTGGTGCCTACCGGCAGGTATTCCTCGTGCACGATCTTGGCCTTCTTGGTGAAGTCTTTTGCGGCCTTCACACCGTCGCGGCCAAATGCATTGTCATTGGCCAGGGTCGCGATCACGTTGCCCGGCTGGTCCAGCGCAACTGCGTTGGCGGCGGCGTCCTGCGAGCTGTTGCGCCCGGTGCGAAAGATGTACTTGTTCCACTTGTCGCCGGTGATGGAGTCGGCCACCGCTGGCTCGACCAGCAGGATCTTCTTGTAGTCCTCGGCCACCGGCAGCATTGCCAGCGCCACCGGCGAGGCGGTCGGACCGACCGCAATATCGACCTTGTCGTCGGCATAGGCGGCCGCCAGCAGGCTCTTGCCGACGTCGGGCTTGCCCTGGTCGTCTTTCTCGATCACGACCAGCTTCTTGCCAGCCACCATCATGCTGCCGCCGGTAGCGTAGTCCAGCCCCATCTGAAAGCCGACGATGGTCTGCTTGGCATAAGCCTCCAACGGACCAGTCTTGCTGGCGATGAGTGCAATCCTGATTTCCTTCGACTGAGCGACGGCCAGCGGGGAAATGAAGGCGCAAGCGATGGCGGTTGCGCTCAGTGCGGCGCGTGTGACCCAGGTTCGACGATGCATGTTTGTCTCCTAATATTTGCGTGATAAGGGACAAACTATGCACCAACCATGCCAAATTGCAAGGTGTTGATTTGCTTGGATTTAATTTGCAAGCAGACGGCTGATGGATGAATGTTGGACAACCCATCGTGTCTGTATTTCATACACATGCATGCTATTCAGACACTATCACCAAGCCTGCCGTACAGCGTGGCGCGCGAAATGCCCAGCATTTTGGCCGCCAGCACCTTGTTGCCGGCGGCGGCCGACATGGCTGCCGCGATCGCCTGGCGCTCCAGTTCGGCCACCTGCTGGGCCAGTGGGCGCAGCGCCGTGGCCATCCCAGTGCCGGCGACGTCGGGCGCCTTGGCGGGTGGCGCCGCAGCCAGCGGCTCAACGCCCGATTCGGCCAGCACCGCCTGCAGGTGCGCCGGCAGGATGTGGTGCGAATCGCTGCGCATGGTGGCCTGCTCCAGCACGTTGCGCAACTCGCGGATATTGCCGCGCCAGCTTTGTGCCGACAGCAGCGCCAGCGCCTCGGCACTGAGCTCGGGCGGCTGCCCGCCGCTGCGCAGCGCCATGTCTTCACCGAGCACCTCGACCAGCGCCGCAATGTCGTCGCGGCGTTCGCGCAGCGGCGGCACCCGGATCGGCAGCACGTTGAGGCGATAAAACAGGTCTTCGCGAAAGTTGCCTTCGCGCACCAACTTGCCCAGGTCGCGCGAGGTGGCGGCGATCACGCGCGCATCAAACCCAATGAGCTTGTTCGAACCCAGCGGCTCGATCTCACCCTCCTGCAGCGCGCGCAGCAGCTTGGCCTGCAAGGCCAGCGGCATGTCGCCAATCTCGTCTAGAAACAGCGTGCCGCCATGCGCCAGCCGGAACTTGCCGTCGCGCCCCTTGCGGTCGGCACCGGTGTAGGCGCCAGGCGCCACGCCAAAGAACTCGGCTTCCAGCAAAGTGTCTGGCACGGCCGCGATGTTGAGGCTGATGAACGCTTTGTCGGCGCGCGCCGAAGAAGCATGGATTGCGTGCGCCAGCAGTTCCTTGCCGGTGCCGGTTTCTCCCAGCAGCAGCACCGTGCTGGAAGTCTGCGCCGCACGCCGCGCCTGGCGCTTGACTTCCACCGCCGCCGGGCTGACGCCGACAAAGCTGGCAAAGGTGTAGCGCGACTGGCGTTGCCCGGCGCGCTGGTTGTTCTTCAGACTGATGCGCTGGCTGGCGAGTTCGCGCCGCGCGTCGTCCAGGTCGCGCTGCAGCAGCGCAAATTTGTCCACCAGCGGCTGCAGGCTGGTCTCGGCGCGGTCGAACAGCACAATGCCCAGCGCACCAATGACTTCGCCCCCGCCGTCGCGCAGCGGAATGCGGCTGACGACAAAGGTGCCGGCACGATTCGTCAGCAGGTCGATCAGGATCGGCTTGCCGCTCTCCAGCACGTGGTGCATCTGCGTGTTTTGCACCACGCTGGCGACCGGGTGCCCGACAAAGTCTTCGACCCGCTCAAAGCCCAGCGCCGGCAGGAAGCGTTTGTACTGTTCGTTGACCCAGACCACGCGCGCCTGCCGGTCCACCAGCAGCATGCCCTCGCTGGCGTTGGCAAACAGGTCGAACATCGAGCGCGCCGCCAGCTCCAGAATGCTCTGGGCGTCACGCGGCAATGTGTCTTTGGGGTCCATGGGTCGATGTTAGCGCGCGGACCCCGGCACGGGCGCCACTACCGTTATGCCGTCCAGAGCGGCTTGGTCTGCCAGCGCTGCACCCAGAGCGGCAAATCGGACGCAGGCATCGGCCGCGCAATGCCGTAACCTTGCGCCATCTCGCAGCCCAGCTTGAGCAGCAGCTCACCATGGGCGGCGGTCTCGACGCCTTCAGCTATCACGCTGCGCTGGAACGCGCTGGCCAGGCCGATAACGCCTTGCACAATCGCCAGGTCGTCCGGGTCGGTGAGCATGTCACGCACAAAGCTCTGATCGATCTTGAGCAGCGCGGCGGGCAGACGCTTGAGGTAGGTGAGCGACGAATAACCGGTGCCGAAGTCGTCCAGCGCAAAGCCCACGCCCAGGCCCAGACAGGCGTGCATCAGCTCGGAAACCTGGAACATGTCTTCCAGCGCGCTGGTCTCCACAATCTCCAGCTCCAGTTGCGCCGGACGCACCTCGGGGTGCGCTGCCAGTGCCTGCCTCAGGCGCGCGACAAAGTCGCCATGCTGCAACTGCTGGGCGCCAACGTTGACGCTGACTGAAATATCGAGCCCTGCCGCGCGCCACTGGCCGATCTGGGCCAGCGCCGTGTCAATCACCCATTCACCCAGATCGACGCTGATCGAGTGGCCCTCGATCGCGGGCAGAAACAGCCCCGGCGGCAACAGACCGCGCTCGGGGTGCTGCCAGCGGATCAGCGCTTCGGCACCGACGACGGCACCGGTGCGCATGTTGACCTTGGGCTGGTAATGCAGCACAAACTCGCTTTGGTCGAGGGCGCGGCGAATGTGCTCCAGGCTTTCGCGCTGGGTCCGGGTCGCCTCGGCCGAGTCGATATCGAAAAAATGGTAGCGGTTCTTGCCTGCGTCCTTGGCCAGATACATGGCCTGATCGGCATGGCGTATCAGCAGATCGACGTCGACTCCGTCGTGCGGGTACAGCGTGACGCCAATGCTGGCGGAAACGTGCAGCACCGCATTGCCCAACGCCACCGGAAGCGACGCCGCGAGCAACAGGCGATCGAGCACCGGTTCGCAATCGTGCGGCGCCTGCAGATCGACCAGCACCGCCACAAACTCGTCGCCGCCGATGCGCGCCAGCGTGTCGCCCTCGCGCAGCGCCTCCTTCATGCGCTGAGAGACGGCGATCAGCAACTCGTCTCCCACACCATGGCCATGCATGTCATTGATCTGCTTGAAGCTGTCCAGATCGAGATAAGCCACCGCCAGCATCTGGCCACGGCGCTGGCTTTGCACCAGGGCCTGACGCAGCCGGTCGGCCAGCAGCAC
>JANNUE010000414.1:0-2678 GCA_031394895.1 Betaproteobacteria bacterium
CCGCGCGCATGGCATCAACCGGGAAGACTCGCGGCTGGTCGAGTTCCTGGTGCAGCACCACCTGACGATGAGCCGCATCGCGCAGAAGGAAGACCTGACGGACGCCGATGTGATCGGCGCTTTTGCCAAGCTGGTGGGCACACCCCGCACCCTGACGGCGCTGTACCTGCTGACGGTGGCCGACATCCGCGGCACCAGCCCCAAGGTGTGGAACGCCTGGAAGGGCAAACTGCTGGAAGACCTGTACCGCCTGACGCTGCGCGCCCTGGGCGGCGCCCAGCCCGACCCTGGCGCCGAGATCGAAGCGCGCAAACAAGAGGCGCGGCAGAACCTGGCCCTGCACAGTGCGCTGCCGGGCACCGAAGAGCCGCTGTGGAAGACGCTGGAGGTGAGCTACTTTGCGCGCCACGATGCGGGCGACATCGCCTGGCATGCCCGTTCGCTGTGGCGTTATGTGGATACCCGCGTGCCCATCGTGCGGGCACGGCCTTCTTCAGTGGGCGATGGCCTGCAGGTGCTGGTGTATTCACCCGACCAGCCCGATCTGTTTGCACGCATCGGCGGCTATTTCGACAGTGCCGGCTTCAGCATCCAGGACGCCAAGATCCACACCACGCGCGCCGGTTTTGCGCTCGACACCTTCCAGGTCGTGGCCACCCAGTTGGGGCTGGAAGAAGGCACGGGCGACCACGAGTTCAAATACCGCGACCTGATCTCGCTGGTCGAGACCCAGGCCGCCCTGGCCCTGGCTTCGAGCGGCCCCTTGCCCGAGCCGCGCAGCGGCCGGGTGTCGCGTCGGGTGCGGTCTTTCCCGGTCACCCCTCGGGTGTCACTGGCGCCGGATGAGCGCGCCCAGCGCTGGTTGCTCACCGTCTCGGCCAGCGACCGCACGGGCTTGCTGTACGCCATTGCGCGCGTGCTCGGCCACAACCGCGTCAACCTGCAGTTGGCCAAGATCAGCACGCTGGGTGAGCGGGTGGAAGACACCTTCCTGGTGGACGGCCCCGAGCTGCAGCGGCCCAAGGCGCAGTTGCGCATCGAAACCGAGTTGCTCGACGCCGTGGCCGCACGATGAGCCTGCGCCGCATCGCGGTGGCCGATGCGCTGGCGCGCTGGGCTGAATTCGACGCCGTCATCGACGCCCGCAGCGAAAGCGAGTTTGCGCTGGACAGCCTGCCGGCGGCCGTCAATTGGCCATCGCTCAACGACGAACAGCGCCGCGTCGTGGGCACCGAGTACGCGCAGGACTCGCCCTTCGAGGCGCGCAAACGCGGTGCCGCGTGGGTGGCGCGCAACGTGGCGCAGCACATCGAGACCCATGTCATGGCCCTGCCACGGAGCTGGCGGCCACTGGTGTACTGCTGGCGCGGTGGCCAGCGCTCGGGCGCCCTGGCCACCGTGCTGGACCAGATCGGCTTTGCCGTGATGGTGCTCGAAGGCGGCTACGTGGGCTTTCGGCGCGCCGTGGTGGCCGAGTTGCAGACGCTGCCGGGCCGGCTGCAATTGCAGGTGCTTTGCGGCCGCACCGGATCGGGCAAGAGCCGGCTCCTGCAGGCCCTGGCCGCCCAGGGCCTGCAGGTGCTGGATCTGGAGGCCCTGGCCTGCCATCGCGGCAGTGTGCTCGGCCCTGAGCCGGGGCAACCGCAGCCCTCGCAAAAACATTTCGAGACCCTGCTGTGGCAGGCGCTGCGCGGTTTTGACCCCACCCGCCCGGTGTACGCCGAGGGTGAAAGCCGCACCATCGGCCGCCTGCGCGTGCCCGAGGCGCTGCTGCAGCACATGCGCGCGGCGCCCTGCTTGCGGCTAGAACTGCCGCTGGCCGAGCGGGTGGCCTTCCTGCTGCAGGACTACGCCCATTTCGTGACCGATGTCGAGAGCTTCTGCGCCCGGCTGGAGGCCCTGCGCGAACTCCGTGGTGCGGCACTGGTGGCGCAGTGGCAGGCGCAGGCCCGTGCCGGCGCGCTGGCGGACGTGGTGCGCGAGTTGCTGGAGCAGCACTACGACCCGCAGTACGAGCGCTCGATGGCGCGCAACTTTGCCGGTTTTGCCGCCGCGCCGGTGCTCAGGCTGGCCGACGCTCAGGCCGCCACGCTGGCCGCGGCGGCCGCCGGCCTGGCTGCGGCGCCGGCAGTGGCACCCGGCTGAGGTCGCCGCCGGCACCTTATCCACGCCTTGTCCACCGCCTTATCCAGGGGCGCGCGGTGGCTACACTGCGCGCACCCGTATCGCTAGCGCACCGCATGACATCAGCCCCCACCCGTGACGCCCCAGGCGTGCTGTCCGTGCCCCTGACCCGCCCGCTGCGCTGGCTGGCGTTGGGCTGGGCCGATTTGCTGCGCTGCCCTTTGCCGGGCCTGCTGCACGGCGCAGTGGCAGCGCTGTTCGGCGGCGTGCTGCTGTGGTGGGCGCGCGACCGCTTCTGGTTTCTGGCCGGCGCCTTCAGCGGCTTCCTGCTGGTGGCGCCGCTGGTGGCCACGGGTTTGTATGCCGTCAGCCGCAGCTTGCAAATGGGCGAAAAACCGGGCCTCGGCACCGCGCTGGCAGCCTGGAAGCCGCGCGACACGCGACTCGTGCGCTTCGGCTTGCTGCTGGCCCTGGCCGGCACGGGCTGGGTCCTGACCTCGGCCTCGCTGATCACCACCTTTGCGCCGGTGCCGATCCACAGTCCGACGGACTTC
>JANNUE010000006.1:0-1634 GCA_031394895.1 Betaproteobacteria bacterium
AGCGCTCAAACGGGCGCTCGCGGAGCAACTGGATGACGCCATGCAAAGGGGCAAGCTCAGCAAAGTGAATATGGCGCAGCGCATGGCCACCAGTCGCTCGCAGCTAGACCGTGTGCTGGACCCAAGCAACCTTTCCATCCAGCTCGATACCTTGATCAAGGCCGCAAGTGCTGTTGGAAGAACCGTAGAGATTCGATTGAAGCGCGATATCAAGCGCCCACGCGCCAATACCGCATAGAAAGGCCGCGAAGCCCTTGCTCAGCAGCACTGGCCGGCACTACCGCGACCAACAAGACGCGGCCCTTGCCGAAGCCAATTACGTGCTCACGGCGCCCCATGTGTGGGGTGGGACCGATCATCAGAGCGGCCGCACGCCAGATCGACGCCAATATCCTGAACTTCCTGATCCAGGAGAGCATCGACGCGTTGGCGAGTTCTTCAACGAGATCGCCAGGCAGCCAGTCAACTGGGAGAACGGCGACTTCAACAGCCGCTCCAAGCTCTTGCGAAACGCCTGCTCCACAAAGACCGATGGTGTCTTCAGGATCAGATGCTCGACCAGATTTGCGGCGGGCTGCCAATCGGGCATCAATCGATTGCCTTGACACCAACTGCCGTTGCAAACCGCACCAAGATGGCGCAGCATCGGCCTCATTCGATGGCGCGGCATGGCCTCACCCGCGAGGTCTGAACGCACTACGATCGAGAACCTCGATGGCGCCCCGATGCAGCGGCAAACTTCCGGCCAGCTCCATGCGCTTCAATTCCTGGGACAACTTGGGGCGACTCAAACCGCAATGGGCTGCCAGTGTGTCGTGGGTGATTGCGATCAGCAAGCGGCCATCCGACTGCGCGGGTCCATCGCGGACAACTCTGGACAACACTGCGAGCACCCGTTCCTGCACGCCACGCTCGAGCCAGCCGCGCTCACGCGACTGTGCCTCCCTGAGCCGCTGCGCCAGGAATCGGACAGCGAGCACCAGCAGATAAGGGCTTTGGATCAGGCACTGTTCGACATCGGCGATCGGAATCCAGCGGACCGACAGACCGGTAGCGGCCACCATGTCGACGTGGGAAGGCTCGTCCGAGAACAAGGCCGAAACCAGTGCCAGTTCCGCAGGAATGAACGAGACGGGAATCACCTGATTGCCCTGGTCACCGACATGGAGCACCGCCTCGATCTGGCCGGATTCAATCAGCGGCAGCTTGCCGACACGCTCGCCAGAGCGCGCCAGCACCTGGCCAGAGCGCGCCGGTTTCGCGGCATACCGGTCCATCACCAGGTGTGGCAGCAACTGGCGCACGAATTCCCGCTTCAATTGCCGGCTGCGTCGTGGATCGGGTTCCTGGTTCGGCAAAGGTGTGTTCCTCGGGTAACTGACCTGCCAGCCGCATCACCAGACAATTCCACAACGAGCTGTCGGGATCGGTGAGCCAGCCGGTCGATCTTATGCGATGGCACTACACGAGTGGACCGGGAGCCAAGCGGCTGACGCCCATCGCACAGAGCCCGGAACCAGCTGAACAAGAAAGGAATCCCATGAAAATCGACCGCATCCACCACGTCGCCTACCGCTGCAAGGACGCCAAGGAAACCGTACTGTGGTACCAGAAGATGCTGAAGATGGACTTTG
>JANNUE010000024.1:0-54301 GCA_031394895.1 Betaproteobacteria bacterium
TTTTGCAACGCAGTGGATCGCCCGCAAAACCACGCCCCCGAAGGGGTTCGGCCCAAAACGGGCGCTTTGCCCACCAAACCGCTTGCGTGTGCTTTGAGCACACGACGCGCGGTGTTGGCGCGCAAATCATCCCGTTTTGGACTCGAACGCGCATGGCGGGAGTTATGCAGAGCATCCCTAGCATCGTCCACAATCGGCGCAGCGTAGTTGCAGGAATACGGGGACCCAGAGCCGGAATGTCCTTGTCCAGATAGGTCGAGATGAACATTTCACGCCACGTGAGACTGTCAGTGTCGTCCTTCGCCATCCATGACAGGGGAAAACCGCCCCTGATCCAAAGTGAGTTCATGTTGGCAGCAGCACCATTCGATAAAACTTCCCTCAATTGAAATGGCGTAAGTTCTAGTTGCGCAACCCGACCCGCCAAACTTTCGCTGCTTTGTTGTAGCAATGCCCCGCAGGCAGAGCCAAGCAACAGATACTGACAGGCTGATTCGCCATCTCGACGGCGCAAATCGATAATCCCGCGCAGCACAGAAAATAGTTCCGGGACGCGTTGCACCTCATCCAGAATCACCAGTTGATGACGATGCGCGAGTAAAAATGCCTCTGGATCGTCCAGTTGGCGCTGCGCAGAAGGAAGGTTGAAAGACTGGCTGCGCACGCATTTGTCGTTGTAGGGGGCAGGGCACACCGAACTGGTGGCGCGCGGCGGGGTTTATGCCGGGCTGGCGGCGTTGCAGTTCAATGCGTGATGAATCAATTACGAGATGGATGCCTCGCCCAGTCAATGGCGGCGTGCCGTCGCTCGAACCCAGTGATACAGGCCAGCACCAGTGAATTGAGCGACACGCTCTCGGTCAATGGCAGTTGCATGGGCAGCACACCCATGCCACGCATAACAGATACCGATGTATTTGCGCAACGAAATGCAATTTTTCAGATCATTGCGGGTTGTCCCGGTTGTCCGTTTGCGACCAAAGTCTTTAGACTGCCAAGGCTTAAGTCATTCCATACAACCTTTTCTATTGGAGAACTCATGAGAAAAAAGGCCCCCCAGTTCCGGCGCAGCACACTTGCCCGGTCCGTACTCATTGCCTGCGGCACAACCGCGACCGCGTTGGCCATGCAATCGGCTCTGGCGCAAGATGCCACAACCAGTCTGCAGCGCGTTGAGATCACCGGGTCATCCATCAAGCGCGTTGCTGCAGAGGGTGCCCTGCCGGTTCAGACGATCACCAAGGCAGATATCGTCCGCAGCGGTGCCACCTCGGTTTCAGAGCTGATGCAGCAATTGCCAAGCATGCAAGGGTTCACCACGTCCGGTGAGTCCGTCGGTGGCGGTGGTGGTGGCATCATGACTGCATCTCTGCACGACATCGGAGAGCAGTACACACTGGTCTTGTTGAACGGGCGTCGGCTGGCTCCACGCGGATCAGGCAGCACGGTAGATTTGAACTCGATCCCGCTGAGCGCGATTGAGCGTGTTGAAGTACTGACCGATGGCGCCTCTGCGTTGTACGGTTCCGATGCGATCGCCGGGGTGGTCAATTTCATTCTCAAGAAAGACCAGCAGGGCACTCAGGCAAGCTTCCGTCGCACCTCTCCGCAGCAGCCCGGCGGAGGCGGCTACAACGCCAGCATCAGCACCGGTTTTGGCAATCTTGACAGCAATGGTTACAACGTACTGCTGGCCTACAGCCATGACCGCCAGGATCGCCTTAAGGCAAGCGACCGCGACTTTGCCAAGACCGGCATGATCGGTTTCCAGCACGCCGGCCAGGATTTGTATTACTTCAACGGCTCGGGCAATGCCATTCCTGGCAATGCACGCATCCGTTATACCGATCCGGCGGCGATCACACCAACAAACCCCACCGGAAATGTCCAGCGCACCTTTAACCCTTACCGAGCCGCGAATGGCACCTGTGCACCCAACACGTCCCAGATAGGCGGCGAGTGCTGGTTTGATTACACCAGTACTATCGAGATTCAGCCGGAATCCGATCGCAATAGCCTTTTTGGCAAGGCAACGTTCAAGCTTGGATCGGACTGGGTCGGATCATTTGATGCTGCCTACACAAATTACAAGATGACCACGCGGATTGCGCCCTACCCGACGGGGTTTTTCAACTTGCCTCTGACGTCCCCACTGGTCACACAGTATGTCACGCCTTATCTCAGTGCTCAAGAGTTGGCGAATCTGAATCGCGTGCAAGCCCGTTGGCGGTCGCTGCCTGCTGGCGGTCGCGAGACCTTGTGGGATACAACCTCAACGCACCTGGTAGGCGGACTGGAGGGTGCTGTTGCCGGATGGGATGTTTCCGGTGCCGTAACCTATTCGGTCAATGACACGAAGCAAGACTACCCGAACGGCTGGTTGCTTTCCGACGAATTTCTCACTGCCGCTGGTGCTGGCGCTTTTAATGTTTTTGGCACCCCGCAACAATTTACCGACGCCGACCGCGCTGCTTTGGCAGGAACGGTTTACCACGGCCCATGGGACAGAGAAAAGACGACAATGACCAGTGTCGAGGCGCGCGGTTCGCGCCCGGTCTTCAAAGCGGGCGGCGGTGACGCCCTGTTGGGCATGGGCGTCGATTTTCGCAACTACAAGTACTCTCGCGAGGTTGCACCCGCCAACGCTAACGAACTCATTTTGTTCCTTGGAAAAGATGACCCCTACGGTTTGAAGCGTTCCAATTTTGGCGTGTTTGGAGAAATCTCGGTTCCAGTCACGAAACAGATCGAGCTGACCGGCGCTTTGCGCTTTGACCAAATCGGCAAAGTCACCGACACCATGAGCGGGACCGCTATCAACAAGGACGAGAACGGCACCACATACAAAGTCAGCGCCCGCTACCAGCCTGCCACCAATCTCGTCTTCCGTGGTTCGGTGGGGACAGGATTCAAGGCGCCAAGCATGCTTGAAATCGGCAAGCCACGTGGCGACTTCGGCGTCACCGGCGATCGTTACGCCTGCCCGTTGGTGGCGCCCGATCCATTGGCTGCGACTTGCCAACCCGGCTTGTCTCAGGCCAACATTTTTACGCAAGGCAATCCAGATCTCAAACCTGAAAAGTCGAAGCAGGCGTCCATTGGTTTCGTGTTCGAACCGACTCGTGACTTCAGTGCCGGCCTGGATTTGTGGCAAGTTAAAATTGCTGATCTGGTCACACAATTGACCGAAGATCAGATATTTGCTGAACCAATCCGCTATCGAAATCTTTTCACCAGCAAGACAAACTTGGCGACAGGTGACGAGGAACTGGCTATTCTGCAGACTTCGGTCAACGCGTCACAGTCTGTAAATCGAGGGATTGACTGGAAGTTCACTTGGGATAACAAGCTTGCCATTGGCAGCCTGAAGACCGTGCTGTCCGGTACACGCTTGCTCGAAAGCAAGTACACCCGTCCCGGCACCGATATCTTCGTGACCAGCCTGGGCAAGTATGGTGAGAACGGCGCTGTTTCGTTCCGCGACACTATCAAACTCACGGCGAGTTTGGCGACCGGTGCTTTCACCAACACGCTGTCGGCCAAGTATCGCTCGGGCTATGCAGATCAGGAGCAGTCGGCTGATGACTGTGCAATTACGCTGGTGGATGCGCTGGGCGACTGCGTCGACGTCCTCGACTGGAAGATGCCGTCTTACACGACCTTCGATTGGCAGTTGGCCTATGCCGTGAACAAGACGTTTGAAGTCCGTGGTGGTATCAACAACTTGTTCAACCGCAAGCCGTCCCTATCTATTGGAGATGGCGGTGGCCATCAAGTGGGTTACGACCCGCGTTACACCGATTCGTACGGACGGACGTTCTACCTTTCGGCTGATTTGAAGTTCTAGGAAGAAAGACGGGCAGGGTGATCCGTTTACCGGATTGCCCGCTGGCCCTCTGGATTGCCCGCTGGCCCTCTGATAGCAGAGGGTGACGCGAGAGACCCAAAACCCCGTCCTGTCATGTGTACAGGGCGGGGTTTTTAGTTGGGGCGCACAACATCGCCAGCGCCGAGGTCGACGGTGCTGGCTCCGCTCACTCTCGTTGCCGGTTGATCGTCAGCAACCCGAAGCCAAGCGACTCGCACACTGCCTTCTAAACATCTCCAGTACGTGGCCGGCCCCGCAGAACCAGTCCGCGCGCCATCCGATACCCCAGCGCAGCAGCAGCAAGGCCAGCAGGCCTTCCAGCAGCGGCTGCACAAAGGCAATGAGGGCGTTGCCGCGTGCGGCGCGCGCGTGAAACTTGGCAATGGCCCGGTCGTGCGTGATTTCTATGCTGTCGTAAAAGGTCGGCGCCACCACCAGCGTCAGCAGCGTGGAAGTGATGGTGCCGCCAATGATGGCGATCACCAGCGAGCGATAGAACTCGGCGCCCTCGCCCTGGCCAATGGCCACCGGCAGCATGCCGGCGAGCAGTGCAAAGATGGTCATCAGAATCGGGCGCAGCCGCCCGGCGTTCTTGGTGACCAGCCCCAACGCCATTCATCTCATGACAACCAGTCACTGGAAATCATCGGACTGATCACCAGCACCCGGATTTTTTCTGCGTTCTCCAGGCAGGTCTGTCGAAACAAGTCGCTGATGCGTGCATCCGCAGCCGCTGCCGTCCAAAACTGGCGAGTCGCACGGACATAGATCATGGGCAGCATTTCGCACATGGGCGCGCGCAAGCCCAGTACGACGCCCAACTGGGCGGTCAAACAAGTTGCTCATGTACCGGGTATGCGCCGCTAGAATCAGCCCCATGCTTGCCTCGCAAACCATTCTCGATGCCGCTCTGCGTGCAGCCACTGCTGCAAGCAGTCCTGCAAGCGTCGTATTGTTTGGTTCTTATGCCAGGGGTGATGCGGACGAAGGGTCTGACCTTGTCTTGCTTGTCATCGAAAAGAGTTTGACTGACAAAACCGCTGAATATTTGAAGTTGCACCGTGCCGTCGGCCCCATGGGTGTGGGTGTGGACGTGGTGGTGATGTCTAGCGAGGAATTTGATCGCCGCAGTCAGGTGCCCGGTACAGTGCCCTATTGGGCCGCCAAAGAAGGCAAATTACTCCATGCAGCCACGGCCAGCGGACTGTAGAACTCAGCGCCCTCGCGTTCGGTGCCTTGGGCCTATTCCTTGCGCGAGCAGCCCCAACGCCATTCATCTCACGACCGCCAGTCACTGGAAATCATCGGACCGATCATTGACAGGAACATCGGCGGCAGCCTTCTCCACAAAACCGATAACCAATTTGCTCCGGGTACAACGAGTTACAACAGTGCATTTTCTCCATACAAAGTGTAAAATGCACTGATGTACCAACGTTTCGCCACCTCTGTTCTTGAAACACTTCTCGCCCAGTTCCCCGCTGTTGTTTTGCTCGGGCCGCGTCAATCAGGCAAGACCACGCTCGCGATAGAGCAACAAAAACAGAGCGAAAGTGCTTTCTACCTGGACCTTGAGCTTCCCTCAGCGCAGCGCCAGTTAGACGATCCAGAGGCGTTTTTGCTTGCACATCGTCATCAACTGGTGATTCTGGATGAAGTGCAACGCTTCCCGGAACTATTCTCTGTGTTGCGCGGGATTATCGATTTGCGCCGTCGAGATGGCGAAACAACCGGCCAGTATTTGTTGCTTGGCTCTGCCTGCGGCGAATTGCTGCAACAAAGCAGTGAAAGTCTGGCGGGTCGGGTTGCGCAACTTGAACTTACACCGTTTCAATTGAGGGAGGTGCTTCCTGGCGACGCTAGCTGTGCCGACATGAATTCACTGTGGATAAGAGGCGGCTTTCCCTTGTCGTGGATGGCGAAGGATGACACTGCAAGTCTCACCTGGCGAGAAATGTTCATCTCGACCTATTTGGACAAGGACATTCCGGCTCTGGGCCCCCGCATTCCTGCAACGACGCTGCGCCGATTGTGGACGATGCTGGCCCATTGCCAAGGCGAGTTGCTCGACCAGTCAAAGTTGGCTGCATCGCTGGCGATCAGCGGACAAACAGTGAGTCGCTACATCGACCTGTTGTGTGACCTGATGCTGGTGCGCCGTTTGCCGGCCTGGAGTGGCAATGTCGGTAAGCGCTTGGTGCGCTCGCCCAAGGTGTATGTGCGCGACAGTGGGGTGGTCCACGCGTTGTTGGGGCTAAGAGATTTTGACACTGTATTAAGCCACCCTGTGGCAGGAGCCAGTTGGGAAGGTTTTGTGATTGAGCAACTGATAGCGGCAGCACCACAGGCGCAAGCCAGTTTCTATCGAACCAGCCACGGCGCGGAAGCAGATTTGATTTTGACCTTTCGCAACGGAGAGACTTTGGTCATTGAGGTGAAGCGATCATCCGCTCCGACAGTGTCCAAAGGTTTTTACCTGGCTGCCACTGACGTTGGCGCCACGAGAAAGCTGTTGGTCGCCCCGGTTGAGAGTTCTTTCCCGATGAAAAACGGCGTCGAAGTGATGAACCCGCTGGCGGTGTCAACCTTGATTGCTGGGTTTCGTTGACGGGCTTGCGTTTGTCAGGTTGACACGCCAGGCCGCGCAGGTCAATGATTTACAAAACTATGCCGCCGAAATCATCGGACTGGTCATCAGCACCCGAATTTTTTCTGCGTTCTCCAGGCAGGTCTGTCGAAACAAGTCGCTGATGCGTGCATCCGCAGCCGCAGCCGTCCAGAACTGGACCGCCGCCTGTGATGCGTCAAGCCAGGTAGCCCGTTCCGCTGGCATCGGCAGTTGCGGCGCAAATGTCCGTTGCGGTACTTCTACACCTCGCGCAGGGGCATAGAGCATGGGCAGCATGTCGTACAGCGGCGCGAGGGTCGGCACCAAGGATTGACAAGGCGTGCAAAACATCGTCTTCAGACCAGTCCTTGGGGTCTTGCGCAACTTGCAGCAGGCTGGCATGGTGGCGCGCAAAGTTGCGCCCGAGAAACCCTTGTGGACGCATGTCGCCCAGGGGATACGGCAGTCCGTCAAACCAGCCGTCGCCCATGTCGCCTGGCAGGGGCCAGTCAAACGGCAACAGGAACTCGATGGCACAGCCTTGCGGATAGGTGGCATCCACATTGGCGATCTGCGTGCCGCGCCCATCACGGTCGATTCGAAATGGTGGAAGCGAAACCGCCGCGCCTCTGATGGACCGGCGCGCCGCATAAGCGGTTCGCCGCGCTTGCCCACGGCTGATCACCTGCGAGCCCGCAGACCGAACAGCACGCATCAAAGTAGGACGACTGACCTGAGCGCGAATGAGCAACTCCCGAGCCGGCATTCGATGCCAAGTTCGAAGTATGTTGAGAATGTCTGTGGCCATTTGTATGAAACGATTTAATCGAATAGTTTCAATGCACAAACGTCACAAAATACAGATTTTGTGAAACGTTTTATGAAACAACTATTTTTATAGTAAGTGGGTGCCAACGTCCGCGTCACAACGTTCACAGCTTCCTTGACAAATATTCTACAAATAAGCATAATTATGCCCGTAAAGCGACTTAATGAGTAATATTATGCCCATATCAAAGTCAACCCCACCCATCGAGGTCGCTCAGGCTATTGGCGTGCTGGGTGAACGCATTAGGATTGCCCGCCTGCGGCGCCGCCTCAGCCAAAGCGAGCTGGCCGAGTCCTGCCAGATTGCACGCCGAACTGTTTACAGCATCGAGGCCGGCACCCCGGGCATCGCCATTGGGCATGTCTACACCGTACTTTGGAGTCTTGGCTTGCTTTCAACGACCAACAGTGTTGCAGACCCGCAGACCGATGAACACGGCAAGATTTTGGACTCTGCGCGCCAGGCAAAACGTGCACGCCGGCCGGGTGAGAAGTCTGAAGACAACAACTTTTGAGGAGGTCGGTCATGGCTTACACAGAACAATCATGCTACGTCCACATCCAATTACCTGATACCTTCACATGGGTCCCCTGTGCCTCCCTGAAAGTAAAGGAAGTCGGTACTGGGGTCTTTGAAGGGGCTTTCACTTACGGTAAAAAGTACCTCGCCCGACCCAACGTCGTTGCGCTCGACCGCTATCACTTACCGCTGACCGAGCGGGCACAGAAATTCACCAAGCTCAAAGGCATTCCGGGCGCCATTCGAGACGCCAGCCCGGACGCATGGGGGCGCAGAGTCATTCAGGCCAAGCTGGCAAGGCCGGAAGCTGACATCCAGGATATGGAGTACCTGCTGAACGGCCCAGACGACGGCGCAGGCAACCTGCGATTCGACCTTTCAGTGAATCCGCCAGGTCCAAAGCGTCAGTTCAACAAAACTCACCAGTTGCAGGCTCTGATAGAGGCTACGCAGAAGCTGGAAGTGGATGGTCGGCTGCCGCACGAGGTCCTTGAAGAACTCGAACCTGGAACGCGTATGGGCGGTGCACGGCCAAAAGTAAGCATTGAAGATGACCGCAAGATTTGGCTGACCAAGTTGCCGGAAAAGGGCGACCGTCACAACAACCAACGCATCGAGTTCGCAACCCTCGAACTCGCCCATGCGGCAGGCCTGCGGGTTTGTGGCAGACGTCTGGAGCGAGTAGGCACCCAAGACGTCCTGATGCTTCAACGCTTTGACCGTGAATGGAATCCTGAAGAGAAAGTGTACGCCCGGTACGCTCTGGTATCCGGCCTGACCGTGCTCGATGCCGAAGATGGTTACCTGGGGCGAGAGCGCTGGTCTTACCTGCTCTTGGCCGATGAACTTCGGCGTTGGTCAACGAAGCCGGATGAAGACCGCCACGAGCTCTTTCGCCGCATGCTGTTTAATGCCATGGTCACTAACAACGACGACCACCCGCGCAACCATGCGCTGCTTCACACCAGAGATGGCTGGCGGCTTTCCCCGGCGTACGACATCGTGCCGGTTCCCCTTGTATCCCAGGAACGGCGTGACTTGGCGCTCACCGTCGGCAAGTACGGTAGGGCTGCGAGTCTGTATAACCTGCTGTCGCAATGCGGCGTGTTCGGTCTATCGCCGGAACAGGCGAGAGCCGAGGTGATCGCCATGCTGGATGTTGTCAAAGGCTGGCGCGACATGTTCGCCGCACGCGGCGTCGAGCCTGGCACCCTGGAAATGCTGCAAGGGGCAATGCTCCCCGCCTCCTTCTTTCGGACGGAGCCTGCCGATGCGGTGTAAACGCGTCTTTGCCCCGGCGTTTGTGACCGCCGGGCCGAAGGAGCTAGATTTCAGCCGGTTTGAAAGCCCTGCTGGTGCGCAGTCTGCTCCGCTGCACCAGACTCTTCACCCTGCGATAAATCCAGCGCAACAGCAGCAAGGCCAGCAAGCCCTCCAGCGCCGTCTGCAAAAAGGCGACAAAAGAATTTCCGCGCTCGCAGCGCGCATGAAACTTGGCCAAGGCCCGGTCATGCGTGATTTCTATGCTGTCGTAAAAGGTCGGCACCACCAGCAGCGTCAGCAGCGTCGAGGTGATGGTGCCGCCGATGATGGCAATCGCCAGCGGACGGTAGAACTCGGCGCCCTCCCCCAGGCCGATGGCCACCGGCAGCATGCCGGCGATCAGCGCAAAGGTGGTCATCAGAATCGGGCGCAGGCGCAGCCGCCCGGCGTGCATCAGCGCCTCTTCGCGCTCGGTTCCTTGGGCCTCTTCTTTGCGCGCACAGTCGAGCAGCAAAATGGCGTTCTTGGCGACCAGCCCCATCAGCATGATGACGCCGATAAAACTCATCAGGTTGAGCGTGCCGCCGGTCAGCAGCAGGGCCACGACGACGCCAATCAGGCTCAGCGGCAGCGACAGCATCACCGCCACTGGCGCGGTAAACGAGCCAAACTGCACGACCAGAATCAGATACATCAGACCAATGCCCATCACCAGCGCAATTGCCATCTCGGTGAACAACTCCTTCTGGTCGCGCGCCGAGCCGGCCAGCTCAATCCCGTAGCCGGCCGGAAACTCGATCTTCTTGGCGATCTTCATCGCGTCCGCCGTCACCTCGCCGGCCGAGCGGCCCTGCGCATTGGCCGACACGGCAATCGTGCGCTTGCCGTCCTGGTGCTGGATCTTGGCCGGACCCTTGCCCATCGTGATGCTGGCAATCTGGCTTAGCGGCACCATCTGGCCGGCGCCGCTGACTGCAATCGGCAGGTGCTCGATGTTGGCGGCGCTGACGCGGTCGTCGGGGTGCAGACGCACCGCCACATCGCGCGCTTCGCCGGTTGGGTCAACCCAGTCGCCAACCTCGACGCCGGCAAACGCGACGCGCAGCGACTGCGCCGCATCGGCGACCGAAATGCCGAGCGAATTGGCCAGGCCGCGGTTCAATTCGATCTGCAACTCGTCTTTCGGAGCCTGCTCCGACAGCCCGACATCAACCGCGCCCGGCACCTGGCGCAACTGTTCCATATAGGCGCTGGTGATGACCATCAGGCGCCGCACATCCGGCCCGGAAAACTGAATTTGCACCGGCTTGCGCACGCCGTTGTTCAAATCGTCCAGCACCACGTATTCGGCGCCCACCAGACGCTTCATTTCATGCCGCAAGTCAGCCGCAATCGCGACCGAGCCACGCTTGCGCTGCGTGCTCTTGCCGATATCGACATAGACGCGGCCGCCGCCGGCACTGATAGTGCTGTTGGTGGCGACGGTTTCCGGCAAGGTGCGCGCCAGTGCCGCGGCCTGCTCGACCTTGGTTCGCGTTGCTTCCAGACTGGAACTCGATGGCGTGCGCACTTCAATCGCCAGCGTGCCGTCGTCCGACAACGGCAAGAAACTCGATCCACCGAATTTGACGTGCAACCCAACCGCCGCCACCAGGCTTAACACCGCGATCATGGCCATCGAACGGCGATGATGCAGGGCCCAGGCAATGACCTGGCCATAGCGATTGGCCTGCTCGTCAAACCAGACGTTAAAGCGCGCCAGCAACCGCCCCAAACCATTCCGTGGTTGTTCATGCAGGGCCACCGGGTCGCCCCAGTAGGCCGACAGCATCGGGTCCAGCGTGAATGAAATAAACAGGCTGACCAGCACCGAGCTTGCCACGGTCAGCGCAAACGGGCGGAACCACTCGCCGGCACCGCCGCTCATGAAGGCGACCGGAATAAACACCGCGATGATGGAAAAGGTGGTGGCCGCCACTGCCAGGCCGATCTCCTGCGTGCCCTCGCTGGCCGCAGTGCGCCGGTCCGAGCCATTGGCCATGTGGCGCACGATGTTCTCGCGCACCACGATCGCGTCGTCGATCAGCACGCCGATCGCCAACGACAGGCCGAGCAGCGTCATGAAGTTCAGCGTAAAGCCGCACAACCAGACGGCAATGAAGGCGGCAATCACGGAAGTTGGCAGACTCAGGGCCGTGATCAGCGTTGAACGCCACGAGTTCAGGAACACATAAACGACAAAGATCGTCAGCAGCGCGCCAAACAGCAGCGACTCGATCACGTTGTTGAGGTTGCTTTGTGCTTCTTCGCCACCGTCGCGGGTGACGTCCAGCGACGTTCCCTTGGGCAGCGTCTTGTTGATGTCCTTCACCAGTTCGCGCACCTTGTTGGCGACCTGGACGGTGCTGGCGTCGCGCGAGCGCGTCACGCTGATGCCCACATTGGGGTGGCCGTTGCGCATGCTGAAGCCCGACATCTCGGCAAAGCCGTCGGCAATGCTGGCAACCTGCGCCAGGCGCACCACCTCGGCGCCGCGGCGCCGAATCACGATCTGCTCGAACTCGGCCGGCGACTCTATGCGCCCAACCAGCCGGATGCTTTGTTCGTCCAGCGGACCAATCACGCGCCCTACCGGCGCGGTGGTATTCTGATTGCGCAACGCGGCCACCACTTCGGTCACCGACACGTTGTACTCGCGCAGTTTGGCCGAGCGCAGCAGCACGCTGAGTTCGCGCCGCAACGAGCCGCCGACATCGACCACGGCAACGCCTTCAATCGCTCGGAACCGGTTTGAGAAGTCGTCCTCGGCCAGGCGCGAAATATCGGAGTGACTCAAGGTGGTGGACGACAGGCCAAGCTGCATGATCGGCTGCGCCGACGGATCGACCCGGCGCAGCACCGGCTCGCGCATTTCAGCCGGCAGCTTGTAGCGCACCGACGCAATCGCGTTGCGCACTTCGTCCGACGCCTCGATCATGTTCTTGTTGAAGTTGAACAGAATCACCACGGTGGCGATGCTCTCGCTGGCGGTGGCGCGGATTTGATAGACGCCAGTAATGCTTTGCAGCGACTTCTCGACCCGGCTGATGATTTCGCGCTCCACCGTGTCGGGCGACGCGCCCGGGTACGGCATGTTGATCACCAGCACCGGCATCTGCACGTCGGGAATCTGGTTCACGCGCAGCTTTTTCAGCGCCAGCAAACCCACACACATCAGCGCAATGATGATGACCACCATCGCCACCGGGCGGCGGATACTGAAGTCGGACAGGAACATGGCTACCTCCCGGCGCCAGAGGCTGGCGCAGCGGCAGCAAGGGCGGTGGCCATCAGTTGCACCTTCTGGCCGTCCTTCAAGGTCGAGGTCGGGCTGCGCAGCAACTGGTCGCCGGCATTCAGGCCGCTGCGCAGCACAAAGTCGCCCCGGCGCGGATCGCGCTCGCCCAGCAGCAAGGGAACTTTTTGCACCACGCTGCCCTTGACGCGCCAGGCAAATACCTTGTCGCCCTCGTGCGCCAGCACCATGGCTGGCACCATCAGTGTCGCGCTTTTCTGGGCCGCCTCCAGATAGCCTTCCGCATAAAGACCGGCGAGTTGCGGCTGCTTGCCATTGGCAAATTCAACCAGCACTTCGACCTGGCGCGTGTTGGCATTGGCCGCCGGGTTGATGCGCTTGACGCGCCCGGCAAACTCCTGCGCACCATAGCCATTGACGCGGAAAGTCACCGCCTGGCCGACGCTCAGCTGACCGACCGCATCGGCCGATACCAGCCCCTCAAAGCGCATGCTGGCAGGGTCCATCACCTTGAGCAGTTCCTTGCCCGGCTGCGCGGTGTCACCGGGCGACACCTTGCGCTCGCTCACAACACCGTCAAACGGCGCCCTTGCCAGCGTGCGCTCAAGCTGCTGTCGGGCCTGCACCGAGCGTGTTTTGGCAGCGACCAAATCGCTCTGGGCGTTGTTGCGGCGGGTCTCCGTATCTTCAAGTTGCAGGGTCGATGCCATGCCCGATTCACGCAGGGTCTTGAGCCGCTGCAACTGGCGCTCGGCCTGCTCGAACGACTGGCCGGCGGCGCGCGCCGCTGCTTCGGCCGAGGTCAGGCTGTCGCGAATCGCAGCGTCGTCCAGCCGCACCAGCACATCGCCGCGGCGCACCGTGTCGCCATTGTCTTTGAGAACCTGCAGGACCACCGCCGACACCTCGGCGCGCAGGTCGGCGCGACGCGCTGGCTGAATCGAGCCGGTAATCGGTGGACCGGCGGCGAAGCTGCCGCCCTGCAGCGTGACCAGGTCTTGCGGATCGATCAGCAGCGCCTGCTCGGCAACGGCGGCAGCCGGTTCGGTCTTGTTGCAGGCGCAGAGCACCAGCACCAGCAGCAGGGACATATAGTTCACACGCATCATCAAAACCCTCAACTCTTGAACACACCCAGGCACGCCGCTTGCGCTTCGTCCTGGCTTGGCAGTTTGGCGCACACCGCTTTGAGCTGCACCGACAATTTCTTGATCACCGCCGCCTGTTGGTTATTTTTGTTCCAGGCCAGCAGGCGTTGTCCCATTTTCTCCAAACCGCGCCGGTTGCGCTCGTAGAAGGTTTCCGGCACCACCTCAAGTTCGGCCAGCACAGCCGAGGCGGCTTTCTCAATGCGCGCCGAGTCTTGCGGCGACAGCTCAATCAAACGGTTGACATAGCCACTGCCCCACTGCAGCCGTGTCGCCGGGCCGACCGAGGTCTTCCAGGCCTGCTCGGCCCAGTCGAGCGCTGCCACCTTATCGCCCCGCTTGCGCGCATTGGCCGCCAGCCCCAGCATGTGGTAGTAAGGTGACACAGCCTTCGGCAGTTCAGCTTTGAGCAGCGCGTCGGAATCGTCGAGCAACCCGGCTTCGCTGAGCAGGTCGGCCGCGCCGGGAATCACGGCCTGGCGCTCATAGGTATTGGTGCTGCTTTGGTCCGCACTGGCTGCGGCCGCACGCACCTGTGTCACTAGCGCTGCATCGAGCGCGGGGCGTTCGCCCTTGGGCAGGCCCAGCTTCGCCAGCGCGACCTTGGCCGACACTGCCGACAGGCGATCCAGTCTGGACAGGCTGGCGTCCGCCGCCAAACGGTCCATGGCCGCGCTCCATGCCGCCTGCAAGGCACTGCGCTCGGCGCTGCCGACAGGGCTCAGGGCTGACAGCATGTCGGTGCTGTAATTCGCCAGCACATCAAAATTCTCGCGGGCCAGTTTGGCATCGGCCAGAATTTGTGCGACGCGCTGTCGTGCCGCTGGGGCGTCTGTCAGCGGCTTCTTGTCCAGCGCAGCCAGCACGACCGCTTTCAGCGCCAGACGGTTGGCCGCTTCCGGTTGTGTCGCGGGACAGGCTAGCGCCAGCTTGTGCAAAACGCCAGCGCGTTCGGCCGGCGCCAACAGTTGCGCTTCGTCGTACTCCCAGGCGTAATAGGCGAGCTGGCGCCACGCGTCAGGCGTCAGGCTGGCGCTGCCGGTACCCTGTGCCAGCGCCAGCGACTCCTTGACCGAACTGCTGGTGGCCAGACCCATGTTGAGTAGTTCCATGTACTTCGCCGCGTCCACCTCACCGGGCAGACGGGTCAGTTCGGTGCCGTCGGGGCGGAACAGAATCATCGTCGGGTAGCCGCACACCTTGAAGCGGGCTGCGAGTTTTTGCGCACCTGGCGTGTCGCCGTCCAGATAGACCGGCACAAACAACTGGCTGCGCTCAATGAAATCGAGCCGGTTGAAGACGGTGGCCTTGATCTGGTTGCACGGCGGGCACCAGACGGCGCCCCAGTACAGGTAAACCGGCTTGTTGCTCGCCTTGGCCTGCGCCAATATCGGCTCAATGTCAGCACCCACTGGTTTGACCCAGGCAATCGAGGTTGGGGCCACGTGGGCTACCGGTAGCTCAGGCGCTTTGGAGCAGGCTTGCAGGAACAGGGACACCGCCAATGCGGCAATCCCTCCCAATGTCGCGCCTTGACGCGGGTTGTTTGT
Source organism: Betaproteobacteria bacterium (assembly GCA_031394895.1). Lineage (GTDB taxonomy): Bacteria > Pseudomonadota > Gammaproteobacteria > Burkholderiales > Burkholderiaceae_C > Rhodoferax. The sequence goes on from JANNUE010000024.1 coordinate 15,081, forward strand.
TGCAATGCTCATCTTCATGTCCGCAGTGGCAAAGTTCGAGTATCCGTAATGTACCGGCAACAAAGCCGGTGGCGCCAGCAAGGGGCGACCTGCTGCCAGAACAGCCGACAGGCTGCGCTTATCACCGACGCAGCGCTCGATGGCGCGCCATGCCCTCCTGGGCTGTCGGGTTACGCCTGTGGCTAACCCGACCTACCGGTGGCGCAATGTTCATGTTATGTTTCATGCTACACACCGGCCATCAGCCCACGCGGAATGGCGCCCAGCAACTGTTGCGTGTAGGGGTGTTGCGGCCGTGCATAGATTTCTTCCGCGTTGCCGCGTTCGACGATCTCGCCCTCGCTCATCACCAAAATTTCGTCCGACATGTATTTCACCACTGCCAGGTCGTGGCTGATGAATACGTAGGTCAGGCCGTACTCCTCCTGCAAGTCCAGCAGCAAATTGAGCACCGTGGCCTGCACGCTGACGTCGAGCGCGCTGACGCTCTCGTCGCAGACGATGATCTCGGGCTTCATCGTCAGGCAGCGCGCGATCGCGATGCGCTGGCGCTGACCGCCGGAGAACTCGTGCGGGTATTTGCCAAACGACTCCCGCGTCATGCCCACCTTTTCAATCAGTGCCAGCGCGAGCCGGGCGCGCTCATCATCGTCCTTGCCAATCGCGTGGATGCGCATCGGCTCCGTCAGGATTTGGCCGACGGTAAAGCGCGGGTTCAGTGAAGCGTACGGGTTCTGGAAAATGATCTGGATGCGGCTGCGATAGGGCCGCATTTGCGCCGCGCTGAACTGCGCCAGATCGTGCCCTTCGAACATGATGCTGCCGGCACTGGCCTCGGTCAATCGCGTGAGCATCATGCCGAGGGTCGTCTTGCCAGAGCCCGACTCGCCGACCACGCCCAGTGTGCGGCCCTTGTGCAACGAGAAGTCGGCCTGCTTGACGGCGCTGAACAGGGTGCGCTTGAACAAGCCGGTCTTTAGCGCGTAATCCTTGCGCAAGCCCTTGACTTCGATTAGCGCCGGCTCGATCAGCGGTGCGCCAACACGCTGCTCGGTGATCAGTGGGCGGCCGTTCACAATGTCGTCGATCACCGCCAACCGGCGCGGCCGCGCGTCGAGCCGTGGCCGACACGCCAGCAGTGCCTTGGTGTAGTCGTCGGTGGGAGCGGTGAAGATGCGCCGCACGTCGCCGGCTTCGCGCACCTGGCCGGCGCGCATCACGACGACCTGGCTCGATATCTCGCCGACCAGCCCGAGGTCGTGGCTGATGAACAGAATGCTCATCTTCTGGCGCTGCTGCAAGCGCGCCAGCAGCTCGATGATCTGGCGTTGCACCGTCACGTCAAGCGCGGTGGTCGGCTCATCGGCAATCAGCAACTTCGGCTCGCAGGCGATCGCCATCGCAATCATCACACGCTGCTGCTGCCCGCCCGAGAGTTCATGCGGGTACGACTTGAGCCGCGCCTTGGCGTTCGGAATGCCGACTTCGGTCATCAGCTCCAGCGCCCGGTCCAGCGCCGCCCTGCCACTTAGCTTCAAATGAATGCGCAGCACTTCGGCTATCTGCTCGCCAACCGTGAACACCGGATTGAGCGAACTCATCGGCTCCTGAAACACCACCGAAATGTCCTTGCCGCGCAGCGCGCGCATGTCTTCTATCGGCGCGCTCAGCAGGTCGCGGCCGTTGTAGAGAACCCGGCTGCGCGCATCGACCACGGCGTTGTCCGGCAACAGGCGCACGATGCTCATCGCGCTGACGCTCTTGCCGCTGCCTGATTCGCCCACCAGCGCGACAGTGGCGTTGAGCGGGACGTCGAAGCTCACACCCGTGACCGCATCGACGGTCTCGGTTTTGCTCATGCGAAACGAGACCGACAGGTCCTGAACGCTGATTAGTGGTTGCATGATTTCCTTAAATTGTCGGGTTACGCCTTCGGCTAACCCGACCTACGGATCGCCTTTCGCTTTCAGTCTGCTTCATCTCAACTTGGGGTCGAGCGCGTCGCGCAGCGCATCGGTCAGCAGCGCAAACGCGGTCACAAAAGCGGCCATGAACGCGGTGGCTGCCACCAGTTGCCACCATTTGCCCAGCACCAGTTCGGTGGTGGCCTCCGACAACATGGTGCCCCAGCTCACCATGTCCACCGGCACGCCCAAACCCAGGAAGGACAGGATCACCTCTGACTTGATGAAGCTCACGACGTGCAGGCTTAGCTGCACCAGCACCACATGGCTGACGTTGGGCAGGATGTGGACAAACATGCGCGACATGTGGGTGGCGCCTATGGCCTCGGCAGCGCGCACATACTCACGGGCGCGGTGCTTCATGTACTCGGCGCGCACCAGTCGGTAAATGCCGGTCCAGCCCACCACACTCAAGATGATGACCACGGTCCAGATGCCGCTGCCCAAAGAGACTGCCAGTGGCCCGGACTTGAGCACGGCAGCCAGCGCAAACACCAGCAAGATGTACGGAATGGCGGTGAACACGTTGTAAACCCACTCCAGAAAATCGTCGGCCTTGCCACCAAAATAGCCCGCCACTGCGCCCAGCACGGTGCCGATGACGGTGGCAAACAGCGCGGCGATCAGGCCGACCGCAATCGAGACCTGGGCCCCTTTGATGGCCTTGTCCAGCACGTCCCGGCCCAAACGGTCCCCGCCAAACGGCAGGGTTTCGCTCTTGATGGTGTCGTTGCTTGTGAACTTCGCGGCGCGCTCAGCCCACTCCTGGTAGCGCGGCGCCAACGGGTCAATGGCTGACAGGTCCACCGCAGGCCCGGTGGGCACGGCCACCACGGCCGTTCGCGATTCGTCCACCATCTTGCCGACAAGATGCGGCGGGGCAAACGGCATACCCACCTCGCGTTGCCAGCCGCTGGCTACCAGCCCCAGTTGGGCCAGCAACACCAGCGCAATAAACAGTCCGGTCACGATCAGGGAAGCCATGCCCACCCGATTGCCCCGCAGGCGTCTCCAGGCTTGTGCCCAAACCCCAGGCGAGCGGGGCAACTCTTCCAATATTGCGGTCGTCATTTCAAGGTCACCCGTGGATCTATAAATTTGTAAAACACATCGGTGATCAGGTTGATCACCATGGTGAGCGCGGCCAGGTACACAGTCACCGCCTGGATGACGGGATAGTCGCTGCGGTTAACGGCCAGATAAACCTCGCGCCCGAGGCCGGGAATGGAGAAGAACACTTCAATCAGGAACGATCCGATAAACACGCCGGGCAATATCGTGGCCACATTGGTCAAAATAGGGATCATCGCGTTGCGCAACACGTGCTTGAACATGATGGTGTTCTCGCCCACGCCCTTGGCGCGTGCGGTGCGCACATAATCCTGCCCGATCTCGTCGAGGAAAAAACTGCGGTACAAGCGGGTTTGTGGCGACAGGCTCACCAACACCGCCAGAAACACCGGCAAGGGGGCGTACACCATGAGGTTGGTCCAGACGCTGCTGCTCCAACCCTGCACCGGCGCCCAACCCAGCAGGAAGCCAAACACGTACTGGCCGACGATGATGTAAACCAGAAAGCTGATCGACAGGGCGACGGTGGTGATCACCATGATGGCGCGGTCGGTCAGGCTGCCACGCACGTAAGCCACCGCCAGTCCGGCCACAATGGCCAAGGCAACTTCCAGAATCAAGATCGGAATCATGATGGTCAGGGTGGCGGGCAAACGTGTGGCAAACAGATTGGCGATGGACTCATTGGTGGCCCAGCTCTTGCCCCAGTCAAAGGTAAAGATTTGTTGAATGAATAACCATATCTGCTCATAAACAGGGCGGTCGAGCCCGAGTTGTGTGCGAATCGAGGCGATTTGCTGAGGGGTTGCAGACATGCCCGCCATGATGTCGGCTGGATCTCCACCAAAAAAATGGAACAGGGAAAAAATTAGCAATATGACGCCCAGCAATGTGGGGATCATTTGCCAAATCCGCCTTATCAGGTAAGAAATCATGGCGCTGAGTAGGGTTGGTAACTAAGGTGTAATGCCGATGTAGGCGATGGCCGGGCCGATTATGCTTCGCGCTATTGAAGTATGCATCAGTGTTTCTCAGGAGAAAAAATGAAGTTGTTCAAAATGTCCGGCGCCTTGGTCGCGGCAGTCATGGCCCTGGCAGTCGCACCCATGGGGTCCGCCTGGGCGCAGGCGGTGGTGGCCAGGCCGGCTGCGGAGAAAGTCTTTCGCTACTCTTTTCCGATTGCGGAGACCGGGTTCGATCCCGCGCAAATCAGCGACTTGTATTCCCGCGTGCTGGTGGCCAATATGTTTGACTCCCTCTATGAGTACGACTACCTGGCGCGCCCGCTGAAGATTCGCCCGCTGCTGGCGAGCGCCATGCCGGAGATGAGCAACAACTACAAGACCTGGATCATTCGCCTGCGCCCGGGCGTGCTGTTTGCCGACGATGCGGCCTTTGGCAGTAAAAAACGCGAGTTGACCGCCGATGATGTGGTTTACACCTACAAGCGGCACTACGACCCCAAGAACAAAAGCCAGAATTTGTACCGGCTGGAAAATGAGAAGCTATTGGGTTTGCCCGAGCTGAAAGCGGCCGCCGACAAGGCGGGAGCCAAGTTTGAGTATGACCGCCCGGTCGAGGGGGTGCGGGCGCTGGACCGCTACACCGTCCAGTTCAATCTGGGCGAACCCAGTCCGCGCTTTATTTATAGCCTGTCCGACGCGGGTGCGTTTGGCATCGTGGCGCGCGAAGTGGTTGAAAAATACGGCGACAAGATCATGGAGCACCCGGTGGGAACGGGGCCGTTCAAGCTCGACCAGTGGAAGCGATCCTCCAAGATCACCTTTGTGAAGAACCCCAACTTCCGCGAGGAGCTGTACGAAGCTGAGCCTCCCGCCGGCGACCCGCGCTCGCAAGCCATTTACCAGGCCATGAAAGGAAAACGCCTGCCCTTCGTGGACCGGGTTGAGGTGTCCATCGTTGAAGAGTCTCAACCGCGCTGGTTGTCCTTCCTGGGTAAGGAGTTTGACCTGATGGAGCGCTTGCCCGCCACTTTTTCCTACCAGGCCATTCCCAACAACAAGCTGGCGCCGAACCTTGCCAAGATGGGCATCGTGATGGACCAGGCGCCCTCCCTGGGCGTGGCGCACACCTACTTTGGCATGGAGAACCCCATCGTTGGCGGCTACACGCCCGAAAAGGTCGCGCTGCGGCGGGCCATTGGCCTGGCCTACAACTCTGCGGAAGAGATTCGCCTGGCGCGCAAAAACCAGGCGGTGCTGTCCCAAGGGTCGATTGCCCCCGGGACCTTTGGCTACGACCCCCAATTCAAGTCCGAAATGGGCGAGTTCAGTCGGCCCAAGGCGATGGCCTTGCTTGATATGTACGGCTACGTGGACAAGAATGGCGACGGTTGGCGCGACATGCCGGACGGTAGCCCCTTGCTGCTGGAGTACGCCACGTCGCCCGACGCCGCCTCGCGCGAACTCAACGAGTTGTGGAAGAAAAATATGGACGCGGTCCAAATCCGGATGAAGTTCAATGTCGCCAAGTGGCCGGAGCAACTCAAGGCCTCGCGCAACGGCAAATTGATGATGTGGGGGCTGGGCTGGTCGGCGACCGACCCGGATGGCGAGACCTTTTTGCAGATGGCCAATGGCCCGGCCAAGGGCGGTGCCAACCATTCGCGCTTTGACTTGCCAGAATTCAACCGCTTGTTTGCAATCCAGAAGTCCCTGCCTGACGGGCCCGAGCGATTGGCCGCCATGCAGGAAGCCGTCAAACTGATGGTGGCGTACATGCCGTACAAAACCAACGCACACCAGATCCTGACTGACTTGACGCAACCCTGGGTGGAGGGCTATCGTCGCCATCCCTCGTCGCGTGGCACCTGGAAGTTTGTGGACATCGACCTGAGTAAACTGCCCAAGCCGTAGTAAAAACCAAGGGAAATCCCTTTCAAATCCGACCGGTGGGCGAGGGGACTTGCTTTTACAATTTGCTTTCTATGTGGCATGTTGCCGCGCTGTCATCCGCAGTTGTCGGTTGGTCTGCCCCATTTATCCCTTTATCCGTTGGGAGTCTCCTTGTGATGAATTTTGATGGCTGCGTCGCTAGCGCTAGGCGCGTAGTGCGCTTTGCAGGGTGTATTCTGAGTGCGCTGGCGATACCCATGCTTCTCATCGCTTGTAGCGAAGTCTCTAACAACCCCCATGCGACCGGGGCTGAGAAGACGAACACTCTGTTCGTGCCGTTCACCAATCGCTCGCCAAAGTATCTGGATCCTGCCAGTTCGTATTCCAACGATGAAACGCCCTACACCTACCAGATCTATGAGCCGCCCTATGGCTACCATTATCTGAAGCGTCCCTACACACTCGTCGGTCGTGCTGCGCAGGAGATAGCGCGCCCGCATTACCTGAACAAAGCGGGCCAAGCACTGCCGGACAATGCGACAGGCGATCTCATTGCCGAGACAGTCTTCGATATCAAACTCACACCCGGAATCAAGTTTGCGCCGCATCCGTCCCTGGCCAAGAATGCCAAGGGTGAGTACGTTTACCACGCGATGAAGCGCGAAGACGTGGCCGACAAACATCAAATCACCGACTTCAAGGAAACGGGAACACGCGAGCTGACTGCGGACGACTATGTGTACTCGATCCGACGTCTGGCGACACCGCGCATCAAGTCGCCGTCGTTCTCGACCATGGCCGACTACATCGTTGGGCTCAAGGAATATGGGGACAAAATTACAGCAACCGACAGGGACTTGCGTGCCAGCCTGGCGCCTACCGATCGTGACCTTCCATTTCTTGATTTTCGCAAGTACGACTTCGAAGGCGTCCAGGCGCTCGACAAGCACACGCTGCGGATTCGAATCAAGGGCAAATATCCCCAGTTCAAATACTGGCTGGCGATGACATTTTTTGCGCCTATTCCCTGGGAGGCAGAGAGGTTCTATGCGCAGCCTGGCATGGCCGAGAAAAACCTGACGCTCAACTTCTGGCCGGTCGGGACGGGGCCGTACATGCTGACGGAGTTCATTGAAAATCGGCGTCATGTGCTGGAGCGCAATCCGAATTTTCGCGGTGAACCGTATCCGTGCGAGGGCGAGCCGGGCGATGCCGAGAAAGGTTACCTGGCCGATTGCGGAAAGATGACCCCGTTTGTGGACCGGGTGGTTTTTGACATCGAAAAGGAAAGCGTGCCCTTGCAGGCCAAGTTTCTGCAAGGCTACTACGACTCCCCCGCGATTGAGCGGCTTGACCACGGCACGGGTTATATCGTGGCCATGGGTGACGACAAGAAGAAAGAAAAAGAATTCAAGGAGAAAGGCATCAAGTTGCCCACCACCGTGGAGGCCAACAACTGGTACATTGGCTTCAACTGGATTGATCCGGTGGTTGGCAAGGGCAACAGCCCTGAGCAGGCCCAACGCAATCGCAAGTTGCGCCAGGCGCTGGCCATCGCCATCGAGTGGGAGGAGCACATTGCCATTTTCGAGCGTGGCCAGGGCATGCCAGCGCAGGGGCCATTGCCGCCCTCGTTATTTGGCTACCGTGAGGACGGCCCGGCAGCCTTTAATTCGGTGGTTTACCGAAATGCGCCCGACGGCAAGCGGGTGCGCCGCTCCATTGACGAGGCCAAGCAGTTGCTGAGGGAGGCCGGTTATCCGGACGGGCGCGACGTCAACACCGGCAAACCATTGGTGCTGAATTTTGATTACCAGAGCGCGGCGCCCGGTGCCAAGGCCTTGCTTGACTGGTACACCAAACAATTTGCCAAAATCGGTATCCAACTGGAAGTGCGGGCGACCGACTACAACCGCTTTCAGGACAAGATGAGCAAGGGTTCGATCCAAATCTATTTTTGGGGCTGGCTTGCGGACTACCCGGATGCGGAGAACTTTTTATTCATGCTCTACGGCCCCAACGCCAAGGCGTTGACCGGTGGTAATGGTGAAAACAATTCGAACTACCAGAACCCTGAATTTGACAAACTGTACGAGCGTTTGAAATTTCTGGAGGATGGACCGGAGAAGCAGGAACTTATTGACCAGATGATTGTGCTGGTTCAACAAGACGCCGTGTGGAGTTTTGGCTACTTTCCGACTTCGGCGGCTGCTTACCATCAGTGGGTCAGCAACGGAAAACCGACACAAATCATACGAAACCATATTGGTTATTTGCGGCTCGATCCTGAGTTGCGCGCGCGCAAGATTGCCGAGTGGAACAAGCCGATCTGGTGGCCCATGCCGTTGATCCTGCTTGCGCTGATTGCCGCTATCGTGCCAGCCTGGTTTGCCTGGCGGCGGCGTGAACGAGAAACCGCCGCCCGCTCCATCGCCATTGCCATTGAGAACCCCGCATCATGATCAACTACATTATCCGACGCATCGGCTATGGCATGCTGATTCTCATCGGCGTGAATGTATTTACCTTCATCCTGTTCTTTGCGGTCAACACGCCAGACGATATGGCACGCATGAACATCGGCGGCAAGCGGGTCACACAGGACGCGATCGAGAAATGGAAAGTAGAGCGTGGCTATAACAAGCCCTTGCTTTGGAATACCAAGCAGGAAGGCGTTGAAAAGCTGACAAAAACCATCTTCTTTGAGCGATCAGCGCCCTTGTTCATTTTTGAGTTTGGCGCCTCTGACAGTGGTCGCGATATTGGCTACGAGTTGCAGAAGCGGGCCGGGCCGTCGATTGCGCTGGCGATTCCTACGTTTCTTCTTGGGATTTTCGTAGTGATTGTTTTCTCTTTGACGCTGGTGTTTTTCCGAAGTACCTATCTTGAATTCTGGGGGGTCGCGCTGGCGGTGTTTCTCCTGTCGGTTTCAGGGTTGTTTTACATCATTGCGGGGCAGTTCTTCTTCAGCAAACTCATGCGACTCGTGCCCATTTCCGGATTCTCGGCAGGCTGGGATATGTTTGTGTTTTTGGCATTGCCGGTGGTGATCGGCATCGTTTCCCGTCTGGGTGGCGAGGCGCTGTTTTATCGCACGATGTTTTTGGAGGAGATCGGCAAGGACTACGTTCGCACGGCGCGTTCCAAAGGTTTGACTGAGACCGTGGTGCTTTTTCGCCACGTGCTGCACAACGCGCTGTTGCCGATTCTGACCAGTACCGTGGCCGTGTTGCCGTTACTGTTTTTGGGCGCTCTGATCATGGAGTCGTTTTTTGGCATTCCGGGCTTGGGAAGTTACACCATTGACGCCATCAATGCGCAAGACTTTGCGGTCGTTCGTTCCATGGTTTTTGTGGGGTCTGCTCTCTACATCCTGGGTCTGATTTTGACGGATATTTCCTACACGATTGCCGATCCGCGCATTCGTTTGAGCTAGTACGCGCCCGGACCAAACCATGCCGAAATTCGTCTTTCTTGCCACCGATCTTGCCCTGTATGTGCAATTGCTTGTCATCGCCCTGTATGTCTGGCACTGTTTACGTACACCTACGTTGCGTCAGACCTGGCGGCATGTGCTGCATGACGCGTCCGCCATGTCAGCGGGTGTCGTGCTGATGCTGTTCCTGCTGATTGCCGTGCTCGACTCGGTGCATTTCCGACCTTTGCTGCCGCCAGCGCCTGGCGCTGCGGCCAATGCCGGGCCGGCCTATTCGACGCGCACGCTGTCTTTGCTGGATATGGCGCTGGCGGGTCCCCGCGAGGCGCGCGAAAAGACTTACTCAGCGCCGCTTGAAACCCATCAGTTTTCGAAAGAATCCATCGTGGTTGACGGCAAGACGGTGCGGGACTTCCCGCGCCTGCAGTTCGGTGGTGCGCACCTGAAGGACACACAGGCCGAATGGGGGAGCGATATTGTGTCGCGATCAGTGCTGGGTCTGCTCACGGGCGCAGGGTTTGCCATGGCAGGCTGGTTGCTGATCGCGTTTCTGCGGGTACGTGATACAGAAGCTGGCGTGATGGCTTCGTTGCGGGCGATCTGGCAACAAGAGACAGTGGTGCCGTGGCGCGCCATGCTCCTGACCGCGTCCGTGCTGGCGCTGCTGGCCGGCTGGATTGGCGCTTTGTGGCCGTATTACCATGTGTTCGGCACGGACCAGACCGGCAACGATGTCCTGTACCAAGCCTTGAAGTCGATCCGCACGGCGGTGGTGATCGGCTCGCTGGCCACGATTGCGACGCTGCCGCTGGCGATCGTGTTCGGCATCCTGGCAGGCTATTACAAAGGCCGTGTTGACGACGCGATCCAGTACCTTTACACCGTGTTGTCGTCCATACCATCGGTGCTGTTGATTTCGGCCTTTGTGCTGATGATTCAGGTCTTTATCGACAAGAACCCACAGTTGTTTGAAACCGGACTTGAGCGCGCAGACATTCGTTTGTTTTTGTTGGCGGCGATTCTGGGTATCACCGGCTGGGCCGGACTGGCGCGCCTGCTGCGAGCTGAAACGCTCAAGCTGGGCGAACTTGACTATGTGCAGGCCGCGCGCGCCTTCGGCGTGTCGGATGCGGGCATCATGCGTCGTCATATTCTGCCTAACTTGACGCACATTGTGGTGATTGTGTCGGTTCTGGACTTCTCGGGCCTGGTGCTCTACGAGGCGGTTTTGTCATATGTCGGCGTGGGCGTTGACCCGACCACCAACAGCTTTGTCACCATGATCAATGGCGCCCGCAACGAGATGTCGCGTGACCCGGTGGTGTGGTGGACTCTGCTGGCCGCTTTTGCATTCATGGTTTCGTTGGTACTGTCCATGACGCTATTTGCCAGCGCGGTGCGCGAGGCCTTTGATCCGCACGCACGCGCCTTCCGCGTGCGTAGAAACAAGACCCCGCCAGCCGCGCCAGCGCGCGTTGCTGTCGGCACTACAACAGCGCCTGGGAATACACATGCTTGAGATAAAGGATCTCACTACGGAGCTCAACTCTGACAGCGGTCTCGTTCGCGCAGTTGATGCCTTGACGCTCACCATCGAGCAGGGCGAGACGTTCGCGTTGGTCGGTGAGTCTGGCTGCGGCAAGTCAATGACTGCATTGTCCATACTGCGCTTGCTGCCCGACAGCGGGCGCGTTGCGGGCGGCAGCGTTGATGTGGAAGGAACCGACCTCATGCAGTTGCCGGAAGCGCGGATGCGCGACTTTCGCGGTCGCAAAATCAGCATCATCTTCCAGGAACCGTCAACCAGTCTCAATCCGGTGATGACAGTCGGGCGTCAAATCACCGAGGTGATCGAACGACACACTGCGACCCGCGGTGATGCTGCGCGTGCCAAGGCCGTTGACTGGCTCAAGCGTGTGGGTATTCCCGAGCCCGAGCGCAGAGTCAACGATTACCCGTTTCAGATGTCGGGCGGGCAAAAGCAGCGCGTGATGATTGCCATAGCACTGGCAGCTGAGCCCGATGTCGTGATTGCGGATGAGCCAACGACGGCGCTGGATGTGACAATCCAGGCGCAAATTCTTGACTTGCTGCTAGAACTCCAGCGCTCGCAAAGAATGGCAATGCTCTTGATCACCCACGATCTTGCCATCGTCGCTCAAATGGCTCATCGCGTTGCGCTGATGTACGCGGGCCAGATCGTCGAGGTTGCCGAAGCTGCGGAGTTCTTCGCCCGTCCGCTGCATCCCTATGCCGTTAATCTTTTTGATGCAATGCCCGATGAGAGCAAACGCGGTCGTCGCCTGGCTTCCATTGCTGGGTCGGTGCCGCCGCTCAACCAAGAGTTTGCTGGTTGCCGGTTTGCCGATCGATGCGCCGATGTGATGGATCGTTGCCGCAGCACGTCTCCAGTTTTGAGTGAGTTTCATCCAGGACATACGGTGCGCTGTTTTCTCTACGATGGCCCGGCGGTGCTACAGGGTCCAACTCGCAATTCCGGTCAAGAACAGTTGTTGCAGGGCGACCGGCAGGCGGGACCCACTGTGCTGGAAGTACGTGACTACAAAGTTTGGTTCCCGATTCGTAAGGGGTTGCTACAGCGCACCATCGGCCACGTCAAGGCCGTTGACGGCGTCTCTTTCCGTATTGCATCCGGGCGCACACTCGCGCTAGTGGGTGAGTCGGGCAGCGGCAAGACGACCGTTGGCAAGGCGTTACTTCAGTTGTTGCGCGGCAAGGCGGAAATCAGTGGGTCGGCACTGTTGTCGGGTCATCCGCTTGAACAGCTCAGCGGCGAGCCACTGCGCACTGCGCGGCGTGCGGTACAAATCGTGTTCCAGGATCCATTTGCTTCGCTCAATCCCCGCATGCGTGTCAACGAGATCCTTGAGGAAGGTATCTCATCTTTGCGTCCGGATGTGGCGCCAGCCGTCAGGCGAGAGCGTGTTGCCGCGCTATTGGAAAAGGTGGGCTTGCCCCGTAGCGCGCTGTCGCGTTATCCCCATGAATTTTCGGGCGGACAGCGTCAGCGCTTGGCGATTGCACGAGCCCTAGCCGTCGAACCGCAGTTAATTGTGGCTGATGAGCCAACGTCTGCACTCGATGTGTCAGTGCAGGCGCAGATTCTCAATCTGTTGAAGGAACTACAGCAGGAGCTTGGGGTGGCGTACCTTTTCATCACACACAACTTTGGCGTTGTTGAGTATCTTGCGCACGAAATTGCGGTAATGAAAAACGGCCGCTTGGTTGAATCGGGCTCCGCTGACAGCATTCTCCATCATCCTCAGCATGAATATACGCGTGCGCTGCTTGAGGCTGTTCCGAGGTTGGTTCGGGGCACTCAAGCAGGTGTCCTGCTCAGCCGAATCGAACCTTGATTTTTATGCCGTCTTTCAATGTGTGGTGAAACACCTGAGCCATAATCAGACTACTCAAAAACCTAGCGCGAATGATGGCTGGCATGCCATCAGCAGGCTGAATCAACAGGAAACAAACAATGGACTTTTTCTTCACACGAACTCTTTGCGGGGCGGTTCTTGCGTCCGCCCTTGTTGTTACCAGCCAGGCGGCGACGATACCTGCCGGCACGCCGCTTCACCCCAGCCAGACCCTGATCCGCAACAACGGCTCCGAGCCTGAAACGCTGGACCCGGCGCTGGCCGAGTCGGTCGGCGCCAACAACCTGACGCGCGATCTGTTTGAAGGCCTGACCGCCAACAACTCGCTCGGCAAGACCGTGCCCGGCGTGGCCGAAAGCTGGAAGCAGACCGACGGCACGACCTGGGTTTTCAAGCTGCGCAAGAACGCTAAGTGGACGAACGGCGACCCGGTGACGGCTGACGACTTTGTGTTCGGCATCCGCCGCTTTGTTGACCCGAAGACTGCCTCCACTTATGCGGCCACTTTTGGCCATTTCCTGCTCAATGGCGCCGAGGTCGTCAAAGGCACAAAACCACCCGCCGACATTGGTGTCAAGGCAATCGACAAGCAGACGCTCGAAGTCAAGACCGCGTTCCCTGTCACCTTCCTGCCCGAATTGATGAGCAACAACAACCTGGGGCCGGTGCACAAGGCGTCGCTGGACAAAAACGGCAAGGACTGGACCAAGCCCGGCAAACTGGTCTCCAACGGCGCTTTCACGCTTAAGGAATGGCAGGTCAACAACCACGTCGTAATCGAAAAAAACCCCCAGTACTGGGACGGCGCCAACGTGCAACTGACCAAGGTCACCTACCTGCCGATTGAAGACGGCCACGCCGACGTCAAGCTGTACGAGTCTGGCGAGAACGAATGGGTTTACCAGTTGCCGCCCGGAACCTATGAGAAGTACAAGGTCCAGTACCCCAAGGAGATTCGCAATGCGCCGATGATTGGTTTGCGTTACTACTCGTACCAGACGCAAAACCCGGTGTTCAAGGATGTGCGCGTGCGCAAGGCGCTGTCGATGGTGATCGACCGTGACATCTTGTCACAGCGCGTCACCGCCGATGGCCAGGTGCCGGCCTACAGCGTGATCGTCGCCGGCGTCAACGGCGCTGATGTGACGCCCTATGAATGGGCGACCTGGCCGATGGACAAGCGCGTGGCCGAGGCAAAAAAACTTTTGGAACAGGCCGGCGTGAAGCCGGGTTCTACGTTTTCGTTCTCCTACAACACCAGCGAGTATCACAAGAAGATGGCGGTGTTCGCAGCCTCCGAATGGAAGACCAAGCTGGGCCTGAATATCGAAACCGAAAGCATGGAATTCAAGGTGCTGCTAAAGAAGCGCCATGACGGCGAGTTTCAAATGGCGCGCAATGGCTGGATTGCCGACTACAACGACGCCACAACCTTCCTGGCGCTGGTTGAATGCGACTCGGACCAGAACAACAACTTCAACTGCAACCGCAAGGCGCAGGAATTGATCACGCAGGGCTCGCACAGCACCGACGCCGCCAAACGCAAGGCGCTGCTGACGCAGGCTTCCAAGATGATCATGGAAGACTATCCGATCATCCCGCTGCTGCAGTACTCGCTGCCGCGTCTGGTGAAGTCCTACGTCGGCGGCTACTCGCTGGAAAACGCGCAGGACCGCTTTCGCTCCAAAGATTTGTACATCATCAAGCACTAGGGCCCGAGCTGATGTGGTCTTACACGCTGCGCCGCGTGCTGGCGGCGCTTCCCACCATGCTGGTCGTGATTACCGTGTGCTATCTGTTGTTGCACGCCACGCCGGGCGGGCCGTTCGATACCGAACGCAAAGTGTCGGAGGCGGTGCTGGCCAACCTGCAGGCCAAGTACCACCTGGACCGCCCGCTGTGGCAGCAGTACCTGTACTACCTGCAAAGCCTGCTGCAAGGGGACTTGGGCGCGTCGTTTCGCTACGCCGACTGGTCGGTCAACGATCTGGTGGCGCGCGCGCTGCCGGTCTCGGCCGTCATCGGTGGCGGCTCGCTGCTGATATCCGTGGTGATTGGCGTGACGCTGGGCATTGTCGCGGCACTGCGCCAAAACAGCGTGATCGACTACCTGGTGATGCTGCTGGGCAACCTGGGCAGTGCGGTCCCGAGCTTTGTCATGGGGCCGGTGCTGATCATCGTGTTTGCCATCATGTTGAAGTGGCTGCCGGCCGGCGGCTGGAACGATTTCGAGCCACGCTTCATGGTGCTACCGATGGCGCTGCTGACCTTTATCAACGTCTCCACCATCGGGCGCGTGATGCGCGGCAGCCTGATCGAAGTGATGCACAGCAACTTCATCCGCACGGCGCGCGCCAAGGGTCTGCCGACCCGCATCGTGGTGCTGCGCCATGCGTTGAAGCCGGCGCTGCTGCCAGTCGTGTCGCTACTGGGGCCACTGGCGATCTCGTCGATCACGTCGGCGCTGGTGACGGAGACGGTGTTTTCGCTGCCGGGCTTGGGCAAGCTGATCGTCAACGGCGCCGGCAACCGCGACTACACGCTGGTGCTCGGCTTGGTGGTGCTGATCACGGTGCTGACCGTCACGCTTAATTTGCTGGTCGATCTGGCGTATGCCTGGCTCGACCCGAAAATCCGCTATTGACCTGCAAACCACAAAAATGCCAATTTTCGTCATTGCGAGCGTAGCGCGGCAATCCATTATCCCGGTGCGCCCGCATGGATCGCCACGGCCTTGCGGCCTCGCGATGACGGGTCGATACTATTTCTGTAATTCCTGCGTCCCTGATTGACCAACCCATGCTGACTTCAAAAGAAATGGAAGGCCTGGTGGCCGGTCGCAGCCTGTGGAGCGATGCGCGCCGACGCTTCGTGCGCAACAAGGCGGCCCTTATCAGCCTGGCCCTGCTGACGCTGATCTGCCTCGCCTGCATTGCCGGCCCGTGGCTGCTGCCGCACGCCTTTGACAGTGCCGACTGGGACGCGATGAGCCTGGGGCCAAGTTTCAAGAACGCCCACTTCTGGGGTACCGACGACGCCGGGCGCGACCTGCTGGTGCGCTGCCTGGTCGGCGGACGCGTCTCGCTCACCGTCGGGCTGCTGGCCACGCTGGCGTCAGTCTCGCTGGGCATTGTATGGGGTGCCACCGCCGGCTTCCTGGGCGGCAAGGTCGATGCACTGATGATGCGCATTGTGGACATGATGTACGCCATTCCGTACCTGCTGATTGCCATTTTGCTGGTGACCATTCTGGGGCGCGAGTTCTATCTGGTGGTGCTGACGATCACCGCTTTTTCGTGGATGGACATGGCACGCGTGGTGCGTGGCCAGACGCTGTCGCTGCGCTCGATGGAATACGTCGAGGCGGCGCGCGCGATGGGCGTCTCGACGCGGCGCATCATCTTCGCCCACATCGTGCCCAATCTGCTCGGCGTCGTGGTGATCTACACCTCGGTGACGGTGCCCGGCGTGATCCTGACCGAATCAGTGCTGTCGTTCCTCGGTCTGGGCATTCAGGAACCGATGACCAGTTGGGGCGTGCTGATTCAGGACGGCGCCAAGGTGATGGAAGTCTCACCCTATCTGCTGCTGTTCCCGGCCGGTCTGCTGTCGGTCACGCTGTATTGTTTTAACTTCATTGGCGACGGTCTGCGTGACGCGCTGGATCCGAAAGAACGGTAAGCGCCATGGCACTGATTGAAGTCGAAAATCTGAACGTCGAATTTGCCACGCCCGATGGCCGCGTCACCGCCGTCAACGGCATCAGCTTCGCGCTGGAGCGCGGTCAAACGCTGGGCATCGTCGGCGAAAGCGGCTCCGGCAAAAGCCAGGCCGTGCTCGCCATGATGGGCTTGCTGGCGATCAATGGCCGCGCCTCGGGGCAAGCCCGCTTCGATGGGCATGACCTGCTGAGCATGCCGGCGCAGGCCTTGAACAAAATTCGCGGCAATCGGGTCGCGATGATTTTTCAGGACCAGATGACCTCGCTCAATCCGTTCCTGACGGTCGAGCGCCAGATGACCGAAGTGCTGGAGTTCCACAAGGGCATGACGCGCCAGCAGGCGCGCACGCGCGCCGTGCAGGCGCTCGACGCCGTCAAGATTCCTGAGGCGGCGCAGCGCATCAGCCGCTACCCGCACGAGTTCTCGGGCGGCATGCGCCAGCGCGTGATGATTGCGATGGCGCTGCTGTGCGAGCCCGATGTGCTGATTGCCGACGAGCCGACCACCGCACTGGACGTGACGGTGCAGGCGCAAATCATTGCCCTGCTGCGCGAGCTGCAGCGCGACCATGGCACGGCGATTGTGATGATCACGCACGACCTGGGCGTGGTCGCCGGCCTGTGCGACGAGGTGATCGTGCTGTATGGCGGGCGCGTCATGGAGCAAGCCAGCGCCGACGCCATCTTCTACCAGCCCAGCCACCCCTACACGGTCGGTCTGCTGGGCGCGATACCGCGCATCGAGCAGGCCGAAAAAACGCTGGTGGCGATCCCCGGTGCACCGCCGAATATGGCGCGCCTGCCGGCCGGCTGCCCGTTCAGCGAACGCTGCACGCTGGCCGAGCCGCGCTGCAGCACCACCCAGCCGGCCCTGCTGCCAATCGCCGATCGGGCGGCGGGCTTGCGCGCCTGCCACAAGAGCGCGGCCGAAGTGACGCTGCACGCTGCAGCGCTCCATCCATGAGCGCGCCTGTACCGTTGCTGTCGGTGCGCGATCTGCGGGTGCAATTCGAGTTGCCCGCCGAGTCGCCCTGGCCGTGGGCGCCCAAGCGCGTGCTGCGCGCGGTCGATGGTGTCTCGTTCGACATTTTTCCGGGACAGACGCTGGGCATCGTCGGCGAGTCGGGTTGCGGCAAATCGACCCTGGCACGCGCGATACTCAATTTGATTCCCGCCAGCGACGGCAGCATTGTCTGGAACGGCCAGCAGATGCTGGGCGCCAGCGCCGACACCTGGCACAACGTGCGCAAAAGCGTGCAAATGATTTTTCAGGACCCGCTGGCGTCGCTCGATCCGCGCATGACCATAGGCCACATCATTGCCGAGCCGCTGCGCACCCATTTCCCGCGCATGGACGACAAGGAAGTGATGCAAAAGGTGCGCGCAATGATGACCAAGGTCGGTCTGACCGAGCAGCAGATCAACCGCTACCCGCATGAGTTTTCCGGCGGCCAGTGCCAGCGCATCGGCATTGCCAGGGCGCTGGTGCTGGAGCCCAAACTGGTGATCTGCGACGAGCCGGTGTCGGCGCTGGATGTGTCGATACAGGCCCAGATCATCAACCTGCTGATGCAATTGCAATCCGAGATGGGGCTGGCTCTGGTCTTTATCGCGCACGACCTGGCCGTGGTGCGCCACATCAGCCAGCGCGTGATGGTGATGTATCTGGGGCGGACCATGGAGCTCGCCGGCAAGCAGGCGATTTACCAGCGCCCGAGTCATCCCTACACCCAGGCCCTGCTGAGCGCCATCCCGCTGCCCGACCCGCGCCTGGAGCGCAACAAGACGCTGCAAATTCTGTCCGGCGATCTGCCGTCGCCAATCAACCCGCCGTCCGGATGCATCTTTCGCACCCGCTGCCCCAAGGCCATCGCGCTGTGCGCCGAGCAAAAGCCCGAGCTGCGCGCTTTAAACAGCGAAACCGAGGTGGCCTGTCATTTGAGTTGATGGCTGCAACCGGCGAGCCAGATTGTCCGGTTAGCGCAGCCAGCCTGTCGGCTTACGCCTGCGGCTAAGCCGACCTACAAATCACCAAGCCCGACACCCGTAGGTCGGGTTAGCGCAGCGTAACCCGACAAGCCTCATGCCACACCCACCTCTGCGCCCCCGTAGGTCGGGTTAGCGCAGCGTAACCCGACATCAGGTGCGCACAGAGCGACCCCGCTGCAAGGCCAGTTCCACACCGCGATTGGCCAGCGCATCGGCATGCTCGTTGCCAGGGTCGCCGTTATGGCCCTTGACCCAGCGCCAGTCAATTTTGTGGCCGGCTGTGCTGACCAGTTCATCGAGCCGCTGCCACAGATCGACATTCTTTACCGGCTGCTTCGCCGCCGTCTTCCAGCCCTTGGCCTTCCAGCCCGCCAGCCACTCGGTCATGCCCTTGAGCACATACTGGCTGTCCACATGCAGCGTCACGTGGCACGGGCGCTTGAGCGCCGACAGCGCCTCGATCACCGCCGTCATTTCCATGCGATTGTTGGTGGTCAGCAGTTCGCCGCCAAACAGCTCTTTCTGCGACGCCGCTGATTTGAGCAGCGCACCCCAACCACCCGGGCCGGGGTTGCCCTTGCAGGCGCCATCGGTGTAAATGTCTATAGCGTTCAATCCGTATTCCTTTTCTTCATCTCAATAAAACCGGCTGGCCCGGTCCAGGTTCTGCTATTGGCCACCGACGCCGGCACCGAGGCCAGCGCCCGCGGCAGTTTGCGCGCCGGGCTGAGCAGCGTCATGCCGCGCACGCGCTTGACCGCCACTACAAAATACACGGCACCCAGGATCGGCCACCAGCGGTCGCCGGCGCGGTCTATCCAGTTAAAGCGTTGCAGCCATTTTTCACTTGACATGGCCGGGCGGTAACAGCCAAAACGCCCGATCTCGACTTCAAAGCCAAGCAGGCGCAGCCAGTCGCGCAAACGCCAGTAGCCTATCAACTCCTGATGCGGCACGGCGCGCTGCCCCCAGTCGAAACGCCGCAACAACTGGCGACGGTGCTGGCGAAAGCCCCACAGCGCAGCCGGGTTCAGCCCACAAATCACGACGCGACCCTCAGGCACCAGCACGCGCTCGACCTCGCGCAGCGTGGCATGCGGGTCGCGAGCGAGCTCCAGCGCGTGCGGCAGCAACACCAGGTCCAGGCTGTTGGCGGCAAACGGCAGCGCCGAGAAATCGGTCACCAGCACGGCTCCCGGCGCCGGCGCGTCGCTGGCCAGCCAGCGGTGCGGCATGCGGTTGGCGGCCAGGCCGTCGAGTTCCGGCAGGCCCAGTTGCAGCGCATGAAAACCAAAGATGTCGGCCACCGCAGCGTCGAATTGGGCGCGCTCCCAGCCCAGCAGATAGCGGCCGCGCGGCGTGCCAAACCAATCACGCAAGCCTGTCCCTATAATTTGATCGTTCATGAAGCTAATTCCACTACCTGCGTTTACCGACAACTACATCTGGATGTTGCATGACGGCAAGCAAGCCCTGGTGGTTGATCCCGGTGATGCACAACCCGTTTTTGACGCACTGCAGCGCTACGGTGTGCGGCTGCAAGCCATTCTAGTCACCCATCACCATGCTGACCACACGGGCGGCGTGGTGGAGTTGTGCCAGGCCACCAACGCCCAGGTATTTGGCCCGGTGCGCGAGCAGATCGCCGGGCCGATGACCAAGGTGCAGGGTGGGCGGCAGTTGCAGTGCATGGGGCTCGACTGGCAGGTCATCGACGTGCCCGGCCACACGGCCGGCCATATCGCCTATTACTGTGCCGATGTGGGCGGTGTGCCGGTTCTGTTCTGCGGCGACACACTGTTTAGCGGCGGCTGCGGCCGGCTGTTTGAAGGCAGCCCGGCACAGATGCTGGCGTCGCTCGACCGGCTGGCCGCGCTGCCGGCACCCACGCGCGTCTGCTGCGCCCACGAGTACACCTTGAGCAACCTGAAATTTGCCTGCGCCGTTGAGCCCTCCAATCAGGCGCTTGCGGCCTACCTGGCGCGCGCCCAGACGCTGCGCGCCAACCATCAAAGCACCCTGCCCTCCAGCATTGCGCAGGAACTCCAGATCAACCCCTTCCTGCGCTCGCGCGAGCCCACTGTGATGCAAGCCGCCCAGGCGTTTGACGCCCACGCCACCGACGAGGTCGGCGTGTTTGCCGCGCTGCGCCAATGGAAAAACGAATTTCGATGAATATTGTCTCAACCCTTGGCCTGACCGGCCTGCTGTTGCTGGCCGGCTGCGCCAGCACCACCACCGTCACACCGCCCGACCCGCAGTCCCCCACCAGCGCCGCTGTCACGCAGCCGTCCGACGTGAAACCGCAGGCCAGCCAGACCGGCCCGGTCGTCAGCCCGGCCGGTACGCTGCTGCCAATCACCGCCGCGCAGGCCAGCTCACGCGCAGTGGCCGCGCTGGCGCCGCCGGTCGATATCTGGGACCGCATCCGGCGTGGTTACGGTATGCCCAATCTGGACACCCCGCTGGTGCGCGAGCGCGAGCAGTGGTACGCCACGCGGCCCGACTACATACTGCGCATGACCGAGCGCTCGCGCAAATACCTGTTCTACATCGTTGAAGAGCTGGAGCTGCGCAATATGCCGAGCGAGCTGGCACTGCTGCCGTTCATCGAGAGCGCTTTCAACCCGCAAGCGGTGTCCAGCGCCAAGGCGGCTGGCATGTGGCAGTTCATGCCGGCCACCGGCAAATACTTCGAACTCAAGCAAAACGCGTTTCGGGACGACCGGCGCGACGTGCTGGCATCGACCCGCGCCGCGCTCGATTACCTGCAAAAGCTGTATGCCATGTTCGGCGACTGGCAGTTGGCGCTGGCCGCCTATAACTGGGGCGAGGGCAGCGTGGGGCGCGCCATCGCCAAGAACCAGCGCGCCGGCCTGGGCACCAGCTACAGCGAATTGACGATGCCGATGGAGACGCGTTTTTATCTGCCCAAGCTGCAGGCGGTGAAGAACATCGTCAGCGACCCGCCGGCGCTCAACTCGAAGTTGCCTGCGATTGGCAACCACCCCTATTTCCAGACAGTCGATATCAAACGCGACATCGACGTCGCGCTGGCGGCCAAGCTGGCCGAGGTGCCACTGGAAGACTTCAAGGCGCTCAACCCGGCCGCCAACCGGCCCGTCATTCTGGCAGCGGGAACGCCGCAAATCCTGCTGCCGTGGGACAACGCCATCGTGTTTCAAAGCAACCTGGAGGCCTACACCGGTGGCCGCCTGGCGAGCTGGACGGTCTGGCTGGCGCCGATGACCATGCGCCCGGCCGATGCCGCCAAGCGCGTCGGCATGACCGAGGCGGCGCTGCGCAGCGTCAACCATATTCCGGCGCGCGTTGCGATCAAGGCCGGTTCGAGCTTGCTGGTGCCGCGCACCAGTCAGCTGGCAACCGATGTCACCCTGCACCTGGCAGACAACGGCCAGCTCTCGCTGGTGGCGGACAAAGTCAAAAAACCAGGCAAGCGCAAGGCCGGCAAGGCAGTGCTGCAGGCGAAGGCCAAAGCTGGCGCAAAAACCGGCAGCCGGCAGGCCCGCCACAAGGCCGCGCCAGTGCGCGTGGCAAAGCGTTAGTAGGTCGGATTAGCGCAGCGTAATCCGACATCGCAAAAGTGGATTGTCGGGTTACGCCTTCGGTTAAAGCGACCTACAGCTTCTCCGACTCCCCCTGCCGCGGTTGCCATTTCATCAGGCTGCGCTCCAGCCGGCTCACAATGCCATCGAGCAGCAGTGCGCAGGCCGTTAACACCATGATGCCGGCAAACACCGTGTTGACGTCAAACGTGCCCTCGGCCTGCAAAATCAGGTAGCCGACGCCGCGCGCCGAACCCAGATATTCGCCGACCACGGCGCCAACAAACGCCAGGCCGACCGAGGTGTGCAAGCTGGAAAAGACCCAGGCCGTGGCGCTCGGCAGATAAACCGTTCTCAGCAGTTGGCGCTGATTCGCGCCCAGCATGCGCGCATTGGCCAGCACCACCGGGCTGACTTCCTTGACGCCCTGATAGACGTTAAAGAAAACAATAAAGAACACCAGCGTCACAGCCAGCGCCACTTTGCTCCAGATACCCAGGCCAAACCAGAGCGCGAAGATCGGCGCCAATATCACGCGCGGCATCGAGTTGGCGGCGGTAATGTAGGGCTCCAGCAGCGCGCTGGCCAGCGGCGACAGTGCCAGCCACAGGCCGCACGCCAGACCGAGCACGGTGCCGATGCCAAACGCCAGCACGGTCTCCAGCAAGGTCACACCCAGATGGCGATAGATGTCGGCGCGCCCGGCCAGTCCGTCCGGAAAGAACCAGTTGGCAGCCAGATCAAACGGCATAAACCACGACCAGACGCGCCCCGCCACCTGCAGCGGGTTGCCAAGAAAAAAAGCGATCTGCTGGTCGCGTGACGCCCATTGCCAGCCAAGCAGAACGAGCGCCAGCAAAGCCAGTTGCCAGACGCGCAAATTGCGCTCGGACGGCTTTAGCCAGTTCCACAGACGCGCCATGCTCAGGCCGCCTTGCGCAGTTGCTGCGCGTAGCCCTTGAGCACTTCGTCGCGCAGCACTTCCCAGATTTGCCGGTGCAGTTCGATAAAGCGCGGCTGCGTGCGCACCTCGGCCACATGGCGCGGGCGCTCCAGATCAATGACAAATTCACCGAGTGGATGCGTTGCCGGTCCGGCCGACAGAACTACTACCCGGTCGCTCATTGCAATCGCCTCGTCCAGGTCGTGCGTGATGAACAGCACGGCCTTCTTCTTGGCGGCCCATAACTCCAGCACTTCATCTTCCATCAACTGGCGCGTCTGGATGTCGAGCGCGCTAAACGGCTCGTCCATCAGGATGATGTCGGGGTCCAAGGCCAGCACCTGCGCCAGCGCGGTGCGCTTGCGCATGCCGCCCGAGAGTTGATGCGGATAGCGGTCGCCAAACTCGCCAAGGCCGACGCGCTGCAACCAGCCTTGCGCCTGCGCCCTGGCCTGCTCGTCGGGCACGCCCCGGTATTGCAGGCCCAGCATGACGTTGTCCAGAGCGCTGCGCCAGGGCATCAGGGCATCCGTCTGAAACATGTAGCCGGCGCGCCGGTTGATGCCGGCGAGCGGCTGGCCGAACACGCGCACCTGTCCGCCCGAGGGCGCCAGCAGACCGGCGCCGATGTTGAGCAAAGTGGACTTGCCGCAGCCGGTGGGGCCGACCACCGAGACAAACTCGCCGGCCTTGATGCGCAGTGTCGTATTGGCTACTGCGGTATAGCGCTGCGCCGACGCATCGCGCGCCTTGAAGACACAACTCAGCTCAACAAATTCAAGCGCGTAATCAGGTGCCGGCGCGGTGTCAGGCATACAAGCTCAAGCCTTGAAGCGCTCTTTGGCCTTTTTCGCAAATTCGTTGGTGAAGGTCTTCGCCAGTTCGATTTTGTCCACCTTGATCGTGGCATCAAAACTGGCCAGCGCCCGGACCGCAGTGCGCGGCCCCTCGTCGGGAATCAGTCCGTCGGGAGAAACCGCTTCGCGCACCTTGTTGAACGCAGCCAGATACAGCGCCCGGTCGCCCAGCAGATAAGCCTCGGGAACCGTCTTGATGATGTCGCTCGGGCCGGCTGTTTGCAGCCATTTCAGGCTGTGCACGATCGCATTGGTCAGCGCCTGCACGGTGTTCGGGTTCTTCTGGATGAACTCGGTCGGCGCATACAGGCAGCCGGCCGGCATCAGGCCGCCAAACACGTCGGCCGTGCCCTTGAGCGTGCGCGTGTCCGCAATGATGCGAACCTCGCCCTTTTGCTCGAGCATGGTCATCACCGGGTCGATGTTGCTCATCGCATCAAGCTGGCCCGAACGCCACGCGCTGAGCGCCCCGGCAGCGGTGCCAACGCCGATGAAGCTGACGTCGCCGGGCTTGAGACCGGCGCGCGACAGGATCAGATTCGCCACCATATTGGTCGATGAGCCAGGCGCCGAGATTCCGATTTTCTTGCCCCTGAGGTCAGCCACCGTCTTGTAATGCGGAATTGTTTTGAGCGAGATCCCCATCGAGATCGCCGGCGCGCGCCCCTGCAGCACAAACGCCTGGAACATTTGCCCCTTGGACTGCAGGTTGATGGTGTGCTCATAGGCGCCGGAAACCACGTCGGCCGAGCCGCCGACAACCGCCTGCAAGGCGCGCGAGCCGCCCGCAAAGTCGCTGATCTCGACTTCCAGACCTTCGGCCTTGAAATAACCGAGCTGCTCGGCAATGGTCAGCGGCAAATAATAGAACGCCGCCTTGCCGCCAACGGCTATCGAGATTTTGGTCTTTTCGAGGCGCGGCTGCGCCCACAGCACGGGCGCCACGACCGACGCGCCAGACAATGCGGCCAGCGCGGCAAACGCGCGCCGGTTCAGGCTGATGTGATTCATTTGGATTCCAGGGTCATCGAGCATCTTTTGTTGCAGGTTCAAGGCAAGCATAGCCAGAGCGGGTCAAAACCGCATCGGGAACATCCCGCACGGGTTTTTACCTACCGCGAGCGCAACAAAAGGGGGTTTAGCGTCGGTCTACCAGCGCGTGCGCGATGGTGCCAAGGTCCACATATTCGAGCTCGCTGCCGATCGGCACACCGCGCGCCAGGCGCGTCAGATGCAGACCATGAGCTTTGAGCCCTTCGATGATGACGTGCGCCGTGGCCTCGCCTTCGGCGGTGAAGTTGGTCGCCACAATGACTTCTTGCACAATGCCGTCGCAGGCGCGCTCAAACAGGCCCTTCATGCCGATCTCCTTCGGACCAATGCCGTCAAGCGGACTGAGTTTGCCCATCAGCACAAAGTACAGCCCGTTGTAAGCGCCGGTTCGCTCCAGCGCCGACTGGTCAGCCGGCGTTTCGACGACGCACAGTTTGGACGCGTCGCGCCGCGCGTCCAGACAGGTGGCGCATATGTCAGCCTGCGTGAACGTGTGGCAACGCTGGCAGTGGCGCACCGTGTCGGCGGCCTCTTGCAGCGCGCGCGACAACTGCAGCGCGCCGGGACGATCGTGCTGCAGCAGGTGAAACGCCATGCGCGACGCCGACTTGATGCCGACGCCCGGCAAGCGGCGCAGCGCCTGGATTAGCGCGTCAAGAGAGTTGGCGTTGGACACGAACTGCCCTGATCAGTTGGGGACAGAGCTTGCGCACTGCGTGTCGCTGCGGTCTTTCCCACAAGGTCTCAGAAAGGGAACTTCATGCCGCCGGGGAGGCCCGGCATGCCGGCCGTGATCTTGCCCATCTTTTCGGCTGAGGTCTCCTCGGCCTTGCGCACGGCGGCGTTGAACGCCGCCGCCACCAGATCTTCCAGCATGTCCTTGTCTTCGGCCAGCAGACTGGGGTCGATCGTGACGCGCTTGACATCGTGCTTGCAGGTCATCGTCACCTTGACCAGGCCGGCGCCCGACTCACCGCTGACTTCAACCAGGCCCAATTCTTCTTGCGCCTTCTTCATGTTGTCCTGCATTGCCTGGGCCTGCTTCATGAGGCCAGCGAGTTGTCCTTTGTTGAACATGGTATTTCCTGGAGTTATGTTGGGCCTGAATTGAATCAGCCGGGTTTGATGCTTCCGGGCACGATTTTCGCCCCAAAATCACGCATCATGGTCTGCACAAACGGATCTTCAAAAATGATTTTCTCGGCCGCCAGCATGCGTTCGGCCTCGAGCGCCAGATTGCGTCGCGCCGGACTGTCGGTGACGCGGCCAATTTCGACATCCAGGCGCACCGCGTGCCCCGCCAGCAGCAAGGCCGCTGCCAGACGGTCGCGGCTGCCCGGCTGGTTCAGCGATTCGCGCTCGACGCGCAGCAGCCACTGACCCTGGTCGCGCGCTACCAGTTGCGATTGCAACGCGAGCTCACGCACCATTGCGTTGATCAGCTCGCGCCCAATCAGTTGCATGACCGTCTGGTGCCAGAACTCGCCGTCTTCAGTCGGCACCAGCACCGCGCTGGCCAGTTGTCCGGCGGCGGCCTCGGCGCGAGAATCGGCCTGCACATGCACCGTAAGCGCGACAACTTCGGTTCTTTCGGCAACCGCCTCGGCTTTGGCCAGCGGCTGGTCGGCGTCGAACACACGCTCCTGCGCGGCAGCCACTGGCAGCGTGACAACATGCAGTTGCTGCCCCGGTGGCGGCACGCTTGCCGGGGCCGCAGCAGGCGGCGCGGTTGGCTCAAGCGCCGGCGATTTCAGAGTTTTTTTTTCCTGCGCGGCAGGCTG
Organism: Betaproteobacteria bacterium; assembly: GCA_031394895.1. Classification (GTDB taxonomy): domain Bacteria; phylum Pseudomonadota; class Gammaproteobacteria; order Burkholderiales; family Burkholderiaceae_C; genus Rhodoferax. Next base: position 41,715 of record JANNUE010000024.1, read on the forward strand.
AACCACGCCGGGCTTGAACGCCAGCAAACGCAGCAGCACCATGGTCAGCGCCGCATATTCGTCCGGCGCCAGACCGAGCTCGCCACGACCGTGCAGGCAGATGCTGTACAGCAACTGCGTCTCGTCCGCCGGCATCAGCGCCGCCAGCCGCGCGACGTCGGCCACGTCGGGGTCGCTGTCGTCCGCCTCAGTCGCGGCGCCGAGTGCCTGCAGCACCGCCATGCGCTGCAGCACGGCGCTCATTTCTTCCAGTGTCGAAGCCGCGCTCAGGCCGTGCAGGCGCAGCACCTCGGACGTCTCGACCACCGTTTTGCCGTCGCCTGCGGCAAGCGCCTGCAGCAGACGCACAACATAGGAGCGGTCCACGCTGCCCAGCATCTGGCGCACCGTCGCCTCGCCCAGTTGGCCGGCGCCAAACGCGATCGCCTGATCGGTCAGGCTCAGCGCGTCGCGCATCGAGCCGCGCGCGGCGCGCGAGAGCAGCCGCAGCGACTGCGCATCGGCCGGCACGTTCTCGGCCTGCAGGACTTTTTCCAGATGCTCGCGAATCGTCTCGGGCGCCATCGGGCGCAAGTTGAACTGCAGGCAGCGCGACAGCACGGTGACCGGCACCTTCTGCGGGTCGGTCGTCGCCAGTACAAATTTCAAATAGTCGGGCGGCTCTTCCAGCGTCTTGAGCATGGCGTTGAAGGCATGACCGGTGAGCATGTGCACCTCGTCGATCATGAACACCTTGAAGCGCCCTTGCACCGGTTTGTACACGGCCTGCTCAAGCAGCGATTGCACTTCATCGACGCCCCGGTTCGACGCGGCGTCGAGCTCGGTGTAATCGACAAAACGCCCTGAGTCGATGTCGCAGCAAGCCTGGCAAACGCCGCATGGCGTGGCCGTGATGCCGCCCTGGCCATCCACACCCTGGCAGTTCAGCGACTTGGCCAGGATGCGCGCCACCGTCGTCTTGCCAACACCGCGCGTGCCGGTGAAAAGGTAGGCGTGATGCAGCCGCTGCGTGCCCAGCGCATTGGTCAGCGCCTGCACCACGTGGTCCTGCCCCACCATTTCGGTAAAGTTGCGCGGACGGTACTTGCGGGCGAGCACGAGGTAGGACATGCTTTGATTCTACGGTGTGGCCTGGCCCGACAGAGCGCTCCTGCAACCCTTACAATACAAGGTGACGGGCCTCCCCGCATGGTGAAGCGGCCAACCGGGTCAGGTGGGGAACCAAGCAGCCCTAACTGTGGAGCCAGTGCCGGGGTAAGGCTCGTCAACCTCATTGAACATCGTGAGATTCGCTCACACAACCGCCAACCGCCATCAGGCCGCCTCGCGCAGTGTTTTGCGAATGTCGATTTCGTCGTAGGGAACGTGCAGTTTGCTGTCTTTGATTTCAACCAGACCCAGTTCCAGCAAGCGCTGCACGTCGTCATAGACGTTACGGTAATCCCGCTCCAGTTGCAGCGCCAACTGGCGAATGCTCAGGCCCTCATGCAGCGCCACATATTCCAGCAAAGCCATGCGCTTTTCTGTCAATGTGGCGTGCAGTTGCCGATAGCTGGCAAAGCGCAACTGGGGAGTTGTCTGTTTACTGGCAGCACCGGCGTCCACCCTGGCGGCCCAGGCCAACAGCGCGGCCTGCTCGGCCCTGGGGTCTATCACGTCAATTTCGATTCGCTTCATTTGATCTCTCCTGAGAATCGCTCCACGTCTTGCGCAAAGTCCTGGAGCAGTTGCACCAAAGAACTGAAAACATACGCCGTTTCCAACTCCTGCGGGCCCACATGGCGGTGATCACCTTTACCGGCTTCGTTGTCGTACCGCACAATGGTTTGGCCATTGCGACCACAATACAAACGGTACTTGAATCCGTGAGGCCTATCGGTCTGTTCTTGCGGAATGCGCCAAATTTTGCGCTGCAAAACGCGACCGTCCTGCAAAACGGTTTTGCTGTCCAGAATCAGCGTTGCCTTGACCATGGTGATGGTATTCTAAACCATCAGAGCGTTTTTCCTGGGCTGATCGCTATCCCCAAAACGCTGCGCCGCCAAACGCACTGCGAGGTTGGCGGCGCTGCCGCCGTAGCCGTTGACGAAGCCGGCGCTGCCGGTACAGGCAACGCCATTCCAGGTCAGCGCAGCGCCACGCGCCCTATTGACCCCGCGCAGCGCCGTCAGCTACAATCCTAGAACAGGCATATTAAATGCATCTTCCCTACAATACAGCTCCATGAGCACAACCCAAACCACTATTTCTTTCCCCGGTTTCGACTCGCCCGCAGTCGGCTTTGAAGTGCCACTGGAAATGCTGTCGGCCTGCCACTCGCGGGTCGAGCGCCAGTGCCAGACGCTGCGCCGACTGGTGCCGCATCTGGCGGCAAACGGGCCGGACCAGGCGGCGCGTGAGGCGGCGCTGAGCGTGCTGCGCTACTTCGACACGTCGGCCCGGCACCATCATGCCGACGAAGAGGAAGACCTTTTCCCCGCGCTGCTGCAGTTTGCGCCCGCAGCCGAACTGGCGCCACTGCAGAAACTGATCGACGCGCTGCTGGCACAGCACCGCGAGCTGGAACAGGCCTGGAGCGGTGTGCGCTGGAAGCTTGAAGGCATCTGGCTGGGAACCGCTCCCGAGCTCGGAGGTGAGGAAGTCGAGCGCATGGTGGGGCTTTATGAGCACCACATCGCACGCGAAGAAGAAGAGCTGCTGCCGCTCGCCAAGCAAGTACTGGGCGACGCGCAGCTTGATGTGGTTGGGCGCGCCATGCGACTGCGCCGCGGAATAAAGGACAGTTCGATATGAAAGCAACTCAGATTCTGATGCAGGAGCACGTGCTGATCCTGTCCGTGCTCGACACGCTGGAGCAAGGCGCGCAAAAACTGGCCGCCGGTACCGACACGCCCGCAGACTTCTTTGTCGATGCGGCCGAATTCATCCGCGGCTTTGCCGACGACACGCATCACCGCAAGGAAGAGGGCGTGCTATTCAAGGCGCTGGCCAACTACGGCTTCTCGCCGGACGCCGGGCCGGTGGCGGTGATGCTGTCCGAGCACACCGAGGCGCGGCGCTTTACCCAGGCGTTGACGCAGGCGGCGCACAAGCTGCGCGGCGGCGACCAAAGCGCGCGCGAGGACGTCATCATGTACGCGCTTGCCTATGTCCGGCACCTGCGCCAGCACATCATGAAGGAAGACAATATTCTGTTCCCGATGGCCGACCGCGCGGTCCCCGCCGACGAAGCGGCGCGCATTGAAGCCGACTTCGCGCGCGTTGAACGTGATGAAATCGGCCCGGCGGCGCACCCCAAATACGCGGCGTTGGCGCGCAAACTGCGCGCGCAGATGGTGTGAGTCGCGCCACCCCGACGCAGCACCCACTTTTCACACCCGTCATGTCCGAAACCAAAGTCATCGAATTTGTCACCGACAAGCGCTTTGTGCGGCGGGCGCGCGAACTCAAGACCATCGACGCGATGATGCGCCTGTACTGCCGCAGCCACCACCATCCGGTTGGGGCGCCGCTGTGCCACGACTGCGCCGAGCTGTTCGAGTACGCCACGCGCCGGCTCAGGCGCTGCGTGTTCGGCGACGCCAAACCGACCTGCACCCATTGCCTGGTGCACTGCTACAGCGTCGATATGCGCGAGCAAGTCCGGGTGATCATGCAATGGGCCGGGCCGCGCATGATGTGGCATCACCCGGTGCTCGCGTTCTTTCATATCCTGGACGGACGCCGTCCGGCGCCGATGCTGCCGGGCAAGTCCAAGAAGAACCCGGGGCAGTCAAAGCACGCATCTTCCTGAGATAGCTACTCAGGCTCTGTCACCAGCTTTGACGCCAAGGTAGGCCAGAACGCCTTCCCCCGCGCGCTTGCCGCTGGCCAGGCAGGCGGTCAGCAAATAGCCGCCGGTGGGAGCCTCCCAGTCGAGCATCTCGCCGGCGCAAAACAGGCCCGGCAGTTGCTCAACCATCAGGTTCTCATTCAGCGCTTCAAAGCGCACGCCGCCGGCGCTGCTGATTGCTTCGTCGATCGGGCGCGCGGCCACCAGCGTTACCGGCAAGGCTTTGATCGCAGTTGCGAGCTGCGCCGGGTCATGCATTTGCTCCTTGCTCAGCAGTTCGTACAGCAAGGCGGCCTTGATGCCGTCGATGCCGAGCCGGCTTTTCAGATGACTTGACAGCGAGCGCGAGCCGCGCGGGTGGCGCACATCTGCCAGCACGCGCTCTGCGCTGAAGTCAGGCAACAGGTCGAGTGTGAAAGTGGCCTTGCCATGCTGCATGATCTGGTCGCGCAACTGGCTCGACGCCGCGTAAATCAGGCTGCCCTCGACGCCGCTGGCGGTGGCAACAAACTCGCCCTTGCGCTGAAAGACGCCGGCGTCAGACGCGCTGAAACTGATCGCCACCGACTTGAACGGCTGGCCGGCAAAACGGCTGGCGAAATGCTCACTCCAGCCACCCTGCACATCAAAGCCGCAGTTGGCTGGCAACAGCGGCGCCACCGCGACGCCGCGCGCGCTCAGCCACGGCACCCAGGCGCCGTCGGAACCGAGTCGGGACCAACTGGCACCGCCGAGAGCCAGCAGCACGGCGTCGGCCTGCGCTTGCAGCGCACCTGATGCAGTGTCAAAGCTCAGCTTCGTCACAGCAGCGCTGTCGGCCTGCCAGCCGGTCCAGCGATGCCGCATATGAAACTGCACGCCAATGCCGGGCGCACGATGGCGCAGGCGACGAAGCCAGGCGCGCAGCAACGGGGCAGCCTTCATCTCGGTCGGAAAGACGCGGCCCGAACTGCCGACAAAGGTATCGACGCCGAGTTCCTGTGCCCACTGACGCACCGCAGTTGGATCAAAGTCCCGCAACAGGTTCTGTAGCTGCGCGCGCCGCGCGCCATAGCGCGAAACAAAAATGTCGAACGGCTCGGAGTGCGTCAGATTGAGCCCGCCCTTGCCGGCCAGCAAAAACTTGCGCCCGACCGAGGGCATGGCGTCATACAGATGCACAGCCACACCAGCGCGCGACAACACATCGGCCGCCATCAAGCCGGCCGGGCCACCGCCCACCACAATCACTTTTTTCATGCACTGTTTCCCAGTTCAATCAACACACCTTGCGCGCTCAGGAACGCCGCCCTGACCACGTCATCCGGATAGATCGCCTGCACCGCAGTCCGGTAGCCGGACAACTGTGCCACCAACTCGGGCTGCAGTTGCGGTGCCGTGCTCGACTTGAAATCCAGCACCCACCAGTGGCCGGCATGGTCGGCGTCCTGGCGTTGCACCAGCCGGTCCAGCCGCAGGGTCTGACCCTGGTACAGCAATTCCACTTCGTTGCCCTGCCAGCCCAGCACAGCCGGGTCCCAGGCCCAGGCGGCTTCGCCATACAAGATGCAATGCGCCATTGCCGCCGCCTGCTGGCCCTGCGCCGGCGTCAATGCAAACTCGCCGCTGGCAGCGGCCGTGTTGACAGCCGACGCGACGCCCCATTCGAGCAGGCGGTGCATCGCCTTGCCGATGCGCGCTGGCAGCGAATCAGACTCAGCGCCCGTGCCACTTTGCCCGGCTTCGACGTCCACGCTGCCTGGCGCTGGCAACTGTCCGTCGGCCAGCATCGGCAGCGCCTTGATCTGAAAAATGGCGCCAACATCAGCGTTCGCCGGGGCCGCTGCTGCAATGGTCGGTGACGCAGGGAGCGGCGTCGCCAGCTCGGCCAGGCGCTGCCACCAACTACATCCGGCCACCCGGTGCGGTTCGATACTGGAGATCATCAGCGTGTTGCGCGCTCTGGTCAGCGCCACATACAGGGCGTTGAGTTCTTCGCGCTGGCGCTCCAGCCGCTCGTCAGCCAGCGTCGCCACCGCGCACGCCGGCGGTTGATTCTCGCTGGCCAGAAAGACAAATTTGCGCGGCCATGCCGACTCACCCGGCCAGTCCACCAGCACGCTCATGGTGTCGGCATTGCGCGGCGGCGTGTCGGTATCGAGCAGCAGCACGAGTTGCGCTTCGAGCCCTTTGGCACCATGAATGGTGAGCAGACGCACGGCCTGCGCATTGACCGCCGCCGGCGCCAGCACGCCGCCGGCCTTGAGCGCGCGCACAAAAGCGTAGGGCGTGACGTAGCGGCCACCGCCAAGCTGCAGCGACACCGTCAGCAGCGAGCGCAAATTGGCCAGCACGGTGTCGCGCTGGTTGGCCGGCGCAGCGGCAGCGAAGCGCGCCAGCACATCGCCATCGTCGTAGATGGCCTGCAGCGCATCGTGCGGCGGCCATTGGTTTAACCAGCCTTGCCAGCGCCGCAGACATGCCAGCACGGCGCGCCCATCGCTCGCTACCAGCTCCGTTTCTTCCAGCAGCTCGAACCACGGCACTTTTACCTCGCCTTGCGCCAGCGCCAACGCCACCAGCGCTTCGTCGCTCACGCCAAACAGCGGCGACTTGAGCACACGCGCCAGCGACAGGTCGTGCTGCGTTGACACCAGCACATCGAGCAGCGCCACCACATCCTGCACTTCGCAGCAGTCGATCAATTCGGTCTTCTCACCGATTTGAGCCGCGATGTGCAGCTTGCGCAGCTCGTCGTGCATCGGCAGCAAGGCCGAGCGTTTGCGCGACAGCACCATCACATCAGCCGGCTGCAAATGGTCAAGCTGCTGCGCAATCGCTTGCGCCGCCTGGCGTGCTTCCAGAGTGCGCAGGGTCTCCTCTGCGGTCTCGCGCGGCGTGCTCAGGCTGTCGCGCCACTCACCAGCCGCCTCACCTGGCCCCGGCTGCGCCGCAGTCCGCTCGGGTCGCGCAATCGGCGCCAACTTGAAGACCGCTCCGGGCTCCAATGAGCTGGTCGTGTGCTGGCGAAAACCGGCGTAAGCATCGACCTCGGAGGCGTCGCTCATCGCCGCGTTGACCGTGGCGATGACGGCGCCGGCGTTGCGCCGCGTGTGGTCGCAGCTCAGCAGCTCACCCGCCAACGCATCGCGCACAAAAGCCTTGGCCGCCTGAAACACCTGCGGCTCGGCACGGCGGAAACGGTAAATGCTTTGCTTCGGATCGCCCACAATGAATACGCTGGGCGCAGCACCTCCCGCGCCGGCGTAGCCGCTGAGCCAGCAACGCAACGCCTGCCACTGCAGCGGATTGGTGTCCTGAAATTCGTCGATCAAGAGATGCTTGATGCGCACATCGAGGCGCTCCTGCACCCAGCCCGACAGCACCGGGTCACCAAGCATCAGCAACGCGGCGCGCTCCACGTCATTCATGTCCACCCAGCCACGCTCGCGTTTGAGTGCGGCGTACTCGGCCAGCAGCACGCGGCTCAGTCGCGCCATGCGCTGCTGGTAATTCCAGGCCGCATGCTGGGCGCGGGCCGCCTGTAGCCGCAGCACCAGGTCTTGCGCCTGGCGCACTACCTCGATATCGACGATCTTCTCGCCAAACTTGCGCGCCGTTCCGTCTTTCGTCAGCAAGGCTCCAACCACGCCGGACACATCACCGCCGGTGAGTGCAGTTTCCAGCTCGACCCCTTTGGACGAAAACGTTGGAGCGCTCGCACGACCCAGCGCTTTCGCAGCGGCCTGCAGAATTTGCCAGCGTGACGGCTCGGTGCTCAAAAAATCATCCGGCACGGCGAGTCCGGCAAACTCGGGGTACTGTTCGCCAAAAGGCTTCACCGAGCTATCTACAACTCCTTGCGCATCGGCCAGTGCGAACTCGGTGCGCTTGTCCAGCGCCGCCTGCAAGGCTTTCTCGGTTTGCGATCGGCCGTACTCGAACACCACCGCCTCAAAGTCCGCCTTGACACCAGCCTGTGGTTGCGTCAGCAGCGCCGCACAAAAACGCCGCCACACCTGCGCCCTGGCCGGCGCGTCGTCTTCCAGCAATTCATAACTGGCGGGCAACCCCATTTGCTGCAATACGGACAATGGCGCACTGCGCAGCAGCGCCGCAAACCAGCTATGGAAAGTGCGCACCTGGACCTCGCGCCCGCTGGCCAGAATGCTGCGGTACAGGCCGGACAACTGCTGCGCCAACTGGGCCGACGACGGCGCTTGAGCACGCAACACGACACCACGATCCTGCAACTCCCTGAGCAAGGTCGGCTCGTCAGCGCCGGCAAATTCAGCCAGCCATTTGTACAGGCGCTCACGCATCTCGCTGGCGGCCTTCTTGGTGAAGGTGATCGCCAGTATCTCGTGCGGCTGTAGCCGCAACTGACCGTTGGCGGGATCGACACCATCGAGCAGCGCGCGCAGCATGCGCGACACCAGCATCCAGGTCTTGCCGGCACCGGCGCAGGCTTCTACTGCCACGCTGCGGCGCGGATCACAGGCTATGGCGTAAAACGCCTCGGCGCTGACCGGTTGGCCGTTGTGCTCGAACGCGGGTTGGCTGTGCGGCATGGCTAATCAACTTCCCAAAAATCTTTTCGGCAAAGACCGCGCGCCACGCAAAATTCGCAGGCTTTGCCCTCGCCCAAGGCAGGCATCGGCGCACCCTGCGCAATGCGCGCCATGTCGCTGCCAATGCTCTCAATCAGTTGATCACGCAAATCGACAATGTCGGTTTGCGCGTAGCTCTTGCTGCCGTCTTTTTCGCCGACGTTGACGTAGGCACCGGCCAGTGTGTCATCGCTCAGCAGCGCCGCATAAAAAGCCAGTTGCGTGTCTTCCAGCGGCTCCTTGATGCGTTGCGCCGTATTGCCCGGCGCTTCGGTCTTGTAGTCGATCACCAGCGCCGTGCCGTCGGCCAGTCGATCGATGCGGTCGATCTTGCCGACCAGCGTCAGCGCACCGAGCTCTGTTTCGCGCCACGCTTCGGCGGCGACAAAACTGGCACCAGACGCTTCGTGCCCGCGCAGCCATTGCAGGTAGCCGTCACGCACGCGCGGCCAGGCAGCGGCGAACGGCAGGAACTCAGCAGGCGACAGACCAAGCTCGGCGCTTGCCTGTGCAGCGGCTGCGTTGAGCGCTGCTGCCCGGTCCGGTGCTGCGGTCTGCGTTGTGGTGCCCAATGCTTCATGAAATATTCTCAGCACATGGTGCAGCCAGTTGCCGAAATCGCGTTTGCCCAGGTCGGTGTCGAGCTCGTCGGATTCCTGCAACTTCAACTGGCGCAACGCAAAAAAACGGTACGGGCAACGCCGCAGATCTTCGTACGCGCTGCTGGACAGCCTAGTCACAGCCAATGCGGCGCCGATAGGCGCCGGCATGCCACGCGGCTGCGGCGTGAGAGCGCGCAGCACGCTGGGGTCGGGCGCGAGCTCCACCGGCATTTGCAACAGCAATTCCTGCACAAAGCCGCTTGGCATCAAGTGCTCGCCGGCTTCGCTCTGGCGCCACAACAGGTCAACGTAGGGAAAGCGCAAGGCGTAACGCCAGCTCGCGCGCTCAGCCGCCGCCAGTTGCTCGCGCGTCGGCAGACCGAGAACGGCCCGCTGTGCGGCAGTCCACATACCCGGCGGCTCGGGTGACAGCGGCAGGCTGCGTTCGTCACAACCCGGCAGCACCACGGCGGCGAGCGGTCGCCCCAGCAGTTGACTCAAGGGCAGCACCACGACTTGGGCCTGGCTTGGGTGCGGTGGTGAAAAACTCATGCCCTCCAGTGTCTGGCTGATCCAGACCGTGAACTCGCTCAGACTCAGGCGCAGTGCAACGTCGGCAAACTCAAGCTGCGCGCCATCGCGCAGGCGCAGCGCGTCCAGCACCGCCTGCCCGGCCAGGTCTTGTAGCAGTTCACTCCACTGCCCGACGCTCTCCAACGCCAGCCGCAGGTCGGTGAGCCAGCGCGACAGCGACCGCGCCGACTGCAAGGCGTCACGCACGGCTTGCACCGGCCCTTTCAGCGCATCATCAGGTGGCACCGAGCGCCAATCGCGCTCGCCGCTGCGACGCCAGCGGACTTCGCACTGCATGACGATGCGCGAGTCGAAAGCGGGGGCGTTCTTGAGCCAGTCCAGCACCGCGTCTGTGGACGCATCCCAGACCAGCGCGCGCAACAGGCTCATCAGCGAGGCAGCGGCCCGCGTGGTGGAGAGCTTCCAGCCGGTTTCGTCGCGCAGCGCGACACCGCGCCGGCCCAGCATCGCGCACACGCGCCGCGTCAGCAGCCGGTCCTGCGCCACCAGCGCGACCGGGCTGCGCCCCGCTGCCAGGTGCGCCAGCACGCAGGCGCCGGCGCGCTGCGCCTCGTCTTCGCCATCCTGCGCCGCGTGCAGCGACAGCGTGCCGCTGTCGGCGTCCGAACCCGGCGCTGCATCGGCGGCAAAGGGCAATGCGATGGCACACGTAGCCAGTGTCTGCTGCAATTTGAGCGTCAACGGCTCGGCCTGAAAACCCTGCAGCAACACCAGCAGATCGGGTGTTGCGCAGAAGACCGCATCGGTCGGATAACTTGAACTCGCGGCCCAGGCCAGCGCAATGCGCGCGGTAGCGGCTTCCAGCGCCAGCAGCGGGTCATCCAGCCCCTGCGTCAGCGTCGCGGCGCACTGCGCGCCCCACTGCACGCGCTGGGACGGCGCCACGGCAGCGGCAACGCGCGCCAGGCTCCAGGCAGCTTCCATCATGCGCTGTGACAGCAGGTGTTGAAAAGCGCCCAGGCCGGCGCGCGTCAGCAGCGAAGCGGCAGTCAACAGGTCGCGCCCGACTTCCATGCGGAGGTCATCGGCGCCCGGCGCAAAGCCACCGAGGGCGCGCGTCCAGTTCATCGTGGTCTCAAAGCGCGGCAGAAAATGAGCCGGCTCCGATGCCGCCGACGCAACGGCGGTTCTTGACCACGCGCTGCGCGCCTCGGGCATCAATTGCGCATAAGGCAGCAGCACCACCGCGCGCGCCGGATGCAGCTGGCGCGTCAACATTTCGGCGCGGATCTGCTGCATCAGTTGATCCCAGACCGCCTCGACATGATGTTTTTTTGCTATCCTGTCGATAGGCGCGCTTGAATCGGAGAGGGGCTTGGTTTCTGTCACAATTTCCCCACTTTACCTGTATCTCCACAACCCCCCTAGGAAACACCATGGCCAGCGAACTTATCAAACATGTCTCGGACGCGTCTTTCGAAGTTGACGTACTGCAATCGGCCGTGCCGGTGCTGGTGGACTACTGGGCTGAGTGGTGCGGCCCGTGCAAAATGATCGCACCGATTCTGGACGAGCTTTCCGCCACGTATGAGGGCAAGCTGCAGGTTGCCAAGATGAACGTGGACGAGAACCGCGACATACCGGCCAAGTTCGGCATTCGCGGCATACCGACCTTGATGCTGTTCAAGTCCGGCCAGTTGGCCGCGACCAAAGTCGGCGCCATGAGCAAGGGCCAGATGATCGCCTTTATCGACCAGCAACTGGCCTGACGGCTGGCACGGCGGTCCAGCGCCAGCAGGTACCGCTGGCTGTCCTTCGCTTCTCATGCGGCGCCAGTTCTGGCGCTCTTCCACAGCACCACTATTTCCTGTCATAATGGCGCCAGTTCACCAGCTCACCCAGAGCTGGTTCGAGTTCCCGGTGTAAGACCACAGGTTGCGGCTGACAAGCCAGCGCAGCCCAACCCTCCCCCCTATTTCGTTCAACTTTTCAGTTAGCCACTCCATGCACTTAAACGAACTCAAGGCACTGCATGTGTCGGAAGTCCTCAAACAGGCTGAAGAGCTTGAGATTGAAAACACCGGCCGCATGCGCAAACAGGAGCTGATGTTTGCCATCATCAAGAAGCGCGCCCGCACCGGCGAGCAGATCATTGCCGATGGCGTGCTCGAAATCCTGCCCGACGGCTTTGGCTTCCTGCGCAGCCCGGACACCAGCTACACCGCCAGCACCGACGACATCTACATCAGCCCGAGCCAGGTGCGCCGCTTCAACCTGCACACCGGCGACATGATCGAAGGCGAAGTGCGCACCCCCAAAGACGGCGAACGCTACTTTGCGTTGAACAAGCTCGACCGGGTCAACGGCGGCGGGCCGGAAGACAACAAGCACAAGGTCATGTTCGAGAATCTGACGCCCCTGTTCCCCAAGGTGCAGATGCGGCTCGAACAGGACATCAAGACCGACGAGAACATCACCGGTCGCATCATCGACATCATCGCCCCGATCGGCAAAGGCCAGCGCGCACTGCTGGTGGCGCCGCCCAAGAGCGGCAAGACGGTGATGATGCAGCACATCGCCCATGCGATCAGCGCCAACTATCCTGAAATCCACATGATGGTGTTGCTGGTCGATGAGCGGCCCGAGGAAGTGACCGAAATGCAACGCACCGTCAAGGGCGAGGTCATTGCCTCCACCTTTGACGAGCCGGCCGCGCGCCACGTGCACGTGGCCGAAATGGTGATCGAGCGCGCCAAGCGTCTGGTCGAATTGGGTAAAGACGTCGTGATTTTGCTCGACTCAATCACCCGCCTGGCCCGTGCCTACAACAACGTGCTGCCTTCATCCGGCAAAGTGCTGACCGGCGGCGTGGATGCCAACGCACTGCAGCGCCCGAAACGCTTCTTCGGCGCGGCCCGCAAGATCGAAGAAGGCGGCAGCCTGACCATCATCGGCACCGCGCTGATCGACACCGGTAGCCGCATGGACGAGGTGATCTTTGAAGAATTCAAAGGCACCGGCAACTGCGAA
>JANNUE010000031.1:0-3797 GCA_031394895.1 Betaproteobacteria bacterium
CTTTGGTGGCGTGCTGGCGGTCAACAAGGTCAGCTTCGATGTGAAGCCGGGCGAGGTGTTCACGCTGATCGGCCCGAACGGCGCAGGCAAGACCACCGTGTTCAATCTGATCAGCCGCATCTACACGCCAAGCGCCGGCGCGATCGACTACCTGGCGCCGCAGGGCCTCATCCGGCTGACCGATGAGCCAGCGCAAAACGTCGCCGCGCTGGGCATTGCGCGCACTTTTCAGAACATCGAACTGTTCGAGCACGCGACGGTGCTGCACAACCTGTTGATTGGTCGGCACACGCAGCGCCGCACCGGGCTCTGGCAGGACATGTTCTTCACCAGCGCCGTGCGCGAAGCCGAACTGAAGGCGCGCGAGAAGGCGGAACAGGTGATTGATTTTCTGGACCTGCAGCATCACCGCGACTCGATGGTGGCGGGGCTGCCGTACGGCGTGCGCAAGGTGGTGGAGCTGGCGCGCGCCCTGTGTACCGAGCCGCGGCTGCTGCTGCTCGATGAACCGTCCAGCGGGTTGAACGTCGAAGAGACCGGCGACATGGCGTTCTGGATTGCCGACATCCAAAACGAGCTCGGCATCACGGTGCTGATGGTGGAACACGACATGACGCTGGTGTCCAAGGTGTCGGACCGCGTGCTGGCGATGAACCAGGGCGAGGTGCTGGCGATGGGCACGCCGCGTGAAGTGCAAAACGACCCGGGCGTGATCGAAGCCTACCTGGGTTCGGTCGATGACGTGTCTTCGCTGCGCAGGCCCAAAGCATGAGCGCAGGGTTATTGGGGTCAGAGCCCAAATTCACCGAGCCGTCGGCTCGCCCCGCGGGTGCGGTGCGAAGCACCGCAGCGAAATTGGTGTCTGACCCCAATAACCTGCTCAAGCTGCTCAACGTCGAGAGCGCTTACGGCCCGATCAAGGCGATTCGCGGCGTCAGCCTGCAGGTGCGCCAGGGTGAAATCGCCACCGTGCTGGGCTCGAACGGCGCCGGCAAGACGACCATCCTGAAGACCATCTCGGGCATCATCGATCCGCGCAAGGGCTCGATCGAATTCAAGGGTCGGGACATCACCGCGCAAGACCCGGCGCTGATCGTACAGCAGGGTCTCAGCCATGTGCCGGAGGGGCGCGAGGTGTTTCCGCTGCTGAGCGTGCACGACAACCTGCTGATGGGCGCCTACACGCGCAAAGACCGCGACGGCGTGGCAAAGGACATGGAAAGCGTTTACCACTACTTCCCCGTCCTGCGCGAGCGCTGGCAGCAGGACGCCGGGCTGCTGTCGGGCGGCCAGCAGCAGATGTTGTCGATCTCGCGCGCCCTGATGGCGCGGCCCGACCTGATCCTGCTCGACGAGCCCAGCCTGGGCCTGAGCCCGAAGCTGACCAAGGAGATTTTTGAGATTGTGGTGCGCATCAACCGCGAGCGCGGCACCACCATTTTGCTGGTCGAGCAAAACGCCAACATGGCGCTCAATGCGTCGGATTACGGCTACGTGCTGGAGAACGGCCGCATCGTGATGGAAGACAGCTGCGAGCGCCTGCGCGAGAAGGACGACATCCGCGAGTTCTACCTCGGGCTCAAGGAAGACGGCGTGCGCGGCGAGCGGCGCTGGAAAAAGAAGAAGACGTGGAGATAGCCCTATGAACGCAGCGCCGAGCCGCCTCAAGCAAGTGAACGTCCCCATCGGGGGGCAGCGCAGCACACGCAGTGGCAAGCGTGGGGGCCACGTGATATGACTCAACTCTGGGATTTAAGCGGTATCCAGCCGAATAACGAGATTGTGCTGCCGGGTGAAACCATTCCGGCGCTGTTCTGGAACGCCGTCAAGAAGCGTGGCCCGAATGTCTGGCTGCGCCAAAAGCACCTGGGCCTGTGGCGCAGTTGGAGCTGGAACCAGACCGGCGAGGCGGTGCGCGAAATTGCCGGTGGCCTGCTGAGCCTTGGCTTTGCTCGGGGCGAATGCGCGTCGATTCTGGCCAACACCGTCGTCGAATGGGTCTGGGCCGACCTGGCCGTGCTGTCGGCCGGCGGCGTCTCGAACGGCATCTACCCGACCGACGCCGCATCGCAGGTGCACTACCTGTGTGAGGACTCGCGCACTTGCATTTTGTTTGTCGAAGACGACGAGCAACTCGACAAGGCGCTGGCAGTACGCAGCCAGTTGCCGCTGCTGCGCAAGATCGTCGTGTTTGACATGGAAGGCCTGCACGATCTGGCCGACGCCGACATCATCAGCCTGGACCAGTTGCGCGCGCTCGGGCGCGACTATCTGGCGCGCCAGCCAAACGCCGTCATGCAGCGCGTTGCCGCCTGCCAACCGGACGATCTGGCGATTCTGGTTTACACCTCGGGCACCACCGGCAAACCCAAAGGCGCGATGCACCTGCACGGCGCACTGGTCTATACGGTGCGCGGCTACAACACGCTGGTGGCGCAGGATGAGAATGATGAGCGCATGTGCTTTTTGCCGCTGTGCCACATAGCCGAGCGCATGGGCGGCGAGTACTTTGCGCTGTACACCGGCGCCAAACTCAACTTCGTCGAAAACCCCGAGACCATTCCCGAGAACGTGCGCGAGATCGCGCCCACGGTTTTCACTGCCGTGCCGCGCGTCTGGGAGAAGTTCTATTCCGGCGTCATGATCTCGCTCAAAGAGGCCGGCGCCGTGCAGCAGGCTGCTTATGCCTGGGGCATCAGCGTGGGCACTGAAATCGCGGACAAGGTGCTGGCCGGGCAGGCCGTGAGCGGCTGGCTCAAGTTCAAGTTCATGCTTGCGCAGTGGCTCGCGCTCAACAATGTGCGCAAGCTGATTGGCATACACCGTGCGCGCTTTCTAGTGACCGGCGCCGCGCCAATCGCGCCCGACCTGGTGCGCTGGTATCTGGCGCTGGGCGTGCCGATGCTCGAAGTGTGGGGCATGACGGAAACCTGCGGCGCCTCCACCGGCGTGCCGGCGAGCAAGATGAAGCCGGGCTCGATCGGCCCGGCCGCCAGCTTCAACGAAGTCCGCATCGACCCAGTCACTGGCGAGATTCT
Organism: Betaproteobacteria bacterium; assembly: GCA_031394895.1. Taxonomy (GTDB): domain Bacteria; phylum Pseudomonadota; class Gammaproteobacteria; order Burkholderiales; family Burkholderiaceae_C; genus Rhodoferax. Next base: position 3,039 of record JANNUE010000031.1, read on the forward strand.
GGTGCGCGGGAAGAATGTTTTTGCCGGCTACCTGAACCTGCCGGAGAAGACCGCCGAAGCGATAGCCCCCGACGGCTGGCTGCACACCGGCGACGTTGGCAGGGTGGACGAGGACGGCTATCTGTACATCACCGACCGCATGAATGACATCATCATCACCGCCGGCGGCAAGAACATCACGCCCAGCGAGCTGGAGAACGACCTGAAGTTCTCGCCCTACATCACCGACGCGGTGGTGATCGGCGACAAGCGACCCTATCTGACCGTCATCATCATGATCGACCAGGAGAACGTCGAGAAATTTGCGCAGGACCAGGACGTGCCGTTTGGCAACTACGCGTCGCTGACGCGATCGGCTGAGGTGCAGGCGCTGATTCAGGGCGAGATCGACCGTGTCAACAAGAAGTTTGCCCGTGTCGAGCAGATCAAGAAGTTCTTTCTGCTGGAAAACCAGTTGACGGCGGAAGACGAGGAACTCACCCCAACCATGAAGCTCAAGCGTAAACTGGTGGAAAACAAATATGCGGCCCAGATCGAGGCCATGTACCGTTGATTTTTACAGGAGACAAACGATGAAAATTGCAACCACCATGGCAGTCGCCGCGCTGGCCTTCTCGGCCAGCGTCCACAGCGCCCAGCAGGGCGTTAGTGACACCGAGATCGTAATCGGTTCGATCCAGGACCTGTCGGGCCCGCTGGCCGGTTATGGCAAGCAGGCCCGCAACGGGATGCAGTTGCGCGTTGACGAGATCAACGAGC
>JANNUE010000040.1:0-5894 GCA_031394895.1 Betaproteobacteria bacterium
CTCGGCTCGATCGTGTTTGGGCTGGCGACACCGACCGAGGCGGCCGCCGTCGGCGCGCTGGGTGGCATCGTGCTGGCCGCCGCCTATCGCTTCATCGCCGCCAAACAGGGCAGCAGCGCCAGTCCGCTCGCCACGACGCTGCGCGAGCTCGGCAGCATCATCAAGGAGTCGTCGTTCCTCACCGCCAAAACCAGTGCGATGGTGTGCTGGCTGTTTGTCGGGTCTTCGATCTTCTCGGCCTCGTTCGCGCTGCTCGGTGGGCAGGAGCTCATCGAAACCTGGGTGCTGTCACTGGGCCTGACAACGATCCAGTTCTTGCTGCTGTCGCAGTTCATCATCTTCATCCTCGGTTGGCCGCTGGAGTGGACCGAGATCATCGTCATCTTCATGCCGATCTTCATCCCGCTGCTACCCAAGTTCGGCGTTGATCCGTTGTTCTTTGGCCTGCTGGTGGCGCTGAACTTGCAAACGGCGTTCCTCAGCCCACCGGTGGCGATGGCAGCCTTCTACCTGAAAGGTGTGTCGCCAAAGCATGTGACGCTGAACCAGATATTCGCCGGCATGATGCCCTTCATGGGCATCCAGGTGGTGGCGATCGGCCTGCTCTATCTGTTCCCGGCCATTGGTCTGTGGTTGCCGCAGTTGCTGTACAAGTAGTTGCCGGTTGCGGGTGGTCAAACAGGACAAGGGGCGCGCAAGCGCCCCCTTGTCTTAAGCAGCTCTTTCGATCAAACCACTGTGAAACTGCGTCATCGAGAGACCAACTGGGTCGTGGCGATTCATGATTTCCCGGAGCATGAACCGTTGATTAGAAAAAGATACGCAATTAACGTATACTTGTGACATGAAGGCCGTGTTCGTTGAGTTGCCACCGTTTGAGCGATTGCGTGCAAACTATCTGGATGACGATGCCTACAGGGCGTTGCAAAACGAACTGATGCAAAACCCCATTGCCGGGGATGTCATAGAAGGAACCGGTGGTCTGCGTAAGCTGCGCCAAGCTGACCCTCGACGAGGTAAAGGCAAGCGTGGTGGTTTGCGGATCATCTACTACTGGTGGCTGGGCGGGGAGCAGTTCTGGCTGTTTACCGTGTACGACAAGGACCAGGCTGACGATTTGACGCCAGAGCAACGCAAGACGGTCAAGCGCCTGCTGGACAACGAACGCCAGCATCGGCAACCGAAGGAGATTTAGGACCATGACCAAACGCGATATTTTTTCGGAACTCGTCGAAGGCTTTGATGCACTGAAGTCCGAGCGGGAAGGTAAATTGACCCTGCGCCAGGTCAAATTAAAGGCCAATCCTGTGCCTGCGCTGGCAGCGCAGGAAGTGCTTGCTGTGCGCGAGCAATTGCATTTGTCTCGCACGGTCTTTGCCCGATATTTGCGCACCAATCCACGTACCTTGGAGAACTGGGAACAAGGACGTGCCAAACCCAATGCACAAGCCGCACTGCTCATCCGGATGGTGGCGCAGTTCCCGGATATGGTGCAGCGTTTGGAAGCAGTTTGATTGGTTGCAAAGCAGGAACTCGGGAACTGCAACATTGTTCGCTTGAGGTGCAACGCCTTTCGCTCAACCGGCTGGCGGGCAGTGGCTTGGGGTGTGCCGATGGCCGATTTGTGCGCATTTGGCACCATGAGGACGCCGGTACACCCCAAGCCGCAGCTCACGAGTCGGGCAAGAGCAAAGGATGGTTTCAGCCGTTCCCCGGAAAACGGCTAAGATTGACGTTTACGTAAACGTCAAGTCAGTGAGCTGTGTCACCCGACTCGCGCGCTGCCCCGGAGTTCCACCATGACCGATTTGTCCGCTGAATTCAAGGCCCTCGCCAATTACCGCCCAGTCAACAAGGTGCGCTTTGTCACGGCCGCCAGCCTGTTTGACGGGCACGACGCGGCCATCAACATCATGCGCCGGATTCTGCAGGGAATGGGGGCCGAGGTGATTCACCTGGGGCACAACCGCAGCGTGGAAGAAGTGGTGACCGCTGCCTTGCAGGAAGACGCGCAGGGCATCGCCATCAGCTCGTACCAGGGCGGGCACGTCGAGTATTTTAAGTACATGGTCGATTTGCTGAAGCAGCGCGGCGGCGCGCACATTCAGGTGTTTGGCGGTGGTGGCGGCGTCATTGTGCCGCCCGAGATTCGTGAGCTGCAGGCTTATGGCGTGAGCCGCATCTACAGCCCGGAAGACGGCCAGCGCATGGGTCTGGCCGGCATGATTGGCGAGATGGTGATGCGCTGCGACAAGGACTTGACTCAGTACGCACCGAAAGACATCCAGGCAATTCAGGGCCATGGCGAGCTGAACTGGCGCGCTCTGGCGCAACTCATCACGGCGCTGGAAAACGAAAAAGCGGCTGGTGAAAACAAAGGCAAACCGTCCAAGCAACTAGCGGCGTTGACCCAAGAAATTCAGACCCTGGCCGCGACCAAGAAAGTGCCGGTACTCGGCATCACCGGCACCGGCGGCGCCGGCAAGTCGTCGCTCACCGACGAGCTGATTCGCCGTTTGCGGCTCGACCAGAACGACAGCCTGCGCGTTGCCCTCATCAGCATCGACCCCTCAAGACGCAAGAGCGGTGGCGCGCTGTTGGGCGACCGCATCCGCATGAATGCTATAGCGCCGTGGCGCCAGGGCCCCCGTGTCTTCATGAGGAGCCTGGCAACGCGCGACTTTGGCAGCGAGATCAGCGCCGCATTGCCGGATGTGATTGCCGCCTGCAAGGTGGCCGGCTTCGATCTGATCCTGGTCGAGACCTCCGGCATTGGCCAGGGCGACGCGGCCATCGTGCCGCATGTCGATCTGCCGCTGTATGTGATGACGCCCGAGTTCGGCGCCGCCAGCCAGTTGGAAAAGATCGACATGCTGGACTTTGCCGAATTCGTTGCGATCAACAAATTCGACCGCAAGGGCGCGCTTGACGCCCTGCGCGATGTGGCCAAACAGGTGCAGCGCAACAAGGAAGCCTGGACCACGCCAATGGAACAAATGCCGGTGTTTGGCACGATGGCGGCGCGCTTTAACGACGATGGCGTTACCGCCTTGTACCAGGCACTTAAAACCCGCTTGAGCGAACTGGGTTTGAAGCTGACGCAGACGGCGCAACTGCCCGCTGTTGCCGTGCGCCACAGCACCAACCAGACGCCGGTGGTGCCGGCCGCACGCACGCGCTACCTGGCCGAGATCAGCGACACTGTGCGCAGCTACAAAAAGCGCGCGCGCAGCCAGGCCAAACTGGCGCGTGAGATCCAGCAACTGCGCGCCAGCGCCGACATGCTGCAACACGATGACGCGACCAAGACCAATGCGCATCAGGCGGTGCTCGACCTGGCTGGTCAGCGCGAGGCGCACCTGGGCGCCGGTGAACGCAAGCTGCTGGCGCAATGGCCGGCCATGCGAGCGGCCTATGCCGGTGATGAATACGTGGTCAAGATGCGCGACAAGGAAATTCGCACCGCACTGACCAGCAAATCACTCAGCGGCACCACCATTCGTAAAGTGGCGTTGCCGCAATTTGAAGACCACGGCGAGATTCTGAAGTGGCTGATGCTCGACAACGTGCCCGGCAGCTACCCGTACACTGCCGGCACTTTTGCCTTCAAGCGCGAAGGCGAAGACCCGACCCGCATGTTCGCCGGCGAGGGCGATGCGTTTCGCACCAACACGCGCTTCAAGCTGCTGAGCTCGGGCATGGCGGCCAAGCGTCTGTCCACCGCTTTTGATTCGGTCACGCTGTACGGCAACGACCCCGATCCGCGTCCCGACATCTACGGCAAGATCGGCAACTCCGGCGTCTCGATTGCCACGCTCGACGACATGAAGGTGCTGTACGGCGGCTTCGACTTGTGCAGCCCGACCACCAGCGTCAGCATGACGATCAACGGCCCGGCACCGAGCATTCTGGCGATGTTCATGAACACCGCGATCGACCAGAACATTGACAAATTCAAGGCTGACAATGGCCGGGAACCAACCGACACCGAGCTGGAAAAAATCCGCGAGTGGGTGCAGGAAAACGTGCGCGGCACGGTGCAGGCCGACATCCTGAAGGAAGACCAGGGCCAGAACACCTGCATCTTCTCGACCGAATTCAGCCTTAAGGTGATGGGCGATATCGCCGAGTATTTTGTGCACAACCGCGTGCGCAATTTCTACTCGGTGTCGATCAGCGGCTACCACATTGCCGAGGCCGGCGCCAATCCGATCAGCCAGTTGGCCTTCACGCTCAGCAACGGCTTCACCTTTGTCGAAGCCTATCTGGCGCGCGGCATGCACATCGATGACTTTGCGCCGAACCTGAGCTTCTTCTTCTCCAACGGCATGGACCCCGAGTACACCGTGATGGGACGGGTGGCGCGGCGCATCTGGGCGGTGGCGATGAAAGAAAAATATGGTGCCAACGAGCGCAGCCAAAAACTCAAGTACCACATCCAGACCAGCGGGCGCAGCCTGCACGCGCAGGAAATCCAGATCAACGATATCCGCACCACCTTGCAGGCGCTGATTGCGATCTACGACAACTGCAACAGCCTGCACACCAACGCCTTTGACGAAGCGATCACGACGCCGACCGAAGATTCGGTGCGCCGCGCGATGGCAATCCAGCTCATCATCAACCGCGAGTGGGGCCTGGCCAAAAACGAGAACCCGTCGCAGGGCGCGTTCATCATCGAAGAACTGACCGAGCTGCTGGAAGAAGCCGTGCTGCTTGAATTTGAGCGCATCGCCGAGCGTGGCGGCGTGCTCGGCGCGATGGAAACAGGCTACCAGCGCGGTCGCATTCAGGACGAGTCGATGCATTACGAAATGCTCAAGCACACCGGTGAGCTGCCGATCATCGGCGTCAACACTTTTCGCAACCCGCACGGCGACGCGGTGCACGACAAGCTGGAGCTGGCGCGCTCGACCGATGAAGAAAAGCAAAGTCAGCTCAAGCGCCTGGCCGACTTCCACGCGCTGCACGCCAAGGAGTCCCCGGCCATGCTCAAGCGCTTGCAGCAAGCCGTGATGGAGAACAAGAACGTGTTTGAGGTGCTGATCGACGCCGTGCGCGTCTGCTCACTCGGTCAGATCACCAACGCCCTGTTTGAGGTCGGTGGCCAGTACCGGCGCAATATGTAGGTGTTGATATTGCCGTAAGCTTATCCTTGCATTTTCAATATTGGATATTTGAAATGCAAGGATGTTTAACCGCACCTGTGACGCAATATCCCGCCACCGGCGCGTCATGGGAGGGGTTTGTTGTGGAGCAAATTTGCAACCAATTGCCATCCGGCGCGACATCAGTTTTTACAGAACAGCGGCGGGTGCTGAACTTGATATGGTGGTTGAGCTTGGCAGTCGAAAAATCGGATTTGAGGTCAAATTCTCCAGTGCGCCCAAGCTTGGCAAAGGTTTCTGGCAGGCTTGCCAAGACGTCGGCGTAGATGCCGCTTATGTTGTGGCGCCGGTACAGGAAGGCTGGCAGATGAAAAGCCTGGTGGGTTGCAGCGTCAGGGTGACGGGGTCCCACCAGCTTTCGTTTTACCCTGCCTAACCGCCCTTTTTGCAGCGCTTGCCCGGGTTTTTCTTGTTGTTGGTGGCGGTGCCTCGTTCCAGGCTGCGCAGTTGACCCTTGCCGGCGGTAAAGCACACGCCCTTTGGCGGTACGGGACGCGGGCTCGCCTTGCGCTCGGCTTCGGTACGGAACTCTTTGGGCATGAAATAACTCCAGTTAATTGGTGGGAAAACCTCGATTATCTCAGCACCGCCCACCGGCACTGCGCCGGCGCTTAAACTGGGTCTGTCCATTTTCATTTTTTACGACGATCTCAGCCTATGCCATTTTCCATACTCGGTTTGTCGCCAGCCCTGCTGCGCGCCCTGAGGACCAAAGCCTTTGCGGCG
>JANNUE010000053.1:0-8892 GCA_031394895.1 Betaproteobacteria bacterium
CTCCGGAACGTAGGGACCGAGCCCGAATTTCCAGCGGTGCGTCAGTTCGAGGCCAGCGTTAACGTTATTCAGGTCAACGTAGCGCTGGTAAGCCGAGCCCGACAACTTGAAAGTCAGCGACAACCTGCTGTTGTCGGTCAGCTGATAACCGGTGCCGGCGCTGGCGGATACGACCAATGCCGTGTCGCTCTTGATATCCTGGTCTAGTTGCGCCCGGGTGAGGTTGTCATCAAAGCGCAGATCAACACCGACCTCGTCAAGCCATCCAGCGCAAACATTCAGGGAATGAAGCCCCCACCCGACCGCCAATATCCACTTCCATCTCGTCATATCATTTTTTCCCCGGACCGACGCGCCGCGGCCCCAATGTGAATATTTGAATCCTGGCGACGCGCCAGCCATGATTCCAGTTGGTCAGCGGACACCGGTTTGCAGATATGGTATCCCTGCGCGACATCGCAGCCCATCTCTGCGAGCAGTTCGAGCGCCTGCGCCGACTCGACGCCCTCGGCCACGACCAGCAGGCCCATGTTGTGCGCGAGGTCGATCACGGAACGGACGATGGTCAAGTCTTCCAGATCGCTGGCCATCGTCATGACGAAAGAACGGTCTATCTTCAGTTCCGCCACGGGTAGCTTCTTGATCAGGGCCAGCGAGGAATAGCCGGTACCGAAGTCGTCGATCGACAGACTGAAGCCCATTTCATGCAGTTGAAGCGCCGTCTCGAGGGCACGTTCCGGATCGTCCATGATCACGCTTTCGGTGATCTCCAGCGTGAACCAGTGTGGAGAAACGCCATGGCGCAAAAGCAGTTCACGGCAGCGCGCGACCAGTCCCGCACTGAGCAGATCCCGCACCGAAAGATTGATCGAGATGGCGATCGCCAGTCCCTTGGCACGCCAGCAAGCGGATTGCGCGAACGCCGCGTTCATGACCCAATGGGTAATCTCGCGGATGTATCCGGTCTGTTCCGCGAACGCAATGAACTCGTCTGGTGACAGAAAACCACGGCTTGGATGCTGCCAGCGAACGAGCGCTTCCGCTTCACAGACATGGCTGTCACCCAGACTGACGCGTGGCTGGTAATAAAGAACGAATTCGCTCCGTTCCACGGCCTGACGCAACTCACCCGACAGGGAAAGCCGGCCATCCGTTTCGGGCTGGGCGTTGAGTCGCGGGTGGTAGACCGTGAATCCCAGACGTTTGCGCTTGGCATGGTACATGGCCGCATCAGCATGGCTCATCAGGACATGCAGATCGTCCCCGTGCTCCGGGAAAGTCGCCACGCCAATACTCCCCTCCACGTCCAGCAGGCGTTTTTCGAAGGGGACGGGGTCTTCGAGTGAGCGCAGGATTTTTCGCGCGACATCCTCTGCCACCTCGGTAGTCGCCACCTGCAAGAGCACCGCGAACTCGTCGCCGCCGAGCCGCGCCGCCGTATCCGAGGCGCGGGTAAGTGCACCCCGTAGCCGCATGCCGACTTCGCACAACAGAAGATCGCCGACGTGATGACCGAAGGTGTCATTCACCTCCTTGAACCGGTTGAGATCGATGAGCATGACGCTCACCGGGTGATTGAGTCGCCTCGCGACCCCGATCGCCTGGTGCAGCCGGTCATTGAACAAAGCACGATTGGGCAGCCCGGTCAGCGCATCGTGGTAGGCCATGGCCTTGATCTGCTGCTCGCGCGCGGAAATCGCCAAGCGCATGTTGTTGAAGGCAGACGCGAGTTCGCCAAGCTCGTCGGCACGGCTTTGCGGGGGGCCGTGCTCATAGTCGCCACGCTCAAGCCGACGAGCGAAGTCCACCAGCGCGGTAACCGGCCTCGATATGCTGCGGGCAATCATGACACTGCCGATGATGGTGCCAGCCAGGCTCAGCGCGGCCAACGCCAGCAAGGTCATCCTCAGCATACTGAATCGTGCGATCGCTTCCCCGAGCGAACGCTGCAATATGGCGACGACTCCGCCGCCACGACCCGAGGTGAGCGTGGAGGCCGATGTCACATAGTCGTCGCTGGACAGATTCGGAATGCTGCGCGCCGCATTCTCCAGTACGGTCTTCCTGAGCACGCCCAGAAGGCGCTCCCTGGACTCCGGGCCCATGGTGCTCGCCGCCATTTGCCAGCCGTCGCTGCCATGCCACGTTGCGAAGGAGACTTCCAGCGAGGTGAGCGCCCCGAGTTCAGCGGCGAGCCTGCCGTCAATACTGAATCCCAGCACGACCCATCCGACCGGTGCCGGCGCCAATACCGGCACCACGACCAGTTGGTACGCAACCCCATCCACCAATTTGATGGCCGACGCATTGCCGGATGTCGCCGCTTCGGACACCAGTTCGGGAAAAGCGAAAAGGCTGCCCCCCGTTACGTCGCCGGACGCCGAGGCGTCGGCCAGCACGCTGTTATTGGGCGCCACCAGAATCATCTTCGAGGCGCCGATCCGCGATCCGTGATTGCTCAGCGCTGATGCCACGGTCCCCCGGTCACCTGTCATGAGCGCCTGTCGGAAGGCAAAATCGGAGGTCAGAATCCTTGCCGCCGTGATCAGTTGCTGCGAGCGACCGTCCAGGAGCCGATGAAAGATCCGTTCCCCGACCTGCAGTTCTTCACGGATGTTCTGCAGTGCATTGGCCGAAACAGCGCCATTGATCGCCGTAAAAATGATCAGCTGGATCAGCATCAACAACAGGGCAACGAAGACGATGACCTGATGCGCCACGGCCCTCGCCATGCTCCCAGGTCGCGCCAAGACGCCGCCGATGCGAACCCTCACGCCTGAGAAAAAAGCACCCATGGCATGGATGAACGGGATCCGATTCCAGGAAGGCATAGGGTCCCCTCTATTTCCGGGTCAGTACGCCAGCGAAGCACTCTGGGTACCAGAGCCACCGCCGCCGCAAGCAGAAAAGAATGTAACGCTTATAACACCTATTCAGACCCCCTTAACGGCGGCGCATGACGTGAATAAAATCGTCGCCCACGGTCTGTTGCTCCAGCAGTTCATTGCCGGTCTGCTTGGCAAAAGCCTGAAAGTCACGTATTGATCCCTCGTCAGTGGCAACCACCCGCAGGATCTGACCGCTTTGCATATCGGCCAGCGCCTTCTTGGCCTTCAGGATGGGCAGTGGACAATTCAGGCCACGGGCGTCGAGCTCTTTGTCAATTTGCATCAGATTTCCTTGAAATTGGGGCGATTTTAGAGACCTTGGCTTCCGGCCCGTTTGGGAAACTCCATGAACTGGGGCTCATGCCCGCGCGCGCGCAACCAGTCGGCCAGGGCATAGCCGGTACCGGCCGGCCAGCACTTCACCTGGTCGAACTCAAAAAGCCGGTAGTCCAGCAACTCGGGCGAAAGCTTCACCGCACCCCGGCAGACCGCGTGATAGGCAATGATGACCTGGTTCATGCGCTGAAAATCATAGACACCGATCAGGTTCAACTCGGTGGCGTCCAGACTAGTTTCCTCCCTGATCTCGCGGGCAATTCCACCCTGAGGGGTCTCGCCGGCTTCCATGAAACCGGTGATCAGCGCAAACATCTTGCCTGACCAGGCCGCGTTTTGCGCCAGCAATATTTTTCCCTCGTACTCAATCACCGCAGCCAATACGGGCGTTGGATTGTTCCAGTGGGTGTAGCCGCAGGCGACGCAGCGCAGGCGCTCTTTTTCGCCCCCGTCTTCGAGCTGGGCAACAAACTCCAGCGCAGTTGCACAGTGGGGGCAAAACTTGTAAGCCGGCGTCATTGAAAAACCTTTTTGCTATCAATTAAATAGCTGATTGCGCTTATTCCACGGGGGCCAGATGCTGTTTCAGCCTTGAATCAAGCGGGGAATACGCCGGTGGAAAGATAACGGTCGCCGCGATCGCACACGATGAAGACGATGGTGGCGTTGCTTTCACGCCGGGCAACCTCCTGTGCCACCCAGCACGCGCCGGCCGATGAAATGCCGGCAAATATGCCTTCTTCGCGCGCCAGCCGCCGGCACATGTCTTCAGCGGTCTCCTGACTCACGTACATCAATTCGTCCACATTGGAGGGGTCGTAAATTTTCGGCAAATATTCCTGCGGCCACTTTCGAATGCCGGGAATGCGGGAGCCCTCGCTGGGCTGCACCCCAATGATCCGGATGGCAGGATTCTTCTCTTTCAGAAACTGCGACACGCCCGTGATGGTGCCGGTGGTGCCCATGGCACTCACAAAATGCGTAATTTGCCCGTGGGTATCGGCCCAAATTTCGGGGCCGGTGGTCTCGAAATGGATGCGCGGATTGTCGGCATTGGCAAACTGGTCAAGCACATGCCCCTTGCCATCACGCTGCATCTGCTCGGCCAGATCGCGCGCGTATTCCATGCCGCCGCTCTTGGGCGTGAGAACCAATTCCGCGCCAAAAGCCTTCATGGTTTGGGCGCGCTCGATGGAGAGGTCCTCGGGCATGATCAACACCATGCGGTAGCCCTTGATGGCGGCCGCCATGGCCAGGGCAATGCCGGTATTACCCGAAGTCGCTTCAATCAGCGTGTCGCCCGGCTTGACGTCGCCGCGCTCCTGGGCGCGCGCAATCATGGACAAAGCCGGTCGGTCTTTTACCGAGCCGGCCGGGTTATTGCCTTCGAGTTTGCCCAGAATCACGTTGCCACGCGCAGCGCACTCTTCAACCCCGATGCGTTGCAGCCTCACCAAAGGTGTTTTTCCGATGGTGTCTTCAATGGTTGGGTATTTCATAGCCCACACTGTGCCATAATTCGCGGCTGTACACAGCGTCGCCCGGGTGGTGGAATTGGTAGACGCACGGGACTCAAAATCCCGCGCCGCAAGGCGTGCCGGTTCGATTCCGGCCCCGGGCACCATAGCTTCTCTGCTATGAAATTTGCAGCTTGTCGCGCATGAATTGCTTGACAACGCGCGCTACCCCTGCTCCCGACGATTTTTTTGGTTTGCCTTGTTTCCTGGTCATTCGCCCAGGCCTGTCACCGCCGGCCCTCGGCGAACTCTCGTGAAATAGCGCAACTCGATGGCAATGCCGGCCTTTGCTATCGGTCGATAGGTGACCCAAGTCACAGAGTAATTCAGCTGGGGTAGACACAATTCTTTCGGTCGCACACCTCAAGGCGATATAGCTCTCGCCTCCAAACTCTGATCGAGGAAAACATGTCAACTCTTACATCAAAATTTTCACGCGCCGTCATCGTCGGCCTGGCAGGAGCCACCCTGTCCATGGTCACCTTTGCCGCTGATCCGGCGAAATCACTCTATGACCGCCTTGGCGGCAAACCGGCACTCACCGCTGTAGTCGGCGAATTGTGGGTGCAGGTTGCCGCTGACGTGCGCATTAACGGCCGCTTTGCCCACACCAAGCCCGAGGTATTCGGTGCCCAGTTGGTGGATTTCCTGTGCCAGGCGAGCGGCGGCCCCTGCAAGTACAACGGCGCCGACATGAAAACTGCCCACACCGGCATGAAGCTCAGCGTCGCGGAATTCACGGCCTTGGCGGAAGACACGGTTAAGGCGCTCGACAAGTTCAGCGTGCCAGCCCAAGAGAAAGACGAGGTCATGAACATGCTGAGTGGCCTGCAGGGCGACATCGTCAATCGCTAAGACGGTCTAAACCTAGAAAAAACCATGAAAACAATCACCTCTTTCATCCTCGCCGCGGCCGTCATCACACTGGCTGCACCGGTATCCGCCCAGTTCGCCAAACCGGAAGACGCCGTCAAGTACCGCAAAAGCGCCATGTTTGTGATGCAACAGAATTTTGCCCGCGTCGGTGCCATGGCGGCTGGAAAAGCCCCGTTCGACGCCAAGGTGGCCACTGATAGCGCAGCCGTCGCCGAGTTCATGTCGAAGCTGCCCTGGGCCGGATTTGGCGAGGGCACCGACAAGGGCGAAACCAAGGCCAAGCCGGAGATATGGAAGGAATCAGCCAAGTTCAAGGAATACGGCGACAACATGCAGGCCGAAATGACCAAGCTCGCGGCGGCGGCAAAAACCGGCAACCTGGACAGCATCAAAACGGCGGTCGGAGCCACCGGCGACTCATGCAAGACCTGCCACGACGCTTATCGTAATAAATAGTCTCGTTCAGGGGCTGCGGGGTCGAGGTCTGTACGACGACGCACAGACCAATCTGCGCATCCCGGGTAGGGTGAAGTGCCGCCGTAGCGCACGGATCCTGGCCAGGAGAAAACAGCATGAACGACTATCGCCACCACGTATCGGGCTTTTTCGCGCAACGCGACGAAGCACTAAGCACACTCTCCACGCTGGTTGAGCGCGGGTTGCCGCGCGAACGGCTTCAGCTCTTTGACACCGATTCGGCGGCGCCTGCCCCGGCGCCGAAAGGCGACAGCAATGCGGTGCTGAAGGACATGGTCGTGGACGGTGCCATCGGAACCGCTGTTGGCACCGGCGTCGGCGCGCTTGCCGAGCTCGCCCTGGTGGCGGCCAACGTGACTCTGTTCATCGCCAGCCCCTTGATCGCTCCGCTGGCGATGATGGGCTGGGGCGCCAGCCTCGGCGGCTTGATCGGCGCCGCGACCGGCGCTATAACCGGCGCGGCAACGACCAGCGAAGCGACCGGCATCGAGAGCAAGGAAGGGTGGTTTTCAGCGCTGGTCCGCGACGCAATATCAAGCGGACAGATCGTTCTGGTAGTGGAGACCCGAACGGAGCAGGAGACGGCGATTGCAAGGGAAGTCATCCAGGCTTCGGTCGGCGACTGCGAAGACATCAGCAGCGGTTGAACACAATGGTTTCCACGTTCGTTTGCGCACCCGCGCTTACAAACCGGTATCCACCGTCGGGTAGCGCAAGCGCAGGCGCAGTTCACGTTTAAGGCGCGTGTTGTCCATGCGGCGCGATTCGCTCATAAAGCTCAGCAGCATCAGGGGCAACTGGTCTTTGGCCGTGTCGCGTGGCACGCGTGGCGGACGCGGCAAGCCATACAGGTCGGCCGCCAGATCAAAGTAGTCGCCCATTTTGAGGCGGGTGTCGTCATTCACGTTGTAGATGCGCTGGGGCTGGCCGCGCCACAAGGCGGCAACGCAGGCGCGCGCCAGATCGTCGGCATGAATATGGTTGGTGTAGACGTCGTCTGCCGCTTGCAGCACCGGCGTGCCCTTGAGCAGGCGCGCGCGCGGCGTGCCGCCCACGCGGTCGCTCGCGTAGATGCCAGGAATGCGCAAAATGCTGCTTCGCACCGCTGTTGCACGGCCAAAGAAACGCACCTTGTTTTCAGCATCAATTCGCCTTCTGGCCCTCGTGGTATCTGGACATGTTGCTCTTGTTTCAATAGCAACCTGACCTTGGCAGTCGCCATAGACGCCACTGGTGGAGCCATAGACCAGGGAAACCGGCAGGCTGCGCCGGCGCAAGGCGCGGGTCAGGGCGAGGGTACGGGGGTCGCCCCAGCCCTCGCCCTGCGGAGGCGCCAGATGCACCACACGGGTACCCAGCCCGGCCAGCCGGCGCAGCGAGGCCGGCGCGTCCAGATTGCCCACCAGGGGCGTGATGCCGCGCGCGCGCAATTCACGGGTGCGCTCCACGGTGGTAGTGAGCGCCATCAGGCGGACCCGAGCCGGCAGGGCTTGCGCCACCCGCAGGCCGACATCACCGCAACCCACGATCAAGACGCGTTCACGGCGAAAGCGTGCCGGCAAGGCGCCCGGACGCGTGGCGTACAGGCTGTTATGAGGGCTTTGGTTTGAAGGCAAAATCGGAGACTACCAAGTGTTGAGGACAGAGCTGGTTCGCTTCGCGTAACTGCGGTCTGTCCCGCAAAATATTGAACTTACAACCAGCCCCGAGGATACAGAAAACATGACGCGCAGCGAAACCGGGACCCAGGCCTTCCAGATCACCGTCCAACCCAGCGCCCGCGCCTTTGCCGCCAGCCCCGGCGAAACCATTCTGGCCGCAGCTATTCGCCAGAGCATCGGCATGCCTTATGGCTGCAAGGACGGCGCCTGCGGCACCTGCAAGTGCAAGAAACTGGACGGCACGGTGGTGCACGGACCGCACCAGAGCAAGGCCTTGAGCGACGAAGAGGAAGCCAACGGTTTTGTGCTCACCTGCTGCGCCGTGGCGCACAGCGACGTGGTGCTAGAGTCGCGCCAGGTGACGTCTGAGGGCGCTTTTCCGATCAAGAAAATGCCAACCCGCGTGAGCTTGATGGAAAGGAAGTCGCCTGATGTGATGTTGCTCAAGCTGCAACTGCCGGCCAACGACAACTTCGCCTACCACGCCGGCCAGTATGTGGAGTTCATCCTGCGCGACGGCGCACGGCGCAGCTACTCCATGGCCAACGCGCCGCACACGCTGGCGGCGGGCAGCGGACTGGAGCTTCATGTTCGCCACATGCCCGGGGGCAAATTTACCGACCATGTGTTTGACGCCATGAAGGAAAAGGAAATCCTGCGGGTGGAGGGCCCTTATGGCAGTTTCTTCCTGCGTGAAGACAGCAACAAGCCGATCGTGCTGCTGGCCTCCGGCACCGGGTTTGCGCCGATCAAAGCCGTGATTGAACACATGCAGTTCAAGGACATCACGCGCCCCACCACGCTCTACTGGGGCGGGCGTCGTCCTTCGGACCTGTACATGGACCAGTGGGTGAAGCTCAAAACCGCCGAGATGCCCCATCTGCGCTACGTGCCGGTGATCTCCGACGCCCTGCCGGAGGACGCCTGGCGCGGCCGCACCGGTTTTGTGCACCAGGCCGTGCTTGAAGACTTTCCCGATCTGAGCGCCTACCAGGTCTACGCCTGCGGCGCCCCGATCGTGGTGGACTCGGCCCACGCCGCCTACACCAGACAAGCGGGTCTGCCAGACGAAGAGTTTTTTGCCGACTCTTTCGTCTCCGAGGCCGACAAGGCGCACGAGGCAGTGGCGGCCTGAAC
>JANNUE010000068.1:0-1792 GCA_031394895.1 Betaproteobacteria bacterium
TGATTTGACCGACGCCAGACGATTGCTCCTGCGACGCCGAGGCGATTTCCTGCACGAGGTCGGAGGTTTTCTTGATTGACGGCACCATTTCGGCCAGCAGCGAACCGGCGCGTTCGGCCAGCCTGACCGAGTCGCGGGCAACGTTACCAATCTGCTGCGCGGCAACCTGCGAGCGCTCGGCCAGCTTGCGCACTTCGGCCGCCACCACGGCAAAGCCCTTGCCATGTTCGCCGGCGCGTGCTGCCTCGATGGCGGCATTCAGGGCCAGCAGATTGGTCTGGTAGGCAATGTCGTCGATGATGCCGATCTTCTTGGCAATCTGTTTCATCGCTGCTACGGTGGCGTTGACTGATTCACCGCCTTCGGCGGCTTCCTTGGCTGCCTTGCTGGCCATGCCGTCAGTGACTTTGGCGTTCTCGGTATTTTGCGCAATGGAGGACGTCATCTGTTCGATCGAGGCACTGGTTTCTTCCACGCTGGCGGCCTGTTCGCTGGAGGCTTGCGACAATTGTTGCGACGTGGCGCTGACCTGTTCGGAGGCGCTTCCCAGGGCTTGTGCGCCGGCGTTCACGTCGGAGACGACCTGTGACAGCTTGGCGATCATGGTCTTCATGGCAAACAGCAGACTGGTCTCGTCCTTGGGGTGAGTCACCAGTTTCACGGTCAGGTCGCCCTCGGCCACGCGGGCCACCATGTCGCGGGCGTATTCAGGCTCGCCACCAAGCTGTTTGAGCACGCTGCGCGTAATCAGCCAAGCCAGCATTGCAGCAAGAATGATACCGATGATGCCGCCATAAACCAGGGTGTTTTGCGTCACTGAGAACGTGGATTCCAAGTCCTTGGCGCGCGATTTAAGTAAGCCGCGTTCATCCTGATCAATCTCGGCAAGAATTTTTCGCATGGCATCCATCTGCGTCTTGCCGCTACCGACAACTGCGATGACTTCACCGTACTGCGCAAGATTGTTGCCCACGGTGCGGCGAGGCCGACGGCGCCGCGCTGCGCTTCCAGCCCTTTGAGCCACGCTGGCCTGAAGACCGGTTGCCGCGCGGTCAGTCGATCTTCGACCGCCTGCGCCAGGGCGACGTGCTGCTGCACCACCCCTTCGAGAGTTTCGAGCCCGTGGTGCAATTCCTGCGTGAAGCGGTGCAGGACCCCGACGTGCTGGCCATCAAGCAGACGATCTACCGCACTGGCACGCAAAGTGTGCTGATGGACCTGCTGATCGAAGCCGCAAGGGCGGGCAAGGAAGTGCTGGCGGTGGTGGAGTTGAAGGCGCGCTTTGACGAAGAAGCCAACATCAACTGGGCCGAAAGGCTGGAAGCCGTGGGCGCACAAGTGGTGTACGGCGTGGTCGGCATGAAGACGCATGCCAAGCTGCTGCTGGTGACGCGCCGCGAAGGCTCGCGCCTGCGCCGCTATGCCCATTTGTCCACCGGCAACTACAACCCGCGCACCGCACGCCTGTACACCGACATCGGCTACCTCAGCGCAGACCCGGGTTTGACGGCCGACGCCGACCTGGTGTTCCAGCAACTGGCCAGCCTGACCAAGTCGCGCGCACCGCGCCAGTTGCTGACTGCGCCATTCGTCCTGCACCGCAGCATGAGGGCCCTGGTCGCGCGCGTCGCCGCGGCGGCGCAAGACGGCCGTCCCGCGCGCATCGTGTTGAAGCTCAACGCACTGACCGACCGGGCGCTGATCGACGCATTGCAGGGCGCGGGTCGGGCCGGGGCGCAGATCGACCTGATCGTCCGTGGGGCCTGCCTGTTGGCGCCGGGCGTGCCCGGGT
>JANNUE010000101.1:0-20566 GCA_031394895.1 Betaproteobacteria bacterium
CTTGGCTTTCGCCGCGGCGAGCCGGAACTGCTGGTGACCAGCAGTTTGCAGGGTCTTGCGCTGACGCTGCCCGCGCCCTTTGGCAAGAGCGCCGAAGCGGCGCTGCCGATCCGCTTCGAGACCGCGCTGGTGCGCGAATCCATGCTCAGCGCCGGCACGCCCGCGCCGCACCTGCACGACCAGATGACGCTCGACGTCGGCCGGCTGGCTTCGATGGTCTATGTGCGCGAGTTGTCGGCGGCCGAGCCGCGGGTGCTGCGCGGCAGCATAGCCGTTGGCCTGACGGCGGCCGAGTCGGCGCCGCTGCCGGACGAGGGCGTGGTGGCCAACGTCAATCTGGCGGCGCTCGATATTGACGCCTGGAGCACGCTGCTGTCGCACACCACCGGAACTTCACTGACCGGCGACGCGGCGAACAACGCGGCGCTGACCTATTTGCCAACCAGCATGGCGGTGCGCGCGCGCGAGCTGACCTTTGGTGGGCGCAAACTGCATAACGTGGTGGTTGGCGGTTCGCGTGATGGCTTGCTGTGGCGCGCCAACCTCGATGCGACCGAGTTCAACGGCTACATGGAGTATCGCCAGTCGTCCGACAGCGGCGCCGGGCGTGTCTATGCCCGGCTCGCCCGGTTGACGGTCGCCCCTGGCACCGCCAGCGACGTCGAGGCGCTGCTCAGCGAGCAACCGGCCGGCATCCCCGCGCTCGATATTGTGGTGGACGATTTCGAACTGCGCGGCAAGCACCTCGGGCGCGTTCAGCTCGAAGCGGTCAACCGTGGCGCCGCCGGCGCGGGCCGCGAGTGGCGCCTCAACAAGTTCAACATCACGACGCCGGAGGCAGTGCTGACGGCGTCCGGTAACTGGGCTGGCGTCAACGCGGCCGGCGAGGGCGCGCGCCGGCGCACGGTGCTCAACTTCAAGCTTGACATCGCCGATGGCGGTGAACTGCTGGCGCGCTTTGGCATGAAGGATGTGGTGCGGCGCTCGCGCGGCAAGATGGAAGGGCAGGTCGCGTGGCTCGGCTCACCCCTGACGCCGGACTACCCGTCGATGACCGGCGCCTTCACCGTCAACGTCGAGGGCGGCCAGTTCTTGAAGACCGACCCCGGCATTGCCAAGCTGCTCGGCGTGCTCAGCCTGCAGGCGCTGCCGCGGCGCCTGACACTGGACTTTCGCGACGTCTTCAGCGAAGGTTTTGCGTTTGATTTCCTGCGTGGCGACGTCGCCATCGAGCAGGGCATCGCGCGCACCAGCAACCTGCAAATGAAAGGCATCAACGCTGCCGTGCTGATGGACGGGCGCGCCGACATTGCCCGGGAGACGCAGGACCTCAAGGTTGTCGTCGTGCCCGAAATCGACGCCGGCACCGCGTCGCTGATCGCCACCGTGATCAACCCTGCGCTCGGCGTCGGAACGTTTCTGGCCCAGCTTTTTTTGCGCCGACCGCTGATCGAGGCGGCGACGCAGGAGTTTCATATTGACGGCAGTTGGGCCGATCCGAAAATCAGCAAAATCGAGCGCAAGCGCGGCGCCGCCGCCCAACCCGACGGCACCGGGGACGTGGCGCGTTGAAGACGGCGCAGGCGCGCGAGCGCTCTTCCTCGAGCCTGCGCCGACGCGCACTGTGGAGTGTGCTGGTGCTGCTGGTGGTGGCCTTGCTGGCAACGCTGGTCTGGCTGGCGGCGGTGTACGAGGCTGGTCAGTTGCAAAGCCGGCTCGATCGCGATACGGCTGAAGCAGCGGCCGACATCCGGGCCGCACTGACGCGCAACGTGCAGGGTTTGCAGGCCTTGCAGTACAACGACCCGACACCCAATGCCTGGGCGCTGGACGCCGCCACACTGCTGCGCGAACACCGTGAACTGGTGCGCGTCGAGTGGCGCGACCCACAGCTGCAGCTGCGCTCGGCGGTGGACTCGCCGTTTCGCACGCCGGTGTTTGACCGCCTCGGGCGCGCTGGCGTGCCGACCGGCGTGCAGTCGGCCTGCACCACGGCGCGTCGCTTTAGCGGGGCCGCCTATGACAGCAGCTACTTTGTTCCGCTGAGCAACGGCCTGGGTGTCGAAGTGATGGAGTTGTGCCTGCCGCTGCAAAGCGCCGGCAAGACCGAAGGCTATCTGGTGGCCACCTACGCCTTGCAGGAAGTGCTCGACACCATGGTCGCTCGCCAGACCATGCGCAATTACGAAATAGCGTTCACCGAAGGCGATGGAACGCGCCTGGCGCTGCGCGGCTACGGGCGGCGCGGCAACCGGGTCTTCACCGCGCAGCAGTTGATGGACTTGCCGGGGACCACGCTGGTGCTGCGCATGGACAGTTGGCGCGGCGCCCCGGATCTGTTTCCGAATGTGCTGACGGCACTGGTGGCGGCGATGTCGCTGGCGCTGATTTTTGTGCTGGCCTTGCTCGGCAAAGACACGCGCCGGCGCGTCAAGGCGGAACATGATCTGGCCGATGCGCTGGCATTTCGCAAGGCGATGGAAGACTCGCTGGTGACCGGCATGCGCGCACGCGACCTGCAGGGTCGCATCACCTATGTCAATCCGGCGTTTTGCCAGATGGTCGGCTATGCGGCGCATGAGTTGCTGGGCCGCGCCACGCCGGCGCCATACTGGCCGCCCGAGCTGCTTGATCAATACCAGCAGCAGCGCTCGATCCGGCTGGCCGGCAAGCTGCCGCCGCGCGAAGGCTATGAGTCGGTCTTCATGCGCAAGGACGGCTCGCGCTTTCCGGTGCTCATCATCGAAGCGCCGTTGATCGATGCCCAGGGCGTGCAAAGTGGCTGGATGGGCGCCTTTCTCGACATCAGCGAGCAGCGACGGGTGGAGGAGTTGTCGCGCACCAGCCAGGAGCGGCTGCAGGCCTCGGCCCGGCTCGCCACCGTTGGCGAGATGGCGTCGCTCTTGAGCCACGAGCTGAACCAGCCGCTGGCGGCGATTTCCGGTTATGCCGCGGGCTCGATCAACCTGCTGCGCCAGGGGCCTGCGCCGGCGCGTGATCTGGGTCCCGATCTGACGATGGCGCTGCAGCGCATTGCCGAACAGGCCGAGCGCGCCGGCAAGGTGATCCGCAGTGTGCATGACTTTGTGCGTCGGCGCGATCAGGTGCGCGAGGCGGTGGCACCGCAGGATTTGCTCGATGCCATTTTGCCGCTGGTCCAGTTGCAGGCACGCAAGCTGTCGGTGCGCGTGCAGGTCGAGGTCGAGTCCGGCTTGTCGCCAGTGCTGTGCGACCGCACCATGGTCGAGCAGGTGTTGCTCAACCTGGCGCGCAACGGCATGCAGGCGATGGACTGGCCAGACATTGTGGATCGCTGCCTGCTGTTGAGGGTGCGCCGCATCCACGGTGGCGAGCGCAAGCAGTGGCTTGAATTCTCGGTCGCCGATGCCGGCATTGGCATCGCACCCGAGGTGCAGCGCGAGTTGTTCAATCCGTTCTTCACGACCAAGGCCGAGGGCATGGGCTTGGGCCTGAGTCTTTGCCGCACCGTGGTCGAGCAACACGGCGGCGCGCTGGTGTTTGATTCCAACCAGCCGCAAGGGACGGTTTTCACGTTTACCTTGCCGGCCGCGGCGCTGGCATAACATCGCGCGATGCAAGCCGTGAACGATGCCCTGGTTTTTATTGTTGATGATGATGCCAGCGTGCGCGACGCGTTTGCCTGGCTGCTGCGCACGCGCGGCCTGTCCAGCGAAGTGTTCGACAGCGCCGAGGCCTTTCAGCGCAAGCTGCTCGAGGCCGCTGCACCGGCGCGCGCGAGCTGCCTGCTGCTCGACGTGCGCATGCCGGGCTTGAGCGGCCTGGCCCTGTTTGACTGGCTGATCGAGCGCCAGTTGCAGATCGCCATGCCGGTGATTTTTCTGACCGGCCACGCCGACGTGCCGACCGCCGTCGATGCGGTCAAGCGCGGCGCCTTTGACTTCTGTGAAAAACCGTTCTCCGACAACGCACTGGTCGATCGCGTCGAGCAGGCGCTGGCGCAGTCCCGGCTGTATTTGCAGCAGCACCAACAGACGGCGTCGGTGCAGGCCCGACTGGCGGAGCTGACCGAGCGTGAGCGTGAAGTGATGCAACTGGTGCTGGCCGGCGTGCCCAACAAACTGATTGCCGACCGGCTCGACATCAGCGTGCGCACGGTCGAAGTGCACCGCGGCCGGGTGTTCGAAAAAATGGAAGTCAAGTCAGCGGTCGCGCTGGCCAACTTGCTGCGCGATGGCAGTCGCTGACGAGTCGCTGCTGGGCGGGTCCGGCAATGCCGGGCCAGGGGGCAACTCGCCACGCTTGCGTCCACTGAACATGGTCCACCAGACAATCAGCAGCAATAGCAGCAACGCCCCGAGTGCTTCGAGCAACAGCCAACGCATGAATCGCCTCCTGTGTGGCGTGGTGAGTGGCCTGATTGTAGGCATGCTCGGGGCCTGCGCCAGCGCCCCGCTTCAGCCGCTCGCCAGCGATGCTGCGGTGGCGCCGGTGCCGCCGGTGCCGCCGGTCCGGCTGAGCGCCAGCGCCGCAACGGCGAGCGACAACGCCGTTTTGCCAGCGCCGATTGTGCAGCCGAAAAGCCGCTGGATGGCGGTGCGCTGGGCCGACTTGCCGGGTTTTGGCGACGATGCGTTGCACGAAGCCTGGAACGCCTGGATCAAGAGTTGCGAGCGCCCGGGGACGGTGTTTGCGCCGCTGTGCTCCGAGGTGCGCCGCCTGAGCCTGGGTGACGACGCAGAGCGGCACAGCTGGCTGATGGCGCGCTTGCAGCCGTACCAAGTGGAGGCGTCGGGCGGCGGCGCCGACGGTTTGTTGACCGCTTATTTCGAGCCCATGCTCGATGCTTCGCGCACGCCCAGCGCGCAGTTCACCGTGCCTTTGTACCAACCGCCGCCCGCTGTGGCGCAGCGCAAGCCGTGGTACACGCGCCAGGAGATGGAGACCTTGCCACAAGCGCTGGCGGCGCTCAAGGGGCGCGAAATCGCCTATCTGGCCGATCCGGTGGACGCGCTGATATTGCAGATTCAGGGCTCCGGGCGCGTGCGCATCACGGAGCCCGATGGCAGCCAGCGGCTGGTCCGGCTCGCCTATGCCGGCTCGAACGAGCAGCCGTACAAGAGCGTCGGGCGCTGGCTGCTCGACCAGGGCGCCGTGCGCGACGCATCCTGGCCCGGCATCCGGGACTGGGTGCAGCGCAACCCGGCGCGCGTCAACGAGATGTTGTGGAGCAATCCGCGCACCGTGTTTTTTCGCGAGCAGCCTCTGAGCGAGTCGGACACCGCGTGGGGACCGAAGGGCGCGCAAGGTGTTGCGCTTACGCCCGGGCGCTCAATTGCGGTCGATCCGGCCAGCATTCCGTATGGCACACCGGTCTGGCTGGTCTCCAGTGGCCCCGCAGTGAATCTGCGCAAACTGGTGCTGGCGCAGGACACCGGCAGTGCCATCGTCGGCGCAGTAAGGGCTGACTATTTTGCCGGTTGGGGCGCCGCTGCCGCCGAGCTGGCGGGTCGCCTCAAGCAGCCATTGCGCCTGTGGGTGCTTTGGCCAAAGTAGCGGGCATGCGTGCAACAATGGTATGAAGAGTACGAACAGCGTAGGTCGGGTTAGCCCGCAGGGCGTAACCCGACTTTTGCCCAGGCACATCGGCCGCCCGATGTCGGGTTACGCTGCGCTAACCCGACCTACCAGGATTCACCTCTTTGTTTCTGCGCTATGCCAAACCACAAGGTCTGAAATATGAACGCACCGCTACCCGAACACGTACGTCTGGCATTGGAAAAAGTGACGCTGGACGACAAGTACTCACTTGACCACGGGCCGGCCTTCATGAGCGGCGTGCAGGCGCTGGTCCGGTTGCCGATGCTGCAGCGCGTGCGCGATCAACGCCAGGGCAAGAACACGGCCGGCTTCATCAGCGGCTACCGCGGCTCGCCGCTCGGCGGCTATGACCAGGCGCTGTGGAAAGCGGAGAAATACCTGAAGGCGCAAAACATCGTGTTTCAGCCCGGCGTCAACGAAGAGCTGGCCGCCACCGCGCTGTGGGGCACCCAGCAACTCGGTTTTGCGCCGTCCGGCAGCAACAAATTCGATGGCGTGTTCGGCATCTGGTACGGCAAGGGTCCGGGCGTGGATCGCAGTGGCGATGTGTTCAAGCACGCCAATATGGCCGGCACCACGCCGTGGGGCGGCGTGATTGCGGTGGCCGGTGACGACCACATGTCGAAGAGTTCGACCGCCGCGCACCAGAGCGACCATATCTTCAAGGCCTGCGGCACGCCGGTGTTCTTTCCGTCCACCGTGCAGGAGATTCTTGATCTGGGCGTTCACGCGTTTGCGCTGAGCCGCTTTTCCGGCGTATGGGCCGGCATGAAGACGATTCAGGAAATCGTCGAATCCAGCGCCACCGCGCTGATCGACCCGGACCGGGTACAAATCAAAATTCCGACCGACTTCGAGATGCCGCCCGGCGGCCTGCACATTCGCTGGCCCGATTCGCCACTGGAGCAGGAAGCGCGTCTGTTTCATTACAAGTGGTACGCCGCGCTGGCCTATGTGCGCGCGAATCGACTCAATTACAACGCGATTGAAGGCCCGAACGACCGCTTCGGGCTGATCGCTAGCGGCAAGGCGTACAGCGATACGCGCCAGGCGCTGATGGACCTGGGCCTTGATGACGCGACCTGCCGCCAGGTCGGCATCCGGCTGCACAAGGTCGGCGTCGTCTGGCCGCTCGAAGCCCAGTTGACGCGTGATTTCGCCACCGGCTTGCAGGAAATTCTGGTGATTGAGGAAAAGCGCCAGGTCATCGAGTACCAACTCAAAGAACAGCTCTACAACTGGCGCGCCGATGTGCGCCCGCAGGTGCTGGGCAAGTTCAATGAGGGCGCCGGCACCGATGCGCAGGACCAGTTTGGTGGCCGCAGCGGCGGCGAGTGGTCGATGGCGAACCCGACCGCCAATACCTTGCTGCGCGCCAATGCCGATCTGTCGCCGGCGCTCATTGCACGCGCCATTGCGCAGCGTCTGAAAAAACTCGGTGTCAGCGCCGACATCGCAGCGCGCATTGATGCCCAACTTGCGCTGCTCGATGCCAAGGAAAGCGCGATGCAAGTCATTGAGCTTAGTTCAGCCAAGGGGATTGATCGCCAACCCTGGTTTTGCTCCGGCTGCCCGCACAACACCTCGACCAAAGTGCCCGAAGGCTCGCGCGCGATGGCCGGCATCGGCTGCCATTTCATGAGTGTCTGGATGGGGCGCTCCACGGTCGGCTTCACGCAAATGGGCGGCGAGGGCGTGCCGTGGGTTGGCCAGCAGCCGTTTTGCAACGAGACGCACGTCTTTGCCAATGTCGGCGACGGCACCTACTTTCACAGCGGGCTGCTGGCGATTCGCCAGAGCATTGCGGCCGGCGTCAATATCACCTACAAGATCTTGTACAACGACGCAGTCGCCATGACCGGCGGTCAGCAGGTTGGCGAACGTGCGGAAGGCCACTCGGTGGCGCAGATTGCCCAAAGCATGCGCGCTGAAGGTGCGCTCAAGATTGTGGTCGTGACCGACGAGCCGGAAAAATACCGGGATGTCAAATTGGTCGAAGGCGTTGCGGTACAGCACCGCGACTTGCTCGATCAGATCCAGCGCGAGTTTCGCGAGATCAAGGGCACGACCGTCATCATCTACGACCAGACCTGTGCCACCGAGAAGCGCCGGCGCAGAAAGCGCGGCACGCTGGTGGATCCGGCCAAGCGCGTGCTCATTAACGAGCTGGTGTGCGAGGGCTGCGGCGACTGCGGCGTGCAGAGCAACTGCCTGAGCGTGGAGCCGCTGGAGACCGAATTTGGCCGCAAGCGCCAGATTAACCAGAGCACCTGCAACAAGGACTACTCCTGCGTCAAGGGTTTCTGTCCGAGTTTTGTCACCGTCGAAGGCGGGCAACTGCGCAAAAAGACCAAGGGCACCATGGTCTCGCCGTTTGAGTTGGGCGCATTGCCGCATCCGCTGCTGCCCGTCATGTCGCCGCCTGAGAGCGGCGTCTGGGGCATTGTGGTGGCTGGTGTCGGCGGCACCGGCGTCATCACCATCGGGCAGTTGCTTGGCGTCGCCGCGCATCTGGAGGGCAAGGGCATCGTCACGCAGGACGCCGGCGGACTGGCGCAAAAAGGCGGTGCAACCTGGAGCCATGTGCTGATTGCAGCAAAGCAGGAGCGCATCTGCACCAGCCGCGTCAGCATGGCGGCGGCCGACCTGATCATTGGCTGCGACCCCATCGTGGCCGCTGCCAAGGAGACCTTGCTGCGCATGCGCGAGGGCCGCACCCATGTGGCGCTGAACTCTCACGCGGTGCCAACGGCCGCCTTTGTGACCAACGCCAATTGGCAAAATCCGTCCGATGCCTGCGTCAGTGACATTGCCAAAAGCGTCGGACTGGAGGCGGTGGGCGCTTTCAATGCCGACGGCGCCGCCACGCAACTGATGGGTGACAGCATCTACACCAACCCAATGATGCTCGGCTACGCCTGGCAAAAAGGCTGGATTCCGCTGACCCAGGCTTCGCTGCTGCGCGCCATCGAGCTCAACGAAGTGGCGGTGGCGCAAAACAAGGCCGCCTTCGAGTGGGGCCGCCGCGCGGCGCACGACGGCGCGGCGTTCGCGCAGCGCCTGCTGGCGGCCCAGGTGGTGACCTTTGCCAAACGCAGCTCGCTCGACGAGATGATTGCCCGGCGGGTGGAGTTTTTGACCGGCTACCAGAACGCGGCTTATGCGGCCGCTTACCAGGCCTATGTGCAAAAGGTCAGGAGTGCGGAGCAGGCAATCGGCGACAACCGGCTCGCATTGACCGAGGCGGTGGCACGTTACCTGTTCAAGCTGATGGCCTACAAGGACGAGTACGAAGTGGCGCGGCTGCATTCGGACGGTGCGTTTGCGGCACGCATTGGCGCGCTGTTTGAAGGCGACTACAAGGTGAACTACCACCTGGCGCCCCCGCTTTGGGCCAAACGCAATGAAAAAGGCGAGTTGCAAAAGCAGCAGTTTGGCCCGGCCACGCTGTCGGCGTTCAAGCTGCTGCGCCGGCTCAAGGGTCTGCGCGGCACGGCGCTCGACATCTTTGGCAAGACAGAAGAGCGGCGCCAGGAGCGCGCGCTGATCGGTGAGTACCGCGCCGGCATCGACGAGGTGCTCGCGACGCTCGCCGCTGCCGGGAACGGCGACCGGGCCAAAGAACTGTACGCGCTGGCGCTGGCGATTGCCGCCGTCCCCGAGCAGATCAAGGGCTTTGGCCACGTCAAGATGCGCAACCTGCTTGCCGCGCGTCAAAGCCGGGACAGCCAACTGACGCAGTTTCGCAATCTGGCCGCAGCAGCGAGCCGCATACAATAAACGGTTGTTCTGTTTTGACGGATGGATGGCCAAACTGGCATGCCATCGCGTTTGTCTGATTCAATATTTTTTGGAGTTCCCCGTGTTTATTTCCTCTGCTTTTGCTCAAACCGCTCCTGCCGCCGCTGCTGGCGGCGATATGCAGTCTTCATTGATGAGCATGCTGCCGCTGGTGCTGATGTTTGTGGTGCTCTATTTTGTGATGATCCGGCCCCAGATGAAAAAGCAAAAAGAGCATAAATCCATGATCGACGCGCTCGCCAAGGGCGACGAAGTTGCCACCGCCGGTGGCGTGCTGGGCAAGGTCAGCAAGATCGGCGACAGCTACCTGACGCTGGAAGTTGCCGCCGGTGTCGAGATCCAGTTGCAGCGCAGTGCCGTAGTGCAGGTCTTGCCCAAGGGCAGCATCAAGTAATTCACCGTTTTATAGACTGGCATTAGCGCGCTCATGAATCGTTACCCGATATGGAAGTACGCGATCATCGTGATCGCACTGGCGGTGGGGTTCTTGTACACCCTGCCGAATTTTTTTGGTGAGGCGCCGGCGGTCCAGGTATCGACCGCCAAGGTGACGTTCAAGGTCGATGCCGGCACCAAGGCGCGCGTCGAAGAGGCGCTCAAGTCGGCCGGCCTGCAAGCCGACCTGGTGACGCTGGATCAGAACTCGGTCAAGGCGCGCTTTGGCAACACCGAGACCCAGCTCAAGGCAAAGGACGCGATTCAGCGCGCGCTGATTCCCGACCCGGCCAACGCCGGCTATGTGGTGGCGCTGAACCTGCTGTCGCGCTCGCCGAGCTGGCTCACGTCCCTGCATGCCTTTCCGATGTATCTGGGGCTCGATCTGCGCGGCGGCGTGCACTTCATGCTGCAAGTGGACATGCAGGCGGCGCTGAGCAAAAAGGCTGAGTCGCTGTCCGGCGATATCCGCACCAGCCTGCGCGAGAAGAATATCCGCCACAGCGGCATCAACCGCAACGGCCAGACGATTGAAGTGCGCTTTCGTGACGAGGCTACGCTGGCCCAAGCCAAGGCACTGATCCAGGACCAGTTCACCGACTTGCAGATGGTCGAGGCACCGGACGGCGCTGAATTCCGTCTCACCGCGTCGATCAAGCCGGAGGCGGCCCGGCGCGTGCAGGACCAGTCGCTCAAGCAGAACATCACCACCCTGCACAACCGCATCAACGAGCTCGGTGTCGCCGAGCCGGTGATCCAGCAGCAGGGACTGGACCGCATCGTGGTGCAGCTACCGGGGGTGCAGGACACGGCCAAGGCGAAAGATATTTTGGGTCGTACCGCCACGCTGGAAGTGCGCATGGTCGATGAAAGCGGCGAAGCGCGCGCCGCCGAGAGCGGCGCCGGCACCGTGCCATTTGGCTCCGAACGCTATCCGGAGCGCAATGGCCAGAACGTGATCGTCAAGAAACAGGTAATTCTGACCGGCGAGAACCTGACCGACGCGCAGCCCGGCTTTGACAGCCAGACGCAGGAGGCGGTGGTCAACCTGACGCTCGACGCCAAGGGCTCGCGCGTATTCCGCGACGTGACGCGCGAGAGCATTGGCAAGCGCATGGCCATTTTGCTGTTTGAAAAGGGCAAGGGCGAAGTCGTCACCGCGCCGGTAATTCGCTCCGAAATCGGTGGCGGGCGGGTCCAGATTTCGGGCCGCATGACGACGATGGAAGCCCATGACACGGCGCTGCTGTTGCGAGCTGGCTCGCTGGCGGCGCCGATGGAAATCATTGAGGAAAGAACGATCGGCCCGAGCCTGGGGGCCGAAAACATTGCCAAGGGCTTCAACAGTGTGGCCTACGGCTTTGCTGCGGTGGCGATCTTCATGTGTTTTTATTACATACTATTTGGCCTGTTCTCCAGTATCGCGCTGGCCGTCAACCTGTTGCTGCTGGTGGCGCTCCTGTCGATGCTGCAGGCGACGCTAACCTTGCCCGGCATGGCTGCCATGGCGCTGGTGCTGGGCATGGCGATTGACTCCAACGTGCTGATCAACGAGCGGGTACGCGAGGAATTGCGCAGCGGCGCGTCGGCGCAGACCGCCATCCACACCGGCTATGACCGCGCCTGGGCCACCATTCTGGACTCCAACGTGACCACGCTGATTGCCGGGCTGGCGCTGTTGGCGTTCGGCTCCGGCCCGGTGCGCGGCTTTGCGGTGGTGCACGTTCTGGGCATCCTGACCAGCATGTTCTCCAGCGTGTTCTTCTCGCGCGGCCTGGTCAATCTATGGTACGGCCGTCAGAGCAGGCTCAAGACTGTCTCGATCGGCACGATCTGGCGTCCTGAAGGAAACTAGTCATGGAATTTTTTAGAATCAAACGCGATATACCGTTCATGCGGCATGCGCTCATCCTCAATCTCGTGTCGGCCCTGACCTTTGTGGCGGCGGTGTTTTTCCTGTTCAGCCGCGGCCTGCATCTGTCAGTGGAGTTCACCGGCGGCACGCTGATGGAGGTCAGTTACACGCAGTCGGCCGATCTGGAGGCGGTGCGAGGCGCAGTTGCAAAACTCGGCCTGGCCGACGTGCAGGTGCAAAATTTCGGTTCGGCACGTGACGTGCTGATCCGCCTGCCGGTGCAGAAAGGGCAAAGCTCTGCCCAGCAAGGCGATCGTGTGATGGCCGCCCTGAAAGTGGCCGACCCCACGGCTACCATGCGACGCACCGAGTTTGTGGGACCCCAGGTGGGCGACGAACTGGCGATTGACGGCCTCAAGGCACTGGGCTTCGTCATCGCGGGTATCATGATTTACCTTGCCATGCGCTTCGAATGGAAATTCGCGGTGGCGGCGATCATCGCCAATTTGCACGACGTCATCATCATCCTGGGATTTTTTGCGTTCTTCCAATGGGAATTCTCGCTGCCGGTGCTGGCCGCCGTGCTGGCCGTGCTGGGTTACTCGGTCAACGAGTCGGTCGTTATCTTCGACCGTATCCGCGAGAACTTCCGGCGCTACCGCAAGATGAACACAATGGAAATCATCGACAGCGCGATTACCTCGACGATCAGTCGCACCATCATTACGCACGGCTCCACGCAATTGATGGTGCTGTCGATGCTGTTGTTCGGCGGTGCCACGCTGCATTACTTTGCGCTGGCGCTGACGATTGGCATTTTGTTCGGAATTTATTCCTCGGTGTTTGTTGCGGCCGCGATCGCGATGTGGCTTGGCATCAAGCGCGAAGACCTGATCAAGAGCGGCGGCAAGAAGGAAGAAGACCCGAACGATCCGAACGCGGGTGCCACGGTCTAGCGCCTGTTCTTAGCCATGGCCAGCCAACCCTTTGTTGTCCAGCCAACCCAACTGGCGCGGCAGACGCGCCAGCGTTTCCTGAGTGAGATTGCGCCGGCGCTGGCGGAACTTGGCGCCGCGCTGGCACAGCGACTGAGCGAACTGCAAGGCGACGGTGCGTCGGAACACGACGTGCAAACCCGGCGCGATGCCTGGAGCGCCTATCAGTTGCACCAGTCAGCCTGGGTCGACGGCACGCTCAAAGCCTGGCAGGCTGCGTTGCACCCGACCGTAGCCAAGGCAAGCGACGTTCCGACCGGCTTTTTTGAGCTGGTCGGCACCGACGCGATGGACGACCAGATCATCGCCTCGCGGCTGGGCATGCAGGTGAGCGAGAAGCTCGGCACCGAGGCCGACGACCTGCAACTGCGCGTGAAGCACCTGGAGGGCTCCGACAACCTGTCGCTGCAGGACATTCTGCGACCCGAAGTGCTGTTGCTGATCATGGTGCAGCGCTGGACCAGCGCCGGGCTGGCGCGCGAGGCCTGGGCGTTGGTGAATGATCTGGCGTGCACACTGCTGACCGCCCGGCTGCAACAGGCCTACGCCAGCGGCAACGCGTTTTTGATCCAGCAGGGCGTGCTGCCGACCATCGATTTCAAAGACCGCGTCAAGCGCTCGCCGGCCACCGCCAGCCGCTCTGGCGCGCCGGCGCAGGGTGCAGAACCGGCACCGGCCCGTGCCGCGCCCGGGCACGGCAGTGAGAGTTCAACCGCCGGCTTGAAGACGCCGGCTGGCGTTGGCGCGCGACAGCAAGCTGGCGCAGCGGATGATGCCCGGCCGGCGCAGCGTTCACTGGCGCACGCTCAACAGCGCGCGGTGGGGGTAATGGGTCAGCTCAAGCGCTTGTTGCTGGGCGCGGGTGCGGCACCACCATATGAGAGCACGGTGCAGCAACTTCCATCACCCGCGCTGGCGGCCGCCATTGCCGCGATTCCGGCGCCGGTCAGATTTAATGCCGGAAGCGCCGGCGCGCAGCATGATGACAGCCCGGCCACCGTGGCATGGGTGTCGGACAACCTGCGCCGCATCAGCGTCGATCTCAAGAGCAAGGCGCAAACGAAAAACGAGAAGGCGACGATCGAGATTGTGGCCCTGATGTTTCAGGCCATTTTGCAGGAGAGCCGGATACCGGCCGGCATTCGGGTCTGGTTCGCCCGACTGCAAATGCCGGTGTTGCGCGAGGCGCTGGCGTCGCCGGATTTTTTTGGCACCGTGAATCACCCGGCGCGCCTGCTGATTGACCGCATGGGGTCGTGCGTCATGGGGTTTGCCGGCGGCAGCATCAACGGCAGCGCCCTGGAAGCCGAAATCAGGCGCGTGGTGCAGGTGATCGAACAGTATCCAGAGACCGGGCAAAAGGTGTACCAACTGGTGTACGACGAATTCAACAGGTTTCTGGTGCAGTTTCTGGCCGAGCGTGAATCGACCCAAAAAGTGGTCAGCGTCGCGCAGCAGGTTGAACTGAAGGAAACACTGACGATCCGCTACACGATCGAGATGCGCAACATGCTCAGGGACATGCCGGTGCGCGACGAGATCCGCGAATTCCTGTTCAAGGTCTGGGCGGAGGTGCTGGCGATGGCGGCGGTGCGCAATGGGCCGCAACACGACGAGACGCTGGAACTGAAGAAGTCGGCGACCGATCTGGTCTGGGCCGCCAGTGCCAAGCCCAATCGCGCCGATCGCTCGCGGGTGATTCAGGAATTGCCCAGGCTGCTGCAGAAATTGCGCTCCGGCATGACGCTGCTGGGTCTGGCGCCCAACGAGCAGGAGAGGCACATCACGGCGGTGCGGGACACGCTGGCGGACGCCTTCCTGTCGAAAACACAGGCCATCTCAAAACAGCAAATCGAAGCCATGACCGACCGGCTGGCGCAGTTGGAAGACTTTGTTACCGACGATGACGACGCCGATCTGCCGCTCGATGCGCTGAGCATCGAGATGATGCTCGGGCTCGACGCCTCCAACATCGACGTGGTGGCCGATGGCGGTGCGAGCCCGACGCCGCAGATGCTGGCATGGGCGCGCGAATTGCAGATTGGCGCCTGGTTTACGCTCGACCACAATGCGCGGGTGGCCCAGGTTCAGTTTGTCTGGCGCAGCGCGCGCCAGCATCTCAACCTGTTCGCTTCCACCGACGGCCGCAGCTACCTGATTCAGG
Organism: Betaproteobacteria bacterium; assembly: GCA_031394895.1. Lineage (GTDB taxonomy): Bacteria > Pseudomonadota > Gammaproteobacteria > Burkholderiales > Burkholderiaceae_C > Rhodoferax. The sequence goes on from JANNUE010000101.1 coordinate 14,831, forward strand.
CCGGCCGGCTGGCCGCTTACCTGCAGGCCGGCTTGCTGGTGGCGCAGGAGGAAGAGGCGCTGACGGTGCGTGCCACGCGTGACGCGCTGGACAAGTTGCAGGCCAACCCGGAGCGGCTGCTGGCTTAAGCGCAGGGCGCCATACAAGCGCTACCGATGTCGGATTACGCTGCGCTAATCCGACCTACGAGAAGCAGGATGTATGGGCTTGTAGGTCGGGTTAGCCAGCAGGCGCAACCCGACGATTCTTAACCCGGCGGCGTGCGCTGAAACCGGCCACCGGCCAGGCGCATCACGTGCCCGCCAAGTTCGAGCTCCATCAGTTGCGCCTGCAATGGCGCCGTATCCATGTTGGAGCGCGCTTGCAGCGCGTCGAGTGCGACCGGGTCAAACCCGAGGGCATCGAGCAGGCGCTGTTCGCTCGCCAGCAGCGCCGGCGGGTTGCCCGCAGCGCAGCGCGTCGGTTCAGCGCCACCCTGCGCCTGCGGCTGCAAGCCGACTCTCATTTCTTCCAGCACGTCCTGCGCCGACTCCACCAGTTTGGCGCCCTGCTTGATCAGCGCATGACAGCCGCGTGACTGCGGCGAGTGAATCGAGCCGGGAATGGCAAACACGTCCTTGCCCTGTTCCACGGCGAGCCGCGCCGTAATCAGCGAGCCCGAGCGCAGCGCCGCCTCCACCACCAGCGTGCCCTGCGCCAGTCCGGCAATGAGGCGGTTGCGCTTGGGGAAATTGGCGATCAGCGGTGGTGTGCCGAGCGGGTACTCGCTGATCAGCAAGCCGTGTTGTGCGATGCGGTGCGCCAGGCCATGATGGCTCTTCGGATAGACCCGATCCAGCCCGGTGCCAACCACGGCCAGCGTGGCCAGTCCACTTGATGCGCCACGCACGCTGTCGAGTGCACCCTCGTGCGCCGCGCCGTCGATGCCCAGCGCCAGACCCGACACAATCGGCAGCCCGGCCTCCGTCAGAGTCCTGGAAAAGTTGCGCGCGTTGGCCGCGCCTTGCGGCGTGGGGTTGCGGCTGCCGACCACCGCCAGCAGCGCCTGCGCGCCCAGTTCTGCGGCCCCCTGCAGGTACAGCATCAAGGGCGGATCGTCGATGCCGAGCAGCGCCTGCGGATAGTTCGCGTCACCCAGCGCCACGATCTGACGGCGCTCGCTGCCGGCGCCCGACTGTTGCAGCCAGTTCCAGGTCAGTTCCAGCAAAGCTGCCAGTTCGACCGGCTCGCAGCGCAAGGCGCTGACCTGAGCCTGCGTGGCAACCTGGCGCAGCGCGTCGGCCGACTGGCGAAACACCGCGTCCGGCAAGCCGAAGGTCTGCAACAGGTTGCGCGCGCTCTGGTTGCCAACACCGGGGGTTAGCGCCAGCCGCAGCCAACTGCCAAGTTCGTCGCGCTCCATCCCTGATCGCCGGCCGCAGTGGCTGCTACTGCGGGTTGACCAGGTGGTCGCCAACCTTGACGCCGTCGGTGGTCTCCATGATCAGCCCATACGAGAGCCGCTCGAACGTGCGAAACACCATCAGCAGACCGTTGCGCTCATCGGGCAGCTTGATTTCGGGCCGGGCTGGGTCGGTCTTGTCAATCAGGCGCGGCCCGTTTTTAAGAATCGCCATCACGTGGCCGCTCTCGACGCCGTCACGGCGGCCGCGGTTGATCACCACGACCTGATTCTGCGCCGCGTTGACAACCGCGCTGCCATAGACCGAAACGATGCGCGCATCGACCACGCCGGCCGGCGCGCGCGGAACATAACTCGTCAACTGCTGCGCCGGCTCGGGCAGCAGCCGGTCGCCGACCCGGATTTCCTCCTTGGCCGCCACAATGTCGATGGTGGCTGGAACAATGTCGGTGCGCGCCTTGCCGTCCTTGTCGGTCGATGCCTGGCTGGACTCGCTGCGCGCCAGCAGCGCCCTGCCGACGTACTGAGCCTCGTAGCCGAGCACTTCACCGGTGATCGGGTCTTTCAGCGCGGTGGCATTGCGAAACACGCGGTAGGCCTTTTGCTGGCGGGCTGGATCGTCGATCAGCACCGAGCTGCCCTGGCCACGCGCATAAGCGCGGTCACCGCGGGTCAGCAGCACCCGGCCTTCCTGCGTTGCCACAATCCGCGGCGCCGCGTTGAGTTCGAGTTCATCGACGATCAGTGCTTCCACCAGAAACGGCTCGATCAGGTGGTTCTTCAGGGTCAGCAACGCATCGCCGGGACGGTTCTCATAGCGGATGCGCGGTGACAGGCGCACGGTGGCGGTGGCGTCAGTGGGCGCCGGCGACATGCTCAGTGTGGCCCGGCCATCCTTCCTGTGCAGGTAAAGCTGTTGACCGGGGTAGATCAAATGCGGATTCCTGATCTGATCGAGGTTCATGCCCCACAACTCGGGCCAGCGCCACGGGCTTTTGAGGAAAATGCGCGCGATCGCCCACAGCGTGTCGCCGCGCACGATGGTGTAGCTGTCGGGTGCATTGCTGGCCAGTTCGCTCAATGGCACGCCGGTTTGCGCGACCTGGTTGGCGGTGGCTTTCTGCGCCGGCGTGATCGGGTACTTCTGTGCCAAGGCCGGGGCCGTGACCAGCAAGAGACCGGTCAGCACGGCCGCGCCGCCAAGGCTTGCAACGGTCGATTTCAGCGTCATGTTATTTTTCATATTGAGTTGCACTAAAGAGGTCCCGTGATTGGTTCGCCAAAGCACACCGCCACTCTGGCGAATTGGCGTAAAGCTTGTTAAATCAAGGGCGATTTTGCGCTCAAGCCCCTGATTGGGCAACGTTTTTGGCCGGTAACCGCTGCCCAGGCGGCGGAAAGTGGCGAAAATAGCGACATCCTGAAACCTTGCGGGACACAGGACAACTCGCGTGCCGCGAGCCTTCTCTGCCCGCCACTGATTGCGTTATGGCCCTACTTCCGATTCTCTGTTTTCCCGATCCCCGCCTGAACACGGTTGCCAAACCGGTGGCGGCGGTGGACGCGCGCATTCGCACGCTGATTGCCGACATGCTGCAGACCATGTATGAGGCCAAGGGCATCGGATTGGCGGCAACGCAGGTCAACGTGCATGAACGCCTGATCGTCATCGACGTGTCTGAGGAGCGCGACCAGCCGCTGGTGCTGATCAACCCCGAGATCGTCGGCACCAGCAGCGAGACGCACCTCAACGAGGAGGGCTGTTTGTCAGTGCCCGGCATTTACGATGGTGTTGAGCGCTTTGACAGCGTCACGGTGCGCGCGCTCGACGGCGCCGGCCAGTCACGCCTGATCGAAGCCGACGACTTGCTCTCGGTTTGCATTCAGCACGAGATGGATCATTTGATGGGCAAGGTGTTTGTCGAGTACCTGTCGCCGCTCAAGCGCAACCGGATCAAAAAGAAGATGCTCAAGCTGCAGCGCGAGGAACAGCGGTGAAGCTGGTCTTTGCCGGCACGCCCGAGTTTGCCCGCATCGCATTGGCGCAGTTGCACGCGGCCGGTCACGACATTGCGCTGGTGCTGACGCAGCCCGACCGCCCGGCCGGGCGGGGACTCAAACTGCATGCATCCAGCGTCAAGCAATATGCCCTTGACCATGGCATGACGCTGGCGCAGCCGCGCAGCCTGCGGCTGGACGGCAAATACCCGGACGATGCGTTGGCCGCGCGCACTGCGATCGAGGCGGCCCGGCCCGACGCAATCGTGGTCGCCGCCTACGGCTTGCTGCTGCCGCAGTGGGTACTGAGCAGTGCCCGCCTGGGCTGCTTCAATATTCATGCATCGCTGCTGCCGCGCTGGCGTGGCGCGGCACCGATTCACCGCGCGATTGAAGCCGGCGACTCCGAGACTGCGGTCACCATCATGCAGATGGACGCCGGACTCGATACCGGAGACATGCTGCTGGCGCACAAGGTGCCCATTCTGGCCAGCGACACCACCGGTACTTTGCATGACCGGCTGGCGCCGCTCGGTGGCCGGTTGATGCTGCTGGCGCTGGAACTGGCATCCAGCGGCGGCTTGAAGCCAGTGCCGCAGCCGACAGACGGAGTGACCTACGCTTCCAAAATTGACAAACACGAGGCAGCGATTGACTGGGATCAGCCGGCCTCGCGCATTGCACGCCGGGTGCGTGCCTTCAACCCATTCCCCGCTGCCAGCAGCACGCTGCATGGTGAGGTGCTGAAAATATGGATGGCGCACGCTGGAGCCGGTCTGCCGCCGCCGGGGACCCGGCCTGGAACCATTGTGAGCGCAGACGAGTCGGGCATCGCAGTCACAGCCGTGAATTCCATCGTTGCCATCACCGAGTTGCAGCGTGCTGGCGGCAAACGCTTGCCGGCGGCCGACTTTTTGCGCGGCTTTGAAGTGCGTCCCGGCATGGTTTTTGAAAAGTCGGACGTTTAGTGTTCTTTCTGCGCGCCAATTACCGCCACGCTGAATTTCGCCAGGGTGCCATCGACTCGCTGGCGGCTGCGCCCGGCATTGCGGCCTGGGGCCTGATGACCGGCGTGGCGATGATGAATTCCGGCTTGAGCCTGGTCGAGGCGCTGCTGATGGGCTCCATCGTGTTTGCCGGCAGTGTGCAACTGGCGGCAATACCGCTGTTGGCGGCGGGTGCGCCGATGTGGGTGATTCTGGCCACCGGCTTTTGCGTCAATCTGCGCTTTGTCGTGTTCAGCGCCCACCTGCGGCCTTACTTCATGCATCTGCCGCTGTGGCAGCGGCTGGTCAGCGGTTACCTGACAACCGACCTGTCTTATGTGTTCTTTGTCCGGCGCTTTGCGCAGCCCGGTGGCGATAGTGCGCAGTTGCGCGCGCAGCAGGCTTATCTGGCGGGAAACTGCGCTGTCAACTGGTATTCCTGGGTTGGCTGCAGCGCGCTCGGCGTGCTGCTGGCGAACTTTGTGCCAACCAGTTGGGGTTTGGGCTTTGCCGGCATTCTGGCGCTGCTCGGTGTCATGTGTTCGCTGGCATCGAGCCGCCTGCGCTGGGTCTCGGCTGGGGTCGCCGGGGCGGCGGCGGTGGCCGCGTTCGCGCTGCCGTTCAAGCTCAATATTCTGGTCGCCATTGCCGCTGCCGTCGCCATGTGCATGACCCTGGAAAAACCAGCGCTGGCGGTGACGGAGAAACCATGAGCGCCGCGCCGGGCCGCCCCAAGCAAGCGAACGCCCCCTCGGGGGGCAGCGAGGACAGGTCAGTGCCGAGCGTGGGGGCACGTGCATGAACGCCAGCTTCAACCCGTGGACCATTGCGATCATCATCGGCTTGACGGTTGTGACGGTGCTGACGCGCTGCTTCTTCTTTATCTCCAGCAAACCGTGGACGCTGCCGCACTGGGCGCAGCGTGGCCTGCAGTACGCGCCGATTGCGGCCCTGGCTGCCGTCGTCGTGCCCGAAGTGGTGATGACGCACGGGCATCTGATTGGCACCTGGCAAGACGCCCGGCTGTTCGCCGTGGTCGCCGGCGCCGGCTGGTTCTTCTTGCGCAAGGGCGCCGGCCAGGCCGTGCTGGGCACCATCGTGATCGGCATGGCGGTGTACCTGCCGCTGCATCTGGGGCTGGGCTGGTAAGGCGTGGAAGTGCAGACAAAACCCCGTAGGTCGGGTTAGCCAGCAGGCGTAACCCGACACCGCCGATGTCGGATTACGCTGTGCTAATCCGACCTTGTATCTAGAATTATTGTGCAGTGATTAGCTCTCGCTGCACGAGATGAAGGGAAACTTGTATCCGACCTAAAGGCTTTTTGACCTTCGTATGTAGATCAAGCCCTT
>JANNUE010000117.1:0-1985 GCA_031394895.1 Betaproteobacteria bacterium
CCACAACCCGCATGAATGCTGGCTTTCTGGGGTGAACGCCGATGTTCAGATCTCTCGAATTCGTATCCAATGGGGCGTGATTTCTAGGGGATTTCGGGATGGGAACATCAGATTTTTTCCGCAACCGGATCGACGCCATGATCAACCTGGGCGATCCCCTGGCTGTGTTGGCTACGCGGCTGCCCTGGGGTCAGATCGAGTCCGCGCTGGCGCCGATGTTTGCGCGCACGGATCGCGCCGGTGTGGCCAGCTCCGGCGTTGATCTGTTCGGCCCGAACCTGTCGGTGGCCGGCGCGGGGCGCAGCAACGCCGGGCGGCCGCGGCTGCCCATCCGGCTGATGGCCAGCCTGCTGTACCTCAAGCACAGCTTCAACCTCAGTGACGAAGAAGTCGTGCAGCGCTGGAGCGAGAACTTGTTGTGGCAGTTCTTCAGCGGCATGGATTACTACGAACACCGGCTGCCGTGCGACGCCACACAGATCGGCAGGTTTCGTGTTGTCGTAGGTGAGGCAGGACTGGAGCAAATGCTCAAGGCCACGATCAACGTGGCCGTGGACATCAAGGCGGTCAAGCCCGAAGAGTTGGAGCGCGTCATTGTCGACACGACGGTGCAAGAGAAGGCCATTGCGCACCCCGTGGACAGCCGGCTGCTGGAGATCGCGCGCCACAAGGTCGTGAGCGCCGCGAGGCGGGCCGGCATCGTGCTCAAGCAGACCTATGCGAAGGAGGGCAAGACCTTGCGCAGGCAGGCTGGCGGCTACGCCCACGCCAAGCAGTTCAATCGCCTCAAGCGCGTAGTCAAGCGCCAGCGCACGATCCTGGGTGTGGTCATGCGCGAGGTGCAGCGCAAGCGCGCGGTGCCCGGGTTCACCACCGACAACCCGATGGCGTTGACGGAGTTGATGATGTGGCTTGAGCGCGCCGAGCGCATCCGCACCCAGCAGCGCCATGACAAGAACAAGCTGTACGCGCTGCACGCGCCAGAGGTGGAGTGCATCGGCAAAGGCAAGGCGCGCAAGCCCTACGAGTTCGGCGTCAAGAACGCTGTGGTTGTCTCGCACGAGCATGGTCTGATGCTCGCAGCGCGCACCTTCCCCGGCAACCCCTTCGACGGCCACATTCTGAGCGCGGTGCTGGAGCAGGCCACAAACCTAACGCAGGACTTGAGCGTAACTATCAAGCAGGTCGTGGCCGACTTGGGGTTCCGCGGCAAAGAGGTCGATGCCGACAACCCAGGCGTGCAGATCATCCATCGGGGCCGCTACAAGACACTGAGCAAGCAGGAGCGGCGCTGGTTGAAGAGGCGCCAGGCAGTAGAGCCAGCCATCGGGCACCTGAAATCTGATCACCGCCTGGATCGCTGCTGGCTCAAGGGCGCACTGGGCGACGCGTTGCATGCGATCAGCTGTGCAGCGGGCTACAACCTGCGTTGGCTGCTGCGCGCGATCTCCCGGCTGGGGATCGGGCCGGCTTTTTTGTGTCTGCTGCAAATGGTGCTGCTGGCAGCGAGCGCCGTAGCAGCCACACTGCCGGCTCGTGGCCGTCAACACGCTGTGGCCTGAACACATAGATGACTCGTTCGGGCCTCGGCGCGCGAGGCGGTTCCGCATCACGTCTGATCTTGCGGTGGGTGGAAGCGGATTTTGCAGGGCCGACTAATTCATCACTTTTCGTGAGTAGAATTGCAGCTTCTAGTTCAGTGTGGTGCAGGTAGTCACTTACTTGGGAGCAGCAATGGCGTATACGTTTGAAGAGTTGGAAGCCTGGTGGCCCACCACACCGTCGCCGACAGCCGGACTGACGTTGGTCAGGGCACAGGAAGACGGCCGCACCGGGCACTCTCCCGGTTACACCGCAAGCTATGACCGTGCAACGAGGACATTCTTTGGTCAATTTTCGGAGCAGTTCAACGACCGGACTCGTCAACTGCTATATGGTCCGCCATCTGTTGCGGCGGGGCCATATCTCCAGAACTTCGACAGGAA
>JANNUE010000129.1:0-10000 GCA_031394895.1 Betaproteobacteria bacterium
GCCGGACGCGCCCGGCCGGTTCTCGACGACCACGCTTTGCGCAAATGACTCGGTCAGCCGGGCGGCGACGATACGGGCGATGATGTCGGTTGCCCCGCCTGGCTGGTAGGGCACGATGATCTTCACCGGGCGGGCGGGAAAGGAATCGGCCGATTGCGCGGCGAGGGGGAGCGGCAAAGCCGCAAAGATCCCGCATAGGAGGAGCGTGGATAGCGTGCGCATTGTATTTCGGCGACAGCTTGCGACCATGGGTTCTCCTCAAGGTATCGGCTGCGGACTTCTAGGCTGCGGAGGCGTCGCGGCCGGAGCGATCACTCTTACCATCATAGCGCGATCCGAACGCCTCGGAAATGCCGCAGAGGCGATAGAATGCGGGACGCTGGAGTCGCCCTTCAGCGCTCCATGGTGCGATAGACCGGAGGGAGACCGATGAAACCGCGAGGCCAACGCCTGGCCTGTTCGTTGAAGACGCTGGACGGCTGTATCGGTTCCTACGACGTTCATCCCGGAGAAGCTCCGAAATCCATCGCGAAGGTCGGGGCCGTGACATGGGACCGCCCCCCAAAAAGAAGTGCTCGAGGCGGCTTTTTCTCTGATCGGTGAAATGGGCATGACCGGGCACATCATCAAGGTAAACCAGAACCAGTGGCGCGCGCTTGCCAAGGTCAAGCTCCATGAGCCGTTCTACGTGTCCATCCTCTGGGGAGGGAGCCCGTTCAAGGTTCTCGAGGACGCGATCGTGCTTGAGAAGCGCGTTCCGTGAGCGGCTTTGAGCCGTTCACGGAACTGCTGTAACTCGCCGCAATCGAACACGGCGGGCCTCCCCGCATTGCAGTTTGGCGAACCTGGTCAGATCCGGAAGGAAGCAGCCACAGCTAATCGCTGCAAGTGCCGGGGTAAGGCTCGCCACCCCCACGTAATCCAGTTCCTCGGCGAAGCACGAGGAACTCACGAAGTTTCCCTCTCCCGCTTGCGGGAGAGGGACTAAGGGTGAGGGGGAGTGGTAGAATTTTTCCATGTCGTACCAGGTCCTCGCCCGCAAGTGGCGTCCCCGCACGTTCGAGTCGCTGGTCGGACAGGAACATGTCGTCAAGGCGCTTCGCCACGCACTGGATGAGAAGCGCCTGCATCACGCCTACCTGTTCTCCGGGACGCGTGGAGTAGGCAAGACCACGCTCGCCCGCATCCTCGCCAAATCCCTGAACTGCGAAACCGGCGTCAGCTCGCGTCCGTGCGGGAAGTGCTCGGCCTGTACGGAAATCGACGCGGGCCGCTTCATCGACTTAATCGAAGTCGATGCGGCAACCAACACCAAAGTGGACGAGATGCGCCAGCTTCTGGAGAACTCGGTGTACGCGCCGACCCGCGGGCGGTTCAAGGTTTATGTGATCGACGAAGTGCACATGCTTTCCACCTCGGCGTTCAACGCGATGCTGAAGACTCTGGAGGAGCCGCCCGAGCATATCAAATTTATCCTCGCGACAACCGATCCTCAAAAGATCCCGGTGACGGTGCTCTCACGCTGCTTGCAATTCAACCTAAAGCAGATGCCCTCGCCTGCGATCGCGGCCCATCTTGCCAAGATCCTCGCGGAGGAGAAGACCTCCGCCGAACCAGGGGCGCTTGGGCTGCTCGCCGATTGCGCGCGCGGAAGCATGCGCGACGCCCTGTCGCTGCTCGATCAGGCGATCGCCTACGGCGGGGGAAGCGTGACCGAGCAGGCCGTGCGCGCGATGTTAGGCGCGATCGACGACAGCTTTCTTTACGCTATCCTCGAAGGGCTCGCGCGAGGCGACGCGGCCGCGGTGCTCGCCATCGCGGAAGACATGCGATCGCGCAGCCTTGCGTTTGACGCCGCCCTCCAGGACCTCGGGGCGCTTTTGCACAAGGTCGCCCTCATGCAAACGGCGCCGGATGCCGTTGACGCGGCTGGAAGTCTGCGCGAACGGCTCTCGGCTCTCTCCCGGACGCTGGGTCCCGAGGAGGTCCAGCTCTTTTATCAGATCGCGATTCACGGCCGTCAGGATCTTCCGTTTGCGCCGGACGAGTTTGCCGGATTCACGATGGCGTTGCTGCGCATGCTCGCTTTCGCCCCGACGGGAGGCAAGCACCCGGAGTCGGCAAAGCCGGGGAGCGATCGCAGCCCGGCCGTGCGAGGAGTGTTTGACGGTGACTGGCCCAAGCTCGCCAATTCCTTGAATCTTGGGGGCGTTGCGAAACAGCTCGCCCAGGCGAGCGAGTTGAAGCGCTTCGACGGCGAAACGATCGAGCTTTGTGTGCCGCCGGCGGCGAAACAAATGGCGGAAAAAAATTTCCAGGACAAACTTCGCGGGGCTTTGCAGGCCCACTTCGGAAAAGCCGTGCGGCTCACCGTGACGATAAGCGAGACGACGGGCAACACCGCCCGCGATCGGGCGGCAGCCGCAATCAGCCAGGATGCGTTCGTACGCGACTTGGTGGAGAAATTCGATGCCACCATCGTCGAGTCCTCGATCAAGCCTGCCCAGTCCCAGTAAACGGAGACATCGGATGAGAGCACAACTCGCGGGACTGATGAAACAGGCCCAGCAGGTGCAGGAAAACATGCGCAAGCTCCAGGAGCAGTTCGGCTCCATTGAGGTAGAGGGCCAGTCGGGCGGTGGCATGGTCAAGGTGACGATGACGTGCAGGCACGATGTCAAGAGAGTGCACATCGATCCGTCGTTGCTTGCCGATGACAAGGAGATGCTCGAAGACCTGGTGGCGGCGGCGATCAACGACGCCGCGCGCAAAGTCGAGGCGACGGTGCAGGAGAAAATGGCGGCCTTGACGGGCGGTCTGGGGCTGCCGCCGGGGATGACGCTGCCGTTCTGAGGTTTTTCTGAAATGAAGCCGCCCACTGCGCTCGAAGAACTGATCGAGGCGTTGCGCTGCCTCCCGGGCGTTGGACCCAAATCAGCGCAGCGCATCGCCTATCACCTGCTGCAGTACGATAAGGCAGGAGCAGCGCGGCTGGCTGAATCGCTGGGCGGAGCGCTTCAGAGCATTCGACGGTGCACCAAGTGCAACAGCTTCACCGAGCGCGAGCTGTGCGCGCTATGCGGTTCTTCCAAACGCGACTCCTCGCAGCTTTGCGTGGTCGAAACGCCCGGGGATCTGCTGATGATGGAGCAGACCCTGGCGTATCAGGGCCTGTATTTCGTGCTCATGGGGCGGCTTTCGCCGCTCGACGGAATCGGGCCGCGGGAGATCGGACTCGACGTAATGCAGCGGCGTCTTGCCGACGGGGAGATCAGGGAAGTGATCGTTGCGACCAACTTCACGAACGAAGGCGAGGCTACGGCGCACTACATCAGTGAAATGCTCAAGGGGCGCAATCTGCGCGTCACGCGGATTGCGCGGGGAGTTCCAGTCGGCGGCGAGTTGGAGTACGTCGATACGGGAACCCTTGCGCAGGCCTTTACCGAACGCAGACCGCTATGATCGAACGGCTGTCGCAGGCGGCGTCGCTATGAAGGACAAGCCGCTGCACGACCTCAAGGTCATCGAGCTGGGGCAGCTGATTGCCGGACCTTTTGCCGGAAAAGTTTTCTCGGAGTTCGGCGCTGAAGTGATCAAGGTCGAGCCGCCCGAGGGCGATCCGCTGCGCAAATGGCGAAAGCTGCACGAGGGCACTTCCCTGTGGTGGTACGTGCAGAACCGGAACAAGAAATCGGTTACCGTCGATCTGCGATTGGGCGAGGGGCAGGAAGTGGTGCGCAGGATCGCGCGGGATGCCGACGTCGTGATCGAAAACTTTCGCCCCGGGACCCTGGAGAAATGGGGTCTGGGCTACGATCGGCTCGCAGCGGAGAATCCCGGCCTTGTCATGCTCCGGCTTTCCGGTTTCGGCCAGACCGGGCCATACCGCGACCAGGCCGGTTTCGGCGCGATCGGCGAATCGATGGGCGGATTGCGTTATGTCACGGGATTCCCGGACCGGCCGCCGGTGCGCCCCAACCTGTCTATCGGCGATGCGCTCGCATCTCTACACGGAGTCATCGGCGCGCTGATGGCCCTGCATCATCGCGACGCAAATGGCGGCAAGGGCCAGGTGGTCGATGTGGCGCTTTACGAAGCGGTATTCAACATGATGGAAGGGGCCTTGCCGGAGTACGATCTTTTCAGGGAAACGCGCGAGCGCACGGGGAGCAACCTCACCGGTATCGTTCCCTCGAACACCTATCTCACCCGCGACGGTCAGCACGTCGTGATCGGAGCCAACGCCGACAGCATTTTCAAGCGGCTGATGAAAGTCATCGGGCGTGCGGACCTGGCGGGGGATCCTTCGCTTGCCGACAACGCCGGGCGCGCCGGGCGGGCCGACGAACTCGATGCGGCGATCGGCGAGTGGACTGCAAAAATCAACGCCGGTGAGGTCGTGAGGATCTTGAACGAAGCCCAGGTGCCGAACGGCAAGATCTACAGCATGGCCGACATTGCCCGCGACGCGCAGTATCTGGCGCGCGATATGATCCGGGACGTGCGGCTGAAAGACGGCACTCCGCTCAAAGTGCCCGGAATCGTCCCCAAGCTCTCGGCGACGCCAGGGGACATCGAATGGGTCGGCCCGGAGCTGGGCGAGCATACCGCTTCAGTGCTTGCAGCACACGGGTACAGCACGGCCGAAATAGCAGGTCTGAGAGAGTGTAAAGTCATTTAGGCGTACGGGCGCGGAGAAAACGACTTGCAGCAAATCTACATACACGAGGTGCTTGCCCGGGACGGTTTCCAGATTGAGCCCCAGTTCGTTCCTACCGAAAGAAAGATCGAATTGATCGACGCGCTGTCCGGGACGGGCCTTGCCAAGATCGAGGTGACCTCTTTTGTCTCGCCGAAGGCCGTACCGAATCTGCGCGATGCCGAGACTGTGATGGCGGGAATCAAACGCAATCCTTCGGTCAAGTACGTTGCTCTGATCGCAAACCTCAAGGGGGCGGAGCGCGCCATCGCCGCCCGCACGGACGAAGTCAATCTCGTCGTGTCGATATCCGAAACCCATAACCTCGCCAACGTGCGTCGCTCGACCGATGCCTCGTTCGAGGGTTTCGAAGAGATCATCCGGGCGCTGAACGGGACTGGCACCGCGGTAGCAGGGGCGCTGTCCACCGCGTTTGGTTGTCCATTCGAAGGCGAGCAGGCACCGGATCGTGTGCTGAGGTTCGTGAAGCGCTATGTCGAATTGGGCGTGGATAGCGTCACGCTCGCCGACACCACCGGGATGGCGCATCCCAAGCAGGTGTTGGCCCTGTGTGCGGAAGTGAGAGGCCGCTGGCCGGAGCTGGAGCTCGCACTGCACTTTCACAATACGCGCGGAATGGGGCTCGCCAACGTCCTTTCTGGACTGGCAACGGGCGTTCAGCACTACGAGGCTTGTCTTGGCGGGCTGGGCGGCTGCCCGTTCGCGCCGGGGGCAACGGGAAACATTTGCACCGAGGATCTGGTGCACATGCTCGAATGCATGGGCTATTCGACCGGTGTAGATATCGACCGTCTGCTTGTGACATCGAGGCGCCTCGCTGCGATCGTCGGCCACGATCTCCCCGGTCAGGTTGCGAAGGCCGGGAAAGCGACCGACTTGCATCCGATCCCGGGCAATCTTAACCAGGCTGCCTGACATGGACCGGCCGCCGGTGACCATCAAGGGACGCGGGGCCGCGGACAACCCGCAAGGTCGGTTCGAAAAAGTTGCGCGCAGCCGCGACGTCGAAACGGAAGTCCAGTCCCGCCCCGAAACCGTGGTCACGCTCCAGCAGGCGCGCTCGATCATCGCGCGCAACGACTCCCCGGACCTTCCGTTCAGCCAATCGATCAATCCTTACCAGGGTTGCGAGCACGGTTGCATCTACTGCTACGCAAGGCCGAGCCATGCCACCCTCGGGCTTTCCCCCGGCCTGGAATTCGAGACGCGCCTGTTCGCCAAGGAGAACGCCGCCGAGCTGTTGCGCAAGGAGCTGTCACGTCCCGGATATCGGTGTGAGCTGATCTCGCTCGGAGCGAATACCGACCCGTATCAGCCGATCGAGCGCGAACGTAGGATCACCCGCGGCATTCTGGAGGTGTTGTGGGAGTTTCGGCATCCCGTCGGCATCGTCACCAAAGGCTCTCTGGTCGAGCGCGATCTCGACTTGCTCGAACCCATGGCGAGGGAAGGGCTGGTGCAGGTGTTTGTCTCCATCGGGTCGCTAGACGGCGAGATCGCGCGAACCCTCGAACCGCGAGCTGCGGCGCCTTACCGGAGGGTCGAGACCCTACGCCGCCTGAGCGCTCGCGGAGTGCCGTGCGGAACGCTGGTCGCGCCTATCATCCCGTTCCTGAACGACAAAGACATGGAAGCGGTGCTCGAGGCGGTGAGCGAGGCCGGCGCGCGCATGGCGGGATACACGCTGCTGCGGCTTCCGTGGGAGGTGAGAGAACTATTCAAGGACTGGCTGGAGAGGCACACTCCGCTCAAGGCGAAACACGTCATGGCGCGCATCCGCGACATGCGGGGCGGGCGCGAGAACGACCCAGAGTTCGGGAGCCGTATGAAAGGGGAAGGGCAGTTCGCCCAATTGCTTCGCAACCGTTTCGACATCGCTTGCCGTAGGCTGGGGCTGAACGCTGGGGAACGCAACCGGCTGGACACCACAAAATTCCGCCAGCCTGGACCCGAGCAGGGAATCTTGTTCTAGGGCGTTGACAGGCTCGTGCCCGCGTGTGAGCATTTGAGGCATTCCGTAGCTCCGAGAGCGTTGATGTAATACGCTTGTCAAAACATACCATTAAAGGAGCAATCTCATGAGCTACATTATGAATTTCGCCCTGGCCACTCTGGCCGGCGTCTGGCCCGCGCTGGCCGGCGCTCAGGGCGCGCTCGAAAAGAAGGACGTGCATATCGCCGTGGGCGGCAAAGCCTCGCTGTATTACCTGCCGCTCACCATCGCCGAGCAACTCGGCTACTTCAAGGATGAAGGCCTGACGCTGAAGATCAGCGACTTTGCCGGAGGCTCGCAGGCGCTGCGCGCGGTGATCGGCGGAAGCGCCGACGTCGTATCCGGGGCCTACGAGCACACGCTGAACATGCAGGCCAAAGGCCAATTCCTCCAGTGTTTCGTGCAGCAAGGGCGCGCGCCGCAGATCGCGATTGGCATTTCGGCCGCCAAAGCGAAGACGTACAAGTCGCCCAAGGATTTCAAGGGCCTTAAGGTCGGCGTCTCGGCGCCGGGCTCGAGCACTCACATGATCGTCAACCACTTCATCTCCACCGGCGGCCTCAAGCCTTCCGATATCTCGGTCATAGGCGTCGGTCTCGGCGCGACGGCGATCGCCGCGCTGAGGAGCGGTCAAGTCGACGCCGTGTCCAACACCGATCCGGTCATGACCAAGCTCGAGCAGGACGGCGACATCAAGATCGTCGTTGACACCCGCACCCTCAAAGGGACCGAGCAATTGCTGGGCGGTCCGATGCCCGCCGGCTGCCTCTATGCGCCGGTCGAGTTCATCCGAAAGAATCCGAATACGGTCCAGGCGCTCACCAACGCCATCGTGCGCGCCGACAAGTGGATCCATTCGGCTTCTCCCCAAGACGTCCTGCGCACGGTGCCCGAAACGTATCTGCTGGGCGACAAGGCTCTGTATTTGTTCTCGTTCAGCAAGGTCAAGGAAGCCATCTCGCCGGACGGCGTCATCTCGGACGCGGGCGCCAAGACTGCGCTCAAGGTCATACCCACGTTCAATCCTGAAGTGAAGGCCAAGGAGATCAAACTCGAGCTCACCTACACCAACGAGTTCGTGAAGAAGGCGAACGCGAAGTACAAGTGACCGCGCGTACGCGCGGTCATCCCCGCGCAGCTTGTCCCCGAATGCCCGAATCGGGGAGCGGGGATCCAGCGGCTTTCTCTAAGTTTAAGAAATAACCTGGATTTCCGCTTGCGCGGGAATGACAATCAGGCCATGACTCCCGCCCTCGCGCTCGAGAACATCGACTGCACCTTTCTTTCGCGCGACGACCCGTCTCAGCGCTACACCGCAGTTCGCGATACGACGCTTGTCGTCCGCGAAGGCGAGTTCGTCTCGGTGGTCGGCCCCACAGGTTGCGGCAAGACGACATTGCTCAACGTCGCCGCCGGATTGCTCGCGCCTTCGGCTGGCGATGTAAGGATATTCGGCAGCCCGCTCACGGGCATCAATTCGCGCGCCGGCTACATGTTCCAAACCGAAGCGCTCATGCCTTGGCGAAACACCATCGAGAACGTCGTGGCTGGACTCGATTTCCGGGGCGTACCGCGCGGCGAGGCGCTCGAGCGGGGCGGCGAATGGCTCAAACGCGTGGGCTTGAGCGGCTTCGGCGGACGCTACCCCCATCAGCTCTCCGGTGGCATGCGCAAGCGTGTTGCGCTCGCGCAGATGTTCATCCTGAATCCGCAAATTTTGCTCATGGACGAGCCTTTCTCGGCGCTGGACGTTCAGACTCGCCAGCTGATGGAAAACGAGCTGCTCGATTTGTGGTCCGCCGACCGGAAGTCCGTGGTGTTCATCACGCACGACCTCGAGGAAGCGATCTCGCTCGCGGACCGTGTCGTCGTGCTCTCGGCCGGTCCAGCCGCGCACCCGATCGGCGACTACGCGATCGACTTGCCGCGGCCGCGCGACGTCGCGGAAATACGCCTTGCGCCGCGCTTCATTGAAATTCACGCGAGAATTTGGCGCGCGATGAGAGAGGAGGTATTGAAAGGCTATGCCCAGCAGCAAAGATAATAGGGAAGGGAAGGGCCCTTTGCGCATCGTTGCGAAGGGCGGCAACGGCAAGCTGCGGCTGCGGGTTTACCAGGTGCTGGTGCTGGCGCTGTTCTTCGTGCTCTGGCACGTGCTGACGAGCCCCACTTTGCTGCCGCCTATCTACTTTTCCGAGGCCAGCCATGCGGCGTTCTTTTTTGGCGAGCCGCTGCAAGTGCTCGGACGCCTCTGGCGGTGGTTCGCAACAGGGGAGATCTACGAGCACCTCTGGGTCACGCTGGTCGAGACCATGCTGTCCTTTTTCATCGGCACGGTGTTTGGTCTCGCATTCGGACTATGGCTCGCTCTTTCGCCGACCGCCTCGGCAATACTCGATCCTTACATCAAGGCCATCAACGCGATGCCGCGGGTAATCCTCGCGCCGATTTTCTTCGTGTGGTTCGGGCTCGGCATTGCCTCCAAGGTCGCGCTCGGCGTCAGCCTCGTGTTTTTCATCGTATTCTTCAATGTGTATCAGGGCGTGCGCGAAGTGAGCCCGGTCGTGCTGGCGAATGCACGCATGCTCGGAGCGAGTCCGCGCCAGCTGCTACGCTATGTCTACGTGCCAAGTGCGATGAGCTGGGTGTTCGCCAGTCTGCATAATGCGGTGGGCCTTGCTTTTGTCGGCGCCGTGGTCGGCGAATATCTTGGCTCGGCGAAGGGTGTCGGTTATCTCATCCACCAGGCAGAGGGGTTTTTCGATATGAACACCGTGGTCGCCGGCATTTTGCTGTTGACGGCGTTTGCGCTGCTTCTCGATTGGGTGGTCGGTGTGGCGGAAAAACGCCTCATGGTGTGGCAACCGCGCTCGGTCGAGACCGAACGGACGTGACGAAGAGGTTGTTGCAGCGCAAAATTGTTTGACACTAGCTGGTGCAGGAAGCTATAATTCCGCTCTTCACCTGGCGCGGGGTGGAGCAGTCTGGCAGCTCGTCGGGCTCATAACCCGAAGGTCATAGGTTCAAATCCTATCCCCGCAACCAACCCCTTTGGGGGACCCCTCGGGGATTAAAGATTCCCTCCAGGGAGGTGTGCTCTTTAACAATTGAACAGCCGATAGGTGTGGGCGCTGGGTGAAGCCAGTGGCACTGGTATTTTGGGCGCGCGCAAGCGCGTTGGTGTCACACAAAGCTTAACCAAGCTCACACCAGGTCTAGCAAGGTTTTTTCATTACCTTTGCAATGACTTTGAGTGAGTAGTGGGCCTTGCCGTAAAAAGTAAGGCT
>JANNUE010000154.1:0-4774 GCA_031394895.1 Betaproteobacteria bacterium
CCACGTCGCTTCGCTCCTCGCAATGACGACCATATCGTCATTGCGAGCGCAGCGCGGCAATCCATGCACCCGCTCCCCGTCCTTGCGAGCGCAGCGCGGCAATCCATGCCGATATCGTCATCGCGAGGTCGTAAGGCCGTGGCGATCCATGACCCCGAACTTCCTGGATTGCCACGTCGCTTCGCTCCTCGCAATGACGGCCATATCGTCATTGCGAGCGAAGCGCGGCAATCCATGACCCCGGACTTCCTGGATTGCCACGTCGCTTCGCTCCTCGCAATGACGGCGATATCGTCATGACGCGCCTTTTACGAACTGATCCAACCTTCGATTGCATCCTATGACACTGCAACAATTCCTCCTTATCCTGCGCGCCCGGTACCGGGTGGCGTTGCTGGCGTTTGTGGTTACGGTGGCTACCACCGTGGGGGTCAGCTTGATTTTGCCCAAGCAATACACCGCCAGCGCGGCGGTGGTGATTGACGTCAAGTCGCCCGACGCGCTCACCGGCATGATGCTGCAGGGCCTGATGGCGCCTGGCTACATGGCCACGCAAATCGACATCATCAACAGCGACCGCGTGGCCAAAGAAGTTGTCAAGCTGCTCAAGATGGACCAAAGCGCCACCATCCGCGCCCAGTGGCAAGAAGACACCGAAGGCAAGGGCCAGTTGATCGACTGGCTGGCCAACCTGCTGCAAAGAAAGCTCGACGTCAAACCCAGCCGCGAGAGCAACGTCATCAACATCAACTACACCGGCACCGACCCCGACTTTGCCGCCGCCGTGGCCAACGCTTTTGCCAGCGCCTACATGAACGTCAACCTCGACCTGCGGCTGGCCCCGGCGCGCCAGTACGCGGCTTTTTTTGAAGCGCAAACCCAAAGCGCGCGCGACAAACTGGAGGCCGCGCAGGCCGCGCTGTCGGGCTACCAGCAAGAAAACGGCATCACCAGCACCGACGAGCGGCTCGACTTCGAAACCGCCAAGCTGAACGAGACCAGCAGCCAGCTCACCGGCGTGCAGGGCCAAACCACCGACAGCCAGAGCAAGCGCACCAGCGCCAAGGCCGACACCGTGGCCGAGGTCATGCAAAGCCCGCTGATCAACGGCCTCAAGGCCGACATTGCGCGGCTTGAAGCCAAGCTCACCGAGAGCAGCGTCAACCTCGGCCAAAACCACCCGCAAACGCAGCGCTCGCAGAACGAACTGGCCACGCTCAAGACCCAGCTTGACGCCGAAACGCGCAAGATCACCAGCGCCATCGACACCACCTACCAAGTGAGCAAGCGGCGCGAGCAGCAATTGCAGGGCGCGCTGGCCAACCAGAAAAGCCGCGTGCTGCTGCTCAACAAACAGCGCGACGAGCTCAACGTGCTGCGCCGCGACATCGAGTCGGCCCAGCGCGCGTTTGAGATCGTCAGCCAGCGCGCCGCGCAAACCAACATCGAGAGCCAGACCAACCAGACCAACATTGCGCTGCTCAACGCCGCCACGGCACCGGCCGAGCCCAGCAAACCGCGCGTGCTGCTCAACACACTGGTGTCGATCTTTTTGGGTACCCTGCTGGGCGTTGGCCTGGCGCTGATGCTGGAGCTGGCCAACCGGCGCGTGCGCTCGGTGGACGACCTGGCCGAGGCGCTGGGCCTGCCCGTGCTTGGCACCATTGCCCACATTGGAGCCCGCTCATGAACGCCATACCCCGCACACTGCGCCCGGTCTCGGGCACCACGGCGCGCCTGATTGGCGACATTCTGGTAGCCGCCGGCCGCCTGAGCCCGGCCGACGCAGCGCGCATTGCGCAAAGCCAGCAACTCGACCAATCACTGTTTGGCGAAGCCGCCCTGGCGCTCAAACTGCTGGCCAAAGAAGACATCGACTTTGCCCTGTCCGAGCAGTTCGACTACACCTACCTGAACGCCGCAGACCACAGCCTCAGCCCCGAACTGGTGGCCGCCTACAAGCCCTTTAGCCGCACCGGCGAAAACCTGCGCGCCGTGCGCAGCCAGCTCATGCTGCGCTGGTTTAACGCCGAGCCGGCGCGCCGGCTGCTGGCCGTGGTGAGCGCCGGCGCCGCTGAAGGCCGCAGCTTTGTGGCCGCCAATCTGGCCATCGTGTTTGCCCAGCAACGCCAGCGCACCTTGCTCATCGACGCCGACCTGCGCGCCGGCCACCAGCAAGCGCTGTTCAAGCTGGCCAAGAGCAGCGGCTTGTCGGGCCTGCTGGCCGGGCGCAACGGCCTGGCCGAGGCCGCCATCAGCGTGAGCGCCCTGCCCGGCCTGGCCGTGCTGCCAGCCGGTGCCGTGCCACCCAACCCGCAAGAACTGCTGGGCCTGCCCGCGTTTGGCGAACTGCTAAGCGCCGCCGCCCAGGCCTACGACGTGGTCATCATCGACACCCCGGCCGGCGCCGCCTATGCCGACGCCGAAATAATCGCCGCCCGCGCCGGCGCCGCACTCATAGTAGCCCGCCAAAACGTCAGCCTGCTCCCCCAAACCACCCACCTAGCCCGCCGCCTGCAAGACAGCGGCGTAGCGCTGGTCGGCTCGGTGCTCAACGATGCATAACTCAGCATCGTCATCGCCAGTCCCGCTCCCCGTCATTGCGAGCGCCTCTCCCGTCATTGCGCGCGCCTCTCCCGTCATTGCGAGCGCAGCGCGGCAATCCATGCCCCCTCCCGTCATTGCGAGCGTAGCGCGGCAATCCATGTCCCCTCCCGTCATTGCGAGCGAAGCGCGGCAATCCATGACTTCCGGACTCCCTGGATTGCCACGTCGCTACGCTCCTCGCAATGACGGCCATCCCGTCATTGCCCCCTCTCCCGTCATTGCGAGCGCAGCGCGGCAATCCATGTCCCCTCCCGTCATTGCGAGCGCAGCGAAGCAATCCATGCCCCCTCCCCCGTCATAGCGAGCGCAGCGCGGCAATCCAAGCCTCTCCCGTCATAGCGAGCGCAGCGAAGCAATCCATGCCCCCACCCGCACCCGCAACACGCACTGAACAAAACGCAAAGAGCTTAAAGTGACCACCCGCAGCACCCCCCCGTTTTACCTTGGCAAGCCCAGCCTGCGTGCAGCGCTGTTGCCCTGGCTGCCGGTCATCATCGGCCTGGCGGTGCTCTATGTGCCCAGCTTGTATGACTTGTTCAAAGGCATCTGGAGCTCCGACGACCAAATGCACGGCCCCATCGTGCTGGGCATCTCGGTGTGGTTGATGTACCGCAACTGGCCCGCCATGATGGCCGTAAGCCAGGGCAAGCCCACCAGCAACTGGGGCTGGCCGTTCTTTATCTTCGGCTTGCTGCTGTATGCGCTGGGCCGCTCGCAAGACATCTTGCTGTTCGAAATCGGCTCGGTCATCTGGCTGCTGGCTGGCATTGCCCTGCTCAACCTTGGCGCCAAGGCCCTCAAGGTGCAATGGTTTGCGCTGTTCTTCATGCTCTTTATGGTGCCGCTGCCCGGCGTGGTGGTGGACACCGTCACCATGCCCATGAAGATGGCCGTGTCGTATGTGGCCGGCAACGCGCTCTATTGGGCCGGCTACCCCATCAGCCGCACCGGCGTGACGCTGCAAATAGGCCAATACATGCTGCTGGTGGCCGACGCCTGCGCCGGCCTGCACACGCTGCTCACGCTCGAAGCCTTGGGCCTGCTGTACCTCAACCTGGTGCGGCGCGACTCGGCCTTTAGAAACATCAGCCTGGCCATTTTGATCGTACCCATCTCGTTTGCCGCCAACGTCATCCGCGTGATGACGCTCACCCTCATCACCTACCACTTTGGCGACGCCGCCGGCCAGGGCTTTCTGCACGGGTTTGCGGGCATGGTGCTGTTCTTGAGTGCGTTGCTGCTCATCATTGGGCTGGATACGGCGTTGCATTGGTTTGAAGGTGTGCGCCAGCGGCGCAGCAATGGCGTTGCACGCGCTTGATGCCATGAAGTTCCACATCAAGAACATTGCTCTGTTGCTGCTGATGCTGCTGTCAGCCGGCCTGGCCCTGGCCTTGCGCCCCACAATCAGCCTGGCCGATGAGCGCCCACCCATTGACCTTGCTGCCATGGTGCCAACCCAGTTTGGCGAGTGGCAGGAACAACTCAACCTGACGGCGCAGGTTGTTAACCCACAGCAGCAGCAAACCATCGACAGGATCTACAGCCAGACCCTAAGCCGCACCTACGCCAACCGCCAAGGCTACCGCATCATGCTGTCCATCGCCTATGGCAAGAACCAGGGCGATGCGCTGCAACTGCACAAGCCCGAAGTCTGCTACCCCTCGCAGGGTTTTACGCTGCTGAACAACCAGCGGGGTACGCTAGACCTCTTGGGCAAACCGATATCAGCGGTGCGCATTGACACCAACCTGGGCCAGCGCCACGAGCCCGTCACCTACTGGACCGTGGTAGGCGACCACATCACCACTGGCGGCATTGACAAAAAGTTCACTGAAATGCACTACGCCCTGCGCAACACCATACCTGACGGCATGCTGGTGCGCGTGTCATCCATCGAGGCCAACAGCACCAGCGCCTATGCAATGCAAAGCCAATTCGCCACCGCCATGGTCGCCGCCATCGCGCCCGAACACCGCAAACGCTTTGCTGGGGAGTAGAGACATGAACCACCCCAATGCACCTAATCCCCGTCAGTGCGAGCGCAGTCTGTCCCGTCATTGCGAGCGCAGCCCATCCCGTCATTGCGAGCGCAGCCCATCCCGTCATTGCGAGCGCAGCCCATCCCGTCATTGCGAGCGCAGCGCGGCAATCCATGTCCCCAGAC
>JANNUE010000159.1:0-2254 GCA_031394895.1 Betaproteobacteria bacterium
ATCGGTGCCGGGAATCTTGACTTCGTTGCCGGTCGCGTCAATCAGTTTGACCTGGGGACGAATCACCTTGGTCACACCGCGGCGCTTCGGATCGATCACCACGAGGGTGGACAGACCCGTCACGTCGTCAACCTGACGGGCCACCGTGACGCCTTCCTCGACGTTCTCGAAGACCACCTTGCCGGCAAACTCGGTGATGATAGGGCGCGTCAGCGGATCCCAGTTGGCCAGAATGGCGCCAGCCTTGATGGTCTGGTCGGCTTTCACGCCGAGCACAGCGCCGTACGGCACCTTGTGGCGCTCACGCTCGCGACCATGCTCGTCATGAATGACGATCTCGCCGGAGCGCGAAATCACGACCAGTTCCTTCTTGCCGTTGGTCACATAGCGCATCGTCGCGTTAAAGCCGATGGTGCCGTTCGACTTGGCCTCGACACTGGCCGCGATGGCGGCGCGCGATGCGGCGCCACCGATGTGGAAGGTACGCATCGTCAGCTGGGTGCCGGGCTCTCCAATCGACTGCGCGGCAATCACGCCGACCGCTTCGCCGCCGTTGACCAGACCGCCACGGCCCAGATCGCGCCCGTAGCATTTGGCACAGATGCCAAAGCGGGTTTCGCAGGTCAGCGCGGTGCGCACTTTGGCCTCGTCAACGCCGGCCAGTTCGAGCTCTTCCACCATGTCTTCGTCGAGCATGTCGCCAGCCTTGGCCAGCACCGAACGATTTTCCGGATGCAGCAAATCGTCGGCCGCCGTGCGTCCCAGAATCCGGTCGCGCAGGGACTCGATGACTTCGCCGCCTTCGACGATGGCGCGCATCAGGTAGCCGCCGTGCGTGCCGCAGTCCTGCTCGGTGACAACCAGATCCTGCGTCACATCGACCAGACGTCGCGTCAGGTAACCCGAGTTGGCGGTCTTGAGTGCCGTATCAGCCAAGCCTTTTCGCGCACCGTGCGTCGAGATGAAGTACTCGAGCACGTTCAGGCCTTCGCGGAAGTTGGCGGTAATCGGCGTCTCGATGATCGAGCCGTCCGGCTTGGCCATCAGGCCGCGCATGCCGGCCACCTGTCGAATCTGCGCGGCGGAACCGCGCGCACCCGAGTCGGCCATCATGTAGATCGAGTTGAAGGATTCCTGCTGCACCTGTTCGCCATGGCGGTCGGTGACCATTTCCCTTGACAACTGCGCCATCATCACCTTGGAGACCTCGTCGCCGGCCTTGCCCCAGATGTCGACCACCTTGTTGTAGCGCTCACCAGCCGTCACCAGACCCGAGGTGTACTGCTGGGCAATTTCCTTGACCTCTTTTTCGGCGCGCGCGATGATCGCCGGCTTTTCCGACGGCACCAACATGTCGTCGATGCAGATCGAGATACCGGCCTTGGTTGCCAGACGGAAACCGTTTTGCAGCAACTTGTCGGCAAACACCACCGTCTCTTTCAGACCGCATTTGCGGAACGACACGTTGATCAGCTTCGAGATTTCCTTCTTCTTCAGCGCCTTGTTCAGGTTCGAAAACGGCAGTCCCTTGGGCAGGATGTCCGACAGCAGCGCGCGCCCGGCGGTGGTTTCCCACAGCTTGGTGGACGGCACCAGTTCGCCGGTCAGCTTGTCCTTGGTGTACTCGGTCAGGCGCACATTGATGCGCGCCGTCAGCTCGACCTCGCCGGCGTCGAAGGCGCGTTGCACCTCGCCGATATCGGAGAAGATCAGGCCCTCGCCCTTGCCGTTGATGCGGTCGCGCGTGGTGTAGTACAGGCCCAGCACCACGTCTTGCGACGGCACGATCGACGGCTCGCCGTTGGACGGGAACAGCACGTTGTTGGACGCCAGCATCAGCGTGCGGCACTCCATCTGCGCCTCTACCGACAGTGGCACGTGAACCGCCATCTGGTCGCCGTCAAAGTCGGCATTGAAGGCGGCACAAACCAGCGGATGGAGCTGAATGGCCTTGCCTTCGATCAGGATCGGCTCGAACGCCTGGATGCCCAGACGGTGCAGCGTTGGCGCACGGTTGAGCATCACCGGGTGCTCCTTGATCACCTCTTCCAGGATGTCCCAGACCACCGGCGTGCCGGATTCGACTTCCTTCTTGGCCGCCTTGATGGTGGTGGCAATGCCCATGGCTTCCAGGCGCGCGAAGATGAAGGGCTTGAACAGTTCGAGCGCCATCAGCTTGGGCAGACCGCACTGATGGAGTTTGAGCGTGGGGCCCACCACGATCACGGAACGGCCCGAGTAATCAACGCGCTTG
>JANNUE010000160.1:0-6730 GCA_031394895.1 Betaproteobacteria bacterium
GTCATCGCCGACATGCAGGCCGACAAGGGCGAAGCGATCGCCCGCGAGATCGGCGGCGCTTTTGTCAAATGCGATGTCGCCCAGGAAGCGGATGGCCAGGCCGTGGTCGCCAAGGCGGTGTCGCTGGGCAAGCTGATGGGCCTGGTCAACTGCGCTGGCATCGCGCCCGCCGAAAAGACCGTGGGCAAGAACGGCGCCCACAGTTTCGCGGTGTTCAGCAAGACCATCACGGTCAACCTGGTCGGCAGCTTCAACATGATCCGGCTCGCGGCCGACGCCATGAGCAAGAACGAACCCGAAGCCACCGGCGAGCGCGGCGCAATGATCTCCACCGCATCGGTGGCAGCCTATGACGGACAGATCGGCCAGGCGGCCTACAGCGCATCCAAGGGCGGCATCGTCGGCATGACGCTGCCGATCGCACGCGATCTGGCGCGTAACGGCATTCGCAACATGACGATTGCCCCCGGCATTTTCGGCACGCCGATGATGTTTGGCATGCCCAAGGAAGTGCAAGAGTCGCTGGCCGCCAGCGTGCCGTTTCCGTCACGTCTGGGCACGCCGCAGGACTACGCCAAACTGGCCCTGCACATCTTCGAGAATGACATGCTCAACGGCGAAGTGATCCGCCTCGACGGCGCGATCCGTCTGGCACCGCGCTGAACTTTCAAGCCTGAGTACCATGGACGCTCCCGCTGCAAGGAGCCGTCCATGAAAATCGTCACGCTGGTGCTGACTGCGGCAGTCGTGGTCACCGCCTGTGCCAACCGGCACCCTTTCCAATCCGCAGTCCCGGCGCAGCCAGAGGGTTCATCCGGCTATGCCGAAAAAAGCGGCTGGGCGGCCACAAGATTTGCCGTCGCCGCGGCCAATCCGCTGGCCACCAAAGCGGGCTATCAAGTGCTCAAGGCCGGCGGCAGCGCGGTGGACGCCGCCATTGCCGTGCAGATGGTGCTGGCGCTGGTTGAACCGCAGTCCAGCGGTATCGGCGGCGGCGCGTTTTTGCTGCACTTTGACGGTCGCAATGTGGAAGCTTTTGACGGCCGCGAAACGGCACCGGCAGCGGCGACCGAGACGCTGTTCATCGGTGCCGATGGTCAACCGCTGCCGTTCATGCAGGCGGTTCTCGGTGGTCACTCGGTCGGCACACCTGGCACGCTGCGCATTCTTGAACTGGCGCACCGCCAGCACGGCAAGCTGCCTTGGGCCAGTCTGTTTGAGCCAGCCATCGCGCTGGCCGAAAACGGCTTTGCGGTGAGCGCGCGCATGCACACGCTGCTGGCCAGCGAACAGCATCTCAAGAAGGACGCGACCGCTGGCGCGTTGTTTTACGATGCGGGTGGAGCGGCGTGGCCGGTCGGCCATCTGCTGAAAAACCCGGAACTCGGCGCCGTTCTGCGACTCATTGCGCGCGACGGTGCCAACGCGCTGATGCAGGGTGACATTGCGCAGGCCATCGTAATCAAGGTGCGGCAACACGCTGAGCGTCCGGGCAGGCTGTCATTGTCTGACCTGGCCCAATACGAGGCGAA
The DNA here is from genome assembly GCA_031394895.1 of Betaproteobacteria bacterium. Classification (GTDB taxonomy): domain Bacteria; phylum Pseudomonadota; class Gammaproteobacteria; order Burkholderiales; family Burkholderiaceae_C; genus Rhodoferax. The sequence goes on from JANNUE010000160.1 coordinate 1,533, forward strand.
AAAACGCTCCCCACTTTGTTTTGACTACCTGGCCCGAACGCCCTGGCGTGAAGCAGCCAACGATAAAGAGTACCGAATCTGCGGCATGCCACCCCCCAGTTCCGGGACGATTGCGATCGGGCAAATTCTGGGCATTCTCAACAACACGCCAGCCGCCACGCTGGTGCCTGTAGTCAATGCCGATGCTCTGACACCCTCTGCCGACTGGCTGCATCTGTACACCGAAGCGTCGCGCCTGGCTTTTGCCGACCGCGCGCAATACGTTGCCGATCCGGATTTTGTCGCGGCACCGGCCGGCGACTGGACGAGCCTGCTGGCGAGCGACTATCTGCATAGCCGCAGCCAGTTGATCGCCATCGGCGCCGGCACGCCGCGCATGACAAATGCCCCGCCTGGCAACCCCGACAGCCGCAAGACCAGCTTCGCACCGATGGCCGAGCAGCCGGAATACGGCACTTCGCACATCTCGATCGTCGATGCCTGGGGCAACGCGCTGGCGATGACGAGCACTATCGAGGACGCCTGGGGCGCGCGACTGATGGTCAATCGCGGCCTTGGTCTGAGCGGCGGCTTCTTGTTGAACAACGAACTGACCGACTTCAGCCTGGCGCCGACCGACGCCGCCGGCAAACCGGTCGCCAACCGGGTGCAGGGCGGCAAGCGCCCGCGCTCGTCAATGTCGCCGATCCTGGTTTTCGACAAGGCCAGCGGACAACTGGTGCTGAGCACCGGCAGCCCGGGCGGCGCGCTGATCATTCACTACACCGCCAAGACGCTGTACGCCATGTTGAACTGGGATCTCAATGCCCAGCAGGCTATCAATGTGCCCAATTTCGGCTCTGCTGGCGGTCCGCTGCTGCTGGAAGACAAGCGGTTTCCGATGGCTACCATTGCAACCCTGCAAAGCCGCGGCCACGAGGTAGTGCAGACCAGCCTGACCAGCGGAGTGCAAGCCATTGCGCGCAGCGGCAGCGGGCTGTTTGGCGGCGCCGATCCTCGCCGTGAGGGCGTCGTCATGGGTGACTGAACGCCAGACGCAACGACGGCTTTCTACAATGGGCTGATGTCGATTCCCCAAACCTTCCTGCAGGAGCTGCTGTCACGCGCTGACGTGGTCGAGATCGTCGGCCGCTACGTGCAGCTCAAGAAGGGCGGCGCCAATTTCATGGGCTTGTGCCCGTTTCATGGGGAAAAGTCGCCGTCGTTTTCAGTCAGCCCGACAAAGCAGTTCTACCATTGCTTTGGCTGCGGCAAGAACGGCAATGCGATCAGTTTCCTGATGGACCACGCCGGCATGACCTTTGTCGAAGCCGTCACCGACCTGGCGCAGCAATACGGTCTGCAGGTGCCCGAAGACGATGCCAGCCCGCAGGACCGGGCGCGCGCCGCGCAGCAGCGGCAAAAGCAGACCACGCTGAGCGATGTGCTGGAGAAGGCCGGCGAGGCGTATCGCAAACACCTGAAGGAATCGCCAAGAGCTGTCGAGTACCTCAAGGGGCGCGGGCTGTCGGGTGAAATAGCCAGGCAATTCGGCCTGGGTTACGCACCGGCCGGCTGGCGCAGTCTGGCCAGCGTGTTCCCCAGCTACGACGACGCGCTGCTGGTGGAGGCCGGGCTGGTGATCCTCAACGCCGAAGAAGGCGAAGACGAGAAACGCTACGACCGCTTTCGCGACCGCGTGATGTTTCCGATCCGCAACATCAAGGGCGAATGCATTGGTTTTGGTGGCCGGGTGCTGGGCGACGACAAGCCAAAATACCTTAACTCGCCCGAGACCCCGGTGTTCAGCAAAGGGCGCGAGCTGTACGGTCTGTTCGAAGCCCGCAACGCCGTGCATGAAATGGGTTATGTGCTGGTCACCGAGGGCTATATGGATGTGGTGGCGCTGGCCCAGCTCGGCTTTCCAAACACCGTGGCCACGCTGGGCACGGCGTGTACGCACGAGCATGTGCAAAAACTGTTTCGTTTTACCGATTCGGTGGTGTTCAGCTTCGACGGTGACGCCGCCGGCCAGCGCGCCGCCCACAAAGCGCTCGAAGGCGCCCTGCCCTTTGCCAGCGATGTGCGTAGCGTCAAATTCTTGTTTTTGCCGGTCGAGCACGACCCCGACAGTTTCATCCGCGAGTTCGGCAAGGAAGCATTCGCGCGCTACATCGGTGAAGCGGTGCCGCTGAGCCGCTTCTTGATTGAGGTCGCACGCGAGGGTTGCGACCTCAGCAGCGCCGAGGGCCGCGCCCATCTGGCCAGCAACGCCAAGTCGCTGTGGACACTGCTGCCCGACGGCGCGCTCAAACGCCAGTTGTTAACTGAAATTGCCGACCTGGTACAACTGCCTGGTCGCGAATTGAACGAACTGTGGAGCCAAAAGCCAGCGGGCCATCAGGGCGAGAAATCAAAACCCCATTACAGCAACAGCCAGTCGCACAGCGACTACGGCAGCTACGGCACCAGTTCCGGCAGGAAATTTGCGCCGGCGCCGCGTCCGGGCAGTCGAACGCGGCCGGCGAGTCGGGCCGATCATGCGACCCGAATCCTGCTCAGCAATATGGCGGCGCTGGAACTGCTGTCAGCCGAAGACCACACCATGCTGTGCGAGCTGCCCGCTCCGCACGGAGCGCTGTTTGTCTGGCTCGAGGGTCAGTTGCACGAGTTGGGTGCGCAACCCTGGGTCGCGTTGCGCGAGGGGCTGCGCGGCCACGAGGGGGAAGACACCGCCGTGCGGCTGATGGGCGGTTACGAGCTCAGCCCAACCGACAACGCGCAGGAGTCCCTGGGTGAACTGCGCAACCTGCTTGACCGCATGTTGGTGGAGCGGCTCAAGACACAGGAAACCGACGCCATTCAGGCCTCCAAGGCCGATCCGACGGCGCTGGCGCGCTACCGCGAACTGCAGACGCGCCGGCTCAAGCTCGAAGCCACGCTGTCGCAAGCCGATTGAGCGGTGTGAGGTCACGACCGGCTCGCCATACCCTGTAATTTTTATCAGGGTATAATCCGACATCGACTAATTCTCGGCAAGAGCGACAGCAATACCTCCGGACCCAGCCAACCGATGACAGCGTTCACGACCGGCGATCTCACCGCAAGGACTGCACTCCAAATGTTCGCCCTCCCATCTTGCGCCTGAGGATTTTTCTCCACTGCACAGGTCATGCCCCTCTTCAGGGCACCTGTTCGTTTGTCCTTTTTTTTGATGTTGTGAGGTTTTCACATGCCTGCTCAAAAGTCCAAGAAGCCCGTGCCGAGCGTCGCCAAACCCGCAGCGAAAGCTGCCGGCAAAGCGCCTTCAAAGGCCAAGCCGGCCCGGGTTGCGGTCACAGCGCCGGTCAAAGCCAGCATCAAGAAACCCGTCCAGAAAGTCACCTTAGTGCCCACATCCAAAGCCAAGTCACCCGTCAAGACGCCGGAAAAAGTAGTTATCAAAACCGCCGACGTCAAGCATGCATCCGCTGGCGCGGCAAGCGTTGAAGTCGTCGTCAAGAAAAAGCCGGGGCGTCCGCCCAAAGTTGTGGTGCCTGGCGCCACGCTGGCTCCGGCCACCGGCGCCAAGCGCGGCCGCAAGCCGAAGAACAGCGGCGACAGCGGCGTGACCGACAGCCTGGACATGGCCGACATCGAGGCCGATCTGGTTGGCGAACCGATTGCCGCAGGCGAAAAAGTCAAGCCGCTGCGCATGAAGATCAGCAAGGCTAAAGAGCGCGCGCTGATGAAGGAGTTTGGTCTGGACGAGACCGTCCTGTCCGAAGAAGACATTGCCAAGCGCCGGCTGCGCCTGAAAGCGCTGATCAAACTCGGCAAGACGCGCGGTTACCTGACGCATGGCGAGATCTCGGACCACCTGCCCGACAAGTTGGTCGATGCCGAAACACTCGAAGTCGTGATCTCGATGCTCAACGACATGGGTGTTGCGGTCTATGAGCAAACCCCGGACGCCGAGACCCTCCTGCTCAACAACAACGGTCCGACCGCCGCCACCGAAGAGGAAGCCGAAGAAGAAGCCGAGGCGGCTCTATCGACGGTGGACAGCGAATTCGGCCGCACCACCGACCCGGTGCGCATGTACATGCGCGAAATGGGCACCGTGGAATTGTTGACGCGCGAAGGCGAAATCGAAATTGCCAAGCGCATTGAAGGCGGTCTGATGGCGATGATGGAAGCCATTTCGGCTTCGCCCGCCACCATTGCCGAGATATTGCGCCTGGGCGAAGACATTCGCGAAGGCAAGGTGGTCATCACGACCATCGTCGATGGTTTTTCGAACCCGAACGAAGCTGACGATTACGTCGCGGAAGAAGACTTTGATGAATTCGACGCCGCCGACGACGACGACGGCAAAGGTGGCTCAAAGGCACTGACGAAGAAACTCGAAGAGCTCAAGCGCGAGGCGCTCAGCCGCTTTGATCGGCTGCGTGAACTGTTCGAGAAGGTTCACAAGATCTACGACAAGGAAGGCTACGGCACACCCAACTACGTCAAGACGCAAAGGCTGTTGAGCGAAGAGCTGATGTCGATCCGCTTTACCGCCAAACAGATTGAAAAACTGTGCGATATGGTGCGCGCCCAGGTCGATGACATCCGCAAGAAAGAGCGCGAACTGCGGCGCATCATTGTGGACAAATGCGGCTACCCGCAAGAGCACTTCATCGCCGACTTCAGCGGTCGCGACAAGAATGGCAACAAGGTGCCGAGCCAGTTGCTCAACCAGAAATGGATCGAGAAACAAACCGCCGCCAACAAGCCGTGGAGCGCCATCATGGGGCGCAACATTCCACCGGTGCAGGACCTGCAGCAAAAACTCGCCGACCTGCAGTCGCGTGTGGTGGTGCCGCTGGACCAGCTCAAGGACATCAACAAGCGCATGAACGAAGGCGAGTCATCGTCGCGCGCGGCCAAGAAAGAAATGATCGAGGCCAACCTGCGCCTGGTCATCTCGATCGCCAAGAAGTACACCAATCGCGGCCTGCAGTTCCTGGACCTGATCCAGGAAGGCAACATCGGCCTGATGAAAGCGGTTGACAAGTTCGAATACCGGCGCGGCTACAAGTTCTCTACCTACGCCACCTGGTGGATTCGCCAGGCCATTACCCGCTCCATCGCGGACCAGGCCCGCACCATCCGTATCCCGGTGCACATGATCGAGACCATCAACAAGATGAACCGCATCAGCCGCCAGCATCTGCAGGAGTTCGGCTTCGAGC
>JANNUE010000171.1:0-17068 GCA_031394895.1 Betaproteobacteria bacterium
GTAGCAGAAGTCTTCCATCAGGTGCGCGCCGGACGGCTGCAGGTTCACCAGGCACGGCAGCTCGCTGGCGAGCCGGTCAAAGTCGTCGATCGTCAGTCTGATGCCGAGCCGCCCGGCCATCGCAATCAGGTGGATCACCGCGTTGGTCGAGCCGCCAATCGCGGCCAGCGTCTTGATCGCATTCTCGAACGCTTGCAGCGTCAGGACCTTGGACAGCTTCTGGTCCTCCTGCACCATCGCCACGGCACGCCGCCCGACCATGCGCGCCAGCACATTGCGCCGGCCATCGACTGCCGGATAGGCCGCGTTGCCGGGCAGACCCAGACCGAGAGCTTCGACCATGCAGGCCATCGTGCTGGCCGTGCCCATCGTCATGCAGTGGCCGTGGCTGCGGTGCATGCAGCTCTCGGCCTCCAGAAATTCCTCCAGCTTGAGCGTGCCAGCGCGGACCTGCTCGCTCATGCTCCAGACGCCGGTGCCCGAGCCCAGTTCCTGGCCGCGCCACTTGCCGTTGAGCATCGGCCCGCCGCTCAGGCCGATGGTTGGCAGGTCAACGCTGGCCGCGCCCATTACCAGCGCCGGCGTGGTCTTGTCGCAGCCCATCAGCAGCACAACGCCGTCGAGCGGGTTGGCGCGAATGCTTTCCTCCACATCCATGCTGGCCAGATTGCGGTACAGCATGGCGGTCGGGCGCATCAGCGTCTCGCCCAGCGACATCACCGGAAACTCCAGCGGGAAGCCGCCCGCCTCATAGACGCCGATCTTGACCTGCTCGGCCAGCGTGCGGAAATGCGAGTTGCACGGCGTGAGTTCGCTGTAGGTGTTGCAGATGCCGATCACCGGGCGCCCGTCGAACTGGTCGTCCGGCACGCCCTTGCCCTTGACCCAGCTGCGATAGACAAAGCCGTCGCGGTCCTGCCGGCCAAACCACTGCTGGCTGCGGAGTTCTTCGGGCTTTTTTGGCGGGCGGCTGGCATCGGTCATAGGGTAAATCCTTAATTCTCTAACGTATTATCATCATATGATTAAAGTCGGCACTCAGTAGAAACCATGATGAAGAACGTCCACGGCAACACGGTTGACCACCTCGGCGAAGCCATCGTCGCGGGGCGCTATGGCGTTGGCGCGTCGCTGCCCAGCGAGCCCGTGCTGTGCAGCGAACTCGGTGTCAGCCGCACCGTGGTGCGCGAGGCCGTGAAGTCGCTGATTGCCAAAGGCCTGATCAGTACCGGCCCCAAAGTCGGCACGCGCGTGTTGTCGGGCGACCAGTGGAACTGGTTCGACCCGGATGTCATCGCCTGGCAGTCCAAGGCCGGTCTGACGCCTGAGTTTTTGCGCGACCTGCAGGACTTGCGGCGCGTCGTGGAGCCGGCTGCGATGCGGCTGGCGGCCGAGCGTGCCACCGCACAGGATGTTGCCGAAGTCGAGGTCGCCTATGCCGGCATGATGCGCGCCGTCAGGGAAGGCGGTGACTACGTCACCTTCGATCTGCTGTTTCACCAGGGCCTGCTGCGCGCCAGCCGCAACCGCATGCTGGTGCAGATGAGCAAGGTGCTGGGTGCGCTGCTGCGCACCAGTTTCGAAATTTCCACGCGTCGCAAGGACGGGCCGGCGCAATCGCTGCCGCTGCATCGCGCGGTGCTGGACGCGGTGATTGCGCATCAGCCCGATCAGGCGGAAGCCGCGATCCGGGTGCTGATTGACGGCGCCAGGGAAGACATCGAGGAAGTGCTGGCGTCGCGCCGGCGCCTGCCCAGCCTGAACCATCCGGCGTCGCGGCTCAAAGCGGCCTGACGCAGACAGCGCAAACATTGGACGGGAGCTGAACTTGCAAAGAATACTGGATCTGTTTTTCAAGCTGATGGAACTGCTGGTGGTGCTGTGCCTGGTGGCGATGGTCGTCATGGTGTTCGGCAACGTGGTCCTGCGCTACGGATTCAATTCCGGCATCACCGTCTCCGACGAAATGGCGCGTTACTTCTTTATCTGGCTGACCTATATCGGCGCCATGGTGGCGATGCGTGAACGGGGACATCTGGGGGTCGATACGCTGGTCAAGCACCTGTCGCTGACGGGCAAGAAAGTCTGCCTGTTCATCAGCGAGAGCCTGATGCTGTTTTGCAATGTGCTGTTCCTGATGGGCACCTGGCAGATGCATGCGCTGCAGGTCAGCAACGTGTCGCCGGTGGTGGGCCTTTCGATGATCTGGATCTACGGCATCGGCTACGTCGTCAGTGTGGTGATGGGTATCATGAACCTGCATGTGCTGTACCGGCTGCTCACCGGTCAGTTGCGCGAGGATGAACTGGTTCAGGTGATCGAGACTGAAGGCCTGGCCGAGGTCGAGAAGCAGTACACGGAAGTCAAGGTATGACGGTCACCGTGTTTATTGGGAGCTTGCTGGTCGCCATGGCGATTGGCATGCCGATCGCCTATGCGCTGCTGGTGTGCGGTGTCACGCTGATGGCTTTCCTGGCCGCCACCAGTGGCCTCGTGACCTTTGACAGTCAAATTCTGGCTCAACGCTTTGTGGATGGCGCTGACAACTTTCCACTGCTGGCGGTGCCGTTCTTTTTGCTCGCGGGCGAATTCATGAATGCCGGGGGCCTAAGCCGGCGTATTGTGAACCTGGCGATGGCCTGGGTCGGGCACTTTCGCGGCGGCCTGGGTTACGTCACAGTCATTGCCGCCGTGATCATGGCCTCGCTGTCGGGTTCAGCGGTGGCCGACACTGCCGCATTGGCCGCGTTGCTGATTCCGATGATGCGCGCTGCTGGCTATGACGTGGGTCGGGCCTCCGGGCTGATAGCGTCGGGGGGCATTATTGCCCCGGTCATTCCACCCTCCATCGGCATGATCATTTTTGGCGTGGCCGGCAATGTATCGATCACCAAGCTGTTTCTGGCCGGCATCGTGCCCGGGCTGCTGATGGGTCTGGCGATTGGCCTGACCTGGTGGTGGCTGGCGAAGCGGGAAAACGTGCGCCCCGCCCCCAAGCTGGCGACCGTGGATCGGCTGCGCATCACCGCGCAAGGTGGCTTCGCGCTGGCCCTGCCGATCGTCATCATCGGCGGTATGAAGTTTGGCGTGTTCACGCCGACCGAGGCCGCGGTGGTGGCGGCTGTTTACAGCTTTTTCGTCGGCATGTTCATTTACCGTGAACTGAAATGGTCGGCGCTGTACGCATTGATACTTTCCGCCGGAAAAACGACGGCGGTGGTGATGTTCCTGGTAGCGGCGGCAATGGTTAGCGCCTGGCTGATCACGGTGGCCAACATTCCGACGGAAGTCGCCAACATGCTGTCACCCTTCATGGGCAACAAGATGCTGCTGATGTTCGTCATGATGGCGCTGATCGTGGTCGTCGGCACCGCGCTTGATTTCACGCCGACGGTGCTGATCCTGACGCCGGTGCTGATGCCGGTGGTACTCAAAGCCGGCATCGACCCGGTCTATTTTGGCGTGATGTTCATCATGAACAACGCCATCGGCTTGATCACGCCGCCGGTCGGCACCGTGCTCAACGTGGTCTGCGGCGTTGCCAAGATCAGCATGGACGACGCGTTCAAGGGCGTGTTGCCGTTCCTGCTGGCGCAGCTCGTCGTGCTGTTCCTGCTGGTTCTCTTTCCCCAGATCGTCACCGTGCCGTTACAGTGGTGGATGCGGTGACCGCTTTTTTTCAACCCCCGTTGTTTTTTAAGGAGACAAACATGTTCAAACGCAGAACCCTGGCCTCGGCGCTGATCGCAGCCACCTTGCTGGTGGCGACTTCAGCCTTCGCCCAGTTTGCCGAGCGCACCATCAAGTTCACCAACGGCGTGAACGAGGACCACCCGGTCGGCGTCGGCGTCAAGAAGATGCAGGAAGTGCTGGCTGCCAAGACCGGCGGCAAGATCAAGATCAATGCGTTCTGGGGTGGCGCCGCCGGTGGCGACCTGCCCGCCACCCAGGCGCTGCGCGCCGGCACACAGGAGATGGTGTGCACATCGAGCTCGCCGCTGGTGGGCATCGTCAAGGAGCTTGGCGCGTTTGACCTGCCGTTCCTGTTTGCCAATGAAAAAGAAGCCGACGCCGTGCTCGACGGCCCGGCCGGCGCGTACTTCAACAAGAAACTCGAAGACGCTGGTCTGATCAACCTGGCCTACTGGGAGAACGTTTTTCGCAACCTGACCAACAGCAAGCGACCGGTCGCCAAGGCGGAAGATTTCGACGGTGTCAAGGTGCGCGTGATGCAGAACAATATTTTTCTCGACACCTTCAAGACCCTGGGCACCAACGCCGTGCCGATGGCGTTTGGCGAAGTGTTCACCGCACTCGAAACCAAGACCATCGACGGCCAGGAAAACCCCTTTGTCACGATCGAGACGTCCAAGTTCAATGAGGTGCAAAAGTACCTCAGCGTCACGCGCCATGCGTACACGCCGTTCCTGGTGCTGTACAGCAAGAAGTTGTGGGACCAGCTCAATGCACAGGAGCAGGCCGTCTTGCGTGAAGCGGCGATCGAGGGCCAGAAGGTTCAGCGCGCTGCCAACCGCAGCCTCAACGAGAAGTCGCTGGCCAGTTTGAAGGCCAAGGGCATGCAGGTCAACGACGTCAGTTCGGCCGAGCAGCGCCGCATGTTCGAAAAGGTCAAGCCGGTGTATGAGCGCAACGTGCCAACCATCGGCGCCGAGGCCGTGACCGCCGTGCTTGACGCGCTGAAGAAGGCGCGCGGCGGCTAAGCGCGCGATCAGTCAAGGCCGCAAGGGGAAACTCTCGCGGCTTTTTTTCTGGAGCCTGAGTTGAAAATCACCAAAGTCGAGACCGTGCGCCTGGGCGAGTTCCCCAACATCATCTGGGTGCGTCTGCATACCGATGAAGGCTTGGTCGGTCTGGGTGAAACCTTCATGGGCGCGCAGGCAGTAGAAGCCTATCTGCACGAGTGGGCCGCGCCGAAGCTGCTGGGCAAAGATCCACTGGCGATCGAGGCGCGCAACCGCGACCTGCTGGGCTATCTGGGCTGGCGCGGCTCCGGCGTCGAGACGCGCGGCAACTCGGCCGTCGATATCGCGCTGTGGGACATTTTTGGCAAGGCCGCCAGCATGCCGCTGCATACCGCACTGGGCGGCAAGAGCCGTGACGCGATCCGCGTGTACAACACCTGCGCCGGCTATCAGTATGTGCGCAGCAGCGTCAATCAGAGTAGCGCTAACTGGGGGCTCGGGCAGCACGCCGGTCCGTATGAGGACCTCGAAGGCTTCCTGCACCGCGCCGATGAGCTGGCCGAGTCGCTGCTGGGCGAAGGCATCACCGCAATGAAAATATGGCCGTTCGATCCGGCCGCAGAAAGAAGCGATGGCCAGTACATCAGCAACACCGACCTCGAACTGGCGCTGGAACCGTTCAAGAAGATCCGGCGCGCGGTCGGTGACAGGATGGACATCATGGTCGAGTTTCACAGCCTGTGGCGTCTGCCGATGGCGCGCAAGATCGCCAGGGCGCTCAAGCCGTACAACACGTTCTGGCACGAAGACGCGATCCGCATCGACAGCCTCGACCTGCTCAAGCAGTACGCCACAGACTGCGAGGCGCTGATCTGCGCCAGCGAGACGCTGAGCTACAAATGGGGTTTCAAGGACTATCTGCAAACTGGCGTCGCCGGTGTAGTGATGCTGGACCTGAGCTGGTGCGGCGGCCTGACCGAGGCGCGCAAGATCGCCGCGATGGCCGACGCCTGGCAGTTGCCTGTGGCGCCGCACGACTGCACCGGGCCGGTGGTGTGGGCGGCGTCGACCCATCTGTCGCTGCACGCCCCGAATGCGCTGATCCAGGAAAGCGTGCGCGCGTTCTACAGCGGCTGGTACAAGGAACTGGTCACCGAATTACCGATGATGAAAGACGGCATGATCAGTCTGAACGACAAGCCCGGGCTCGGGCTCGAGTTGTTGCCCGATCTGCACACGCGTGCGGACGCGACGGTGCGCTGGTCCCAATGACTCGTGCCAGGTTCGATCAGACCGGCACTGACTGCACGCGCTGCGCTATCTTCGTCGTGATGGGCGTCAGCGGCTGCGGCAAAAGCACGGTGGCGTGGCAACCGGCGGCCGCGCAATGAAGATGCTTTCGCCGTCATTGCGAGGAACGTAGTGACGTGGCAATCCAGCAAGTCCGGCTCCGGGTCCGGGACCATGGCGTTGAGCCGCGCGCGAAGCTGGCGTGCTCTCGCCGACTCAGTGGTACAGAGGTGAATCTGTCAACGCCAAACCGCAGAAAGCGGCGCGCCGCCGGCTGTCATTCTGGCAAAGTGACGCAGACCTTGCGGCCGGCCGCAACAATCTCCTGCCAGGTCTGTGCATCGATCTCGATGCCGTCAAGCCGGCGCTGCAAACGCGTGGCGCGCTCCGGCTCGCCGGCGATCTGCACGCCGTCAAAACCAGGTGCCACCGGACCGGCTTGCAGCCAGTCGATAAACGCCACGGCTTCCTGCTCGAACGCGGCCTGGGTGCCGAGCCGCTGCGGGTCTATCAGGATCGTCAGCATGCCGTTGACGACGGCGCGCACGCCCGGGTCGGTCGGCTTGTGCCAGGTTCCACCACCGGTCAACGCACCGCCCAGCAGTTCGCACGCGACCGCCATGCCGTAACCCTTGTGTTCGCCAAACGCCAGCAGTGCCCCGAATAGACCATTGCTTTGCGACACAACGACGACGCCCGGATCGGTGGTTGGCCGACCCAGTTCGTCAATCAAGGTGCCGGGCTCAACGCGCCGGCCTTCGTTGTATGCGACGCGCATCTTGCCTTGAGCGACGCGGCTGGTGGCAAAGTCCAAAACAAAAGGTTCATGCCCCTTGAGCGGCACGCCGATGCAGCACGGGTTGGTGCCAAAGCGGCCGTCGGCGCCGCCGAAAGGTGCCACCACCGGGCGCGACAGCACGTTGACAAAATGCAGCGACACCAGGCCCTGCGCCACCGCCATTTCGGCAAAGTGCCCAATGCGCCCCAGATGGTGCGCGTTGGCCAGCGTCATGATGCAACTGCCATGCGCCTGGGCGCGCGCGATGCCCAGCGCCATCGCCTGTTCGCCCACTACCTGGCCGTAGCCGCGCTGGCCGTCCAGCGTCAGCAGCGTGCCGGCATCCAGCAGCACACGCAGGCTGGTATTCGGCATCAATCCGCCTTCAAGCACGGCGTCGATATAGCGCGGCAGCATGCCAACGCCGTGCGAATCGTGGCCACTCAGGTTTGCCAGCACCAGATTCGCTGCGACGGTTGTCGCCTCGGCGGCAGAACTGCCGGCGGCTTGCAGGATGGAGGCGACCTGTGCCGTCAAGTCGGCGGCTTGAATGTTCTTTTGCATGACCATCACATGACGGCGCCGACTTGCCACGGCACAAATTCGTTTTGCCCGTAGCCGTGCAGTTCGCTCTTGCTCTGGCGCCCGGACGCCGTCTGCAGCACCAACTCGAAAATGCGCTGGCCCATCTCGGCAATCGTACTGCTGCCGTCAATGATCTCGCCGCAGTTGAGGTCGATGTCGTCCTGTTGGCGGCGCCACAGTTCCGAATTGGTTGACAGCTTGACCGACGGCGACGGTGCGCAGCCATAGGCCGAGCCACGCCCGGTGGTAAACACAATCAGATTGGCGCCGCCGGCGACCTGCCCGGTGGCGCTGACCGGGTCGTAGCCGGGCGTGTCCATGAAGACAAAGCCGTGGCTGCTAACGCTCTGCGCGTATTCATAAACCGCCTGCAGATTGCTGGTACCGCCCTTGGCCACCGCGCCCAGCGATTTTTCCAGAATGGTGGTCAGGCCGCCCGCCTTGTTGCCAGGCGACGGATTGTTGTTCATTTCGCCGCCGTTGAGCTGCGTGTAGTGCTCCCACCACTTGATGCGTGCGATCAGTTTGGCGCCGACTTCGCTGGTTACGGCGCGCCGGGTAAGCAAATGCTCGGCGCCATAGATCTCCGGCGTTTCGCTCAATATCGCCGTGCCGCCGTGCGCCACCAGCAAATCAGAGGCAGCGCCGAGCGCCGGGTTGGCACTGATGCCGGAGTAGCCGTCCGAGCCGCCGCATTGCAGCCCGACCGTGATATGCGCCGCGCTGCACGGCTCGCGTTGCACAGCGTTCGCTTGCGCCAGCATCTCCTTGACCAGCGCAATGCCCTTGGTCACGGTCCTGGCGGTGCCGCCGCTGTCCTGTATGTTGAACACGCGCAGCGTGTCGTGTTCGCGCAGATTGGCGCTGGCCAGCCAGGCATTGATCTGATTGGATTCGCAGCCCAGCCCGACGACCAGCACGGCGGCGAAGTTGGCGTGCGTCGCGTAGCCGCCCAAAGTGCGCTGCAGCAGGTCCATGCCCGGGCCAACGCTTGCCATGCCGCAGCCGGTGCCGTGCGTGAGTGCCACGACGCCGTCCACGTTCGGATAGTCGGCCAGCGCGGCGGGATGGTTCGTCCTGGAGAAGTGATCGGCGATGGCGCGTGCGGCGGTGGCCGAGCAGTTGACGCTGGACAGGATGCCGATGTAGTTGCGGGTGGCGACGCGGCCGTCGGCGCGCCGGATGCCCATGAACGTGCGCTCAAGCCGCGCCGGCTCGGGCTTGACGTCGGCACCAAACGCATAGTCGCGCTCGAAGTCGCCCTTGTTCGCGCCCAAGTCCAGGTTGTGCGTGTGCACGTGCTCGCCGGCGGCAATGGCGCTTGAGGCAAAGCCGATGATCTGGTTGTAGCGCCGCACCGGCGCACCAGCGGCGATGGCATGCGCGGCAATCTTGTGGCCGGGCGGGATCAGGCCCCGGACCGCAATGCCTTCAACCGAAGCGCCGCTGAGCAGTTGGGTACGGGCGATCAGTACGTCGTCGCTGGTGTGGAGTCGGATGAAGGGTGACATTTATTTGAAAACCATGTTGGGCAACCACAGCACCAGTGTCGGAAAGTAGGTGATGACGGCCAGACTGCCGAGCAACGGCACCAGCCAGGGCAGGATCGCTATGGTGGTTCTTTCAACCGACAGTTTGGCGACCCGCGCCAGCACAAACAGCACCATGCCCATCGGCGGATGCAGCAGGCCGATCATCAGGTTGAGCACCATCAGGAGTCCGAAGTGAACCAGGTCGATCCCGAGCTTCTGGCAGATTGGCACCAGGATCGGCACCAGGATCGTGATGGCTGCGGTCGGCTCCAGGAAGCAGCCGACGAACAGCATCAGCAGATTGGCCAGCAGCAGAAACACGTACGGGCTTTTGGTGAAGCCCAGCACCCATTCGCTGATGGCGGCGGTGACGCCGGTGGCGGTCAGCATCCAGCCGAAAATGCTGGCCGCCGCGACAATGAATAACACTGTGCTGGTGGTCTCGACCGTGTCCAGGCAGACCCGGATGAACGATTTGAAGTTCAGCGTACGATACCAGGCAAAGCCCAGCAGCATGGCCCACAGGCAGGCGGCGATGGCGCCTTCGGTTGGCGTAAAAATGCCGGTCGTCATGCCGCCGATCAGCAGCACCGGCGTCATGATCGGCAACGCCGCCTGGAACTTGAATAGCTTGTCAGCGAAGAACAGCACGATCAGGCCGACAAACACAGTCAGTTGCGCCGGCAAGCCGGCCTGCACAACCAGTGCCCACAGCGCCACCGGCCAACTGATCACCACGACCGTCTCCAGCAGCGCCTTGAGCATGCGCGGCCACTCGAACTTGACGTCGGCGCCCCAGCCGTTCTTGTGCGCAAAGTAGGCGACCGTGAGCATCATCAGAATCGCCATCAGCGCGCCCGGCACAATGCCGGCGAGAAACAGCGAGCCGACGCTGACGTTGGCCATCATGCCGTAGATCACGAACGGCAGACTCGGCGGGATGATGGGCCCCAGCGTGGCGGACGCCGCGGTCACGCCAACGGCGAACTCCTTGCTGTAGCCGTGGTCTGTCATCGCCTTGATTTCGATCGTGCCCAGACCGGCGGCGTCGGCGATGGCCGTGCCGCTCATGCCGGCGAAGATCACCGAGCCGAGCACATTGACATGACCCAGGCCGCCCTTCATCCAGCCGACCAGCGCCAGCGCGTAGTTGTAGATGCGATTCGTGATGCCGGCGTTGTTCATCAGGTTGCCGGCCAGGATAAAGAACGGCACCGCCAACAACGGGAAGCTGTCGATGCCGCTGATCATGCGGTGGATTACGACATACGGCGGAATCGTGCCGGTCCACCAGATATACAGCAGCGCCGAGCCGGCCATCGCGATGGCCACCGGGATGCCGCCGCTCATCAGCAACAGGAAAATGATTTTCAGCATGGTGAGTTTCGACTAGGCGTCATGCAGCGTGGTCTCGGGGCGTTCCAGCGCGCTGTAGCCGCGCCGCCAGTGAATGCGCGCGACCTGAAAAGCGCGCCAGCTCATCGCCACAAAGCCGATCATGCACACGCCATAGACCAGGTTGATCGGCAGATCGACAATCGTCATGCGCGAGTGGCTGAGCTTGTTCATCAGCATCAGCGTCAGCACGACGAAGGCGACAAAGAACACCACGCGCATGATGTCCACCAGCGTGGCCAGCACGCGCGCCATTTTGGCCGGCATGAACTTGTAGAAGAAATCGACCTGGATGTGGTTGTTCTTGGCGACGCCGATGCAGGCACCGATGAACACCATTCCGACCAGCATGTAGCGCGCAATCTCCTCGGTCCAGGCGGCCGAATCGTTGAGCACATAGCGCGTGAAGAACTGATAGAACACGGTGGCGCCAAGCAGCCAGAAGATGCCGAGCGCGGCCCAGGCTTCGAACGTGGTGCCGGACAGGTCCACCGCTTCGTCCTGCGCGTGGAACTCGCCGTCGTCCCCCATGATCTTGGGGCCTGAATCGATGTCCAGCATGGCGCGCGGTCCTTACTTGATGGCCAGGATGCGGTCGTAATCACTCTGGCGGTAGCCGTAGTCGGTCGGCTTGGCGTTCTTCAACACGGCCTCGCGGAAGGCGTTCTTGTCCACCGTGATGACGTTGATGCCCTTGGCCTTGAATTCATCGACCAGGCGGATCTCGGAGGCGATGATTTCGCGCCCCGTTTTCTCGGCGGCTTCCTGCATCACGTCGCTGAAAATTTTCTTGTCAGCGTCGCTCAGCTTGTTCCACAGCGAGCCGCCGACGACGGTCAGCAGCGAATCGACGATGTGGCCGGTCAGCGAAATGTTCTTTTGCACCTCAAAAAACTTCTTCGCGAGAATCGTTGGCAGCGGATTTTCCTGTGCATCGACGGTGCCGTTTTGCAGCGCCAGATAGACCTCGGCAAACGCAATCGGCGTCGCGTTGGCGCCCAGCGATTTCGGGAACGCAAGATAGGCCGGAGCATCAGGCACACGGATTTTCAGGCCCTTCATGTCTTCGGGCTTGCTGATCGGGCGGTTCGACGTCAGTTGCCGTGCGCCGTAGTAATTGAGCGCCGTGATGTGGTTGCCGCTCTTGTCGTCATAGCCTTTGGCGAGCTCCCGGAACACATCGCTTTTGGCGTACTTGAGCTGGTGTTCGGAGTCGCGGAAGATAAATGGGAAGTAGGTCACGGCCAGCGGCGGATATTGCGCGGCGGCAAAGCTGGCGCCGGTCAGGATGATGTCCACGGTGCCCAGCGTCAGTCCCTGGTTGATGTCCGACTCCTTGCCCAGCGACGATGCCGGGAACACCTGTACTTCGTAGCGGCCGTTGCTGCGCTTCTTGATTTCATCGCCGGCCCAGACCGACCATTTGTGAAACGGCTCGGAGGTTTCGTAAACGTGCGCCCACTTCAGCTTGGTCTGAGCGTGGGCGATGCCGAATGTGCCGGCAACGCCGGTGAACAAGACACAGGCGGCAACTGCCTTGATGGCGAGCTTTGAAAATTCACGGGTCTTCATGAGGTCTCCTGGGTTGATGATGGCAAAAGTTCTGGCGGTCAGGGAGGTTTGGCGCGACGCCAGCTCGCGCTGTAACGGGAATGGGCTTTCTTCAGGTGGCGTTGCATGGCGCGGCGCGCGGCGCCGGCGTTGTGCTCGCGGATCGCCTGCAACACCGCGCTGTGCTCGACCAGCGCCGCGTCCCACGACTGCTGATCTTCAAAATAGTCTCCCAGGCGCTCGAACAGCGCGCAGTGCCTGGCCTGCCAGTAGCCACGGATCGTGTCGCGCAGCACTTCGTTGCCGCAGGCCTCGGCAATCGCATTGTGAAACGCCTCGTCTTCGTCGCGTGGCAGCACGCCTTTGGTCACCTGTTTGCGCATCGCCTGCAAGGCGTGGGCCATGCGCTGCACCTGAGCGCCGGTGGCGTTGCGCGCGGCCAGCGCCGCGACCTCGCTTTCAACCAGCTCGCGTGCGCGCATCAACTCGAGCGGACCCCACTCGAGCGCAGCGCTGGTTTTCCTGGCGGCACGCGGGCGCGATTTCGGTTTGAGCACATAGATGCCTGAGCCGGTGCGCACTTCGATGACCTGTTCGACTTCGAGCGCAATCAGCGCTTCGCGCACAGACGGGCGGCTCACGCCGAGTTGCGTGGCCAGGTCGCGCTCGGCCGGCAGGCGCGAACCGACGCTGAACTCGCCGGCGCGGATCAGGCTGCGCAGTTGATCGGCGATGCGCCGGTACAGTCGCTGGGGTTCAATGGTTTTGAGCAGCATGCGAGTCGCTGTGGGCAGCCTCAATGTTCGAGCGGCGCGGGAAACACCAGCCCATAGCGCTGCGCGCACTCGCTCAGCAGTGGCCCGATCGTCGGGTGCAGTTCGACGCCGTCGCGCAACTGCTGGTCGCGGCGCAGCAGGGCGCGGTCGCCGGGCATGCGCACGCTGTCAACGCCGGGGCGCGGCGGGTTGCTTCTGCAGGCGGCACCGAGCCAGTCGGTCTGGCGCATAAAGTCCTGCGCGCCGCCGAACGCCGCCGGGTCGTACAGCGACAGGAACACGGTGGCGCCCCAGCCTTCGGCCGGATCGGCGCGGCCGTGGCCCGCCAGCCCACCGGTGAGGGCCTCGACGACCAGGCCCAGGCCAAAGCCCTTGTGGCCTGAGGACAAGCCACCGAGTGGCAGGATGGTGCCGCTCGGATTGGTGAACAGCACGCCGGGGTCGCGGCTCGCGTTTCCGTCAGAGTCCAGCATGCAGGCTTCGTCAAACTGCTGGCCGGCTTTGTGCAGCCGCGCGCTCATCGCGTTGGTGGTGATCGACGAAGAAATATCGACCAGGAACGGCGTGGTGGAGGTCGGAATGCCGGCGGCGACTGGGTTCGGCGTGAACACGCCGTGGCTGCCGCCGTGCGGCGCGACGCTGTGAACGGCTGGGTCGGAACTTGTCAGCAGCAGCATGAAGCCGGCGTCGGTCGCGTGCATCAGGTACGTGGCCAGGCAGGCGATGTGGTGGCTGCGCCGGATCACCAGCGTTGCGCTGCCGTATTGGCGGGCGCGCGACGCCAGCGTATCAATGCCGCTCAAAACCAGCCACGGCCCGGGCAGGCGCCGGCCGTCCCACAGCAACGAAGCACCACGATCGGACAGCACCGCTGGCTGGCCCGAGCAGGTCATCGTGCCGTTCTCGATTTCCTTGATGTAGGGCGCCAGCAGCGCCAGCCCGTGCGTGTCGTGGCCGAGCAGGTCGCCATCGACCAGCGTGCGTGCGACCGCTTCGGCAGGCGCCAGTTCCGTGCCCGCAGCCTGCAGCAGTTGCAGCGCAAAACCGGTCAGGGCCGCAGCGTGATAGCGAACAGCAGTGCCCATCAGCAGGCTTTCCACCGGTTGGTCACAACGGCTTGCAGGAACGAGGCGCTGCAATGATCGGGTTCTGCCACGGTTTCATCCTTGTCATTGAGGTGCATCAGGGTTTGTCATAATTGGCCAAGTGGTAAGGCCAATTCATAATCGCATGAACGGCCCTATTCAACATCCGGACAAACCCTGCCGTGGGTCGTCCGGCCTCAATTTACTGATCGACGGGGATGCCATGAGACTCACAGGAAAGACCGCGCTGGTCACGGCTGCAGGGCAGGGCATTGGCCGGGCCAGCGTGCTGGCGCTGGCGGCCGAAGGCGCACAGGTGCTGGCGACCGATATCAACGCCGCGCTGCTGGAGAGCTATGCCGGTGTCGCCAACGTCACGACGGCGCGGCTCGACGTGCTGGACAAAGCCGCCATCGAGGACCTGCTGGCGCGCACTGAGCCGCTTGATGTGCTGTTCAACTGCGCCGGCGTTGTGCATAACGGCAGCATCCTGCAGGCCACCGACGACGAGTGGGCCCTGGCCTTCAACCTGAACGTGCGCGCCCAGTACTGGATGATCCAGGCGGCGCTGCCGAAGATGCTGTCCCACGGCGGGGGCAGCATCATCAATATGTCGAGCGTCTGCAGCAGCCTAAAGGGCTTGCCGAACCGCTTCATCTACGGCACCAGCAAGGCGGCCGTTGTGGGACTCACCAAGTCGGTGGCGGCCGACTTTGTCGCGCACGGCATTCGCTGCAACGCCATCGCTCCCGGCACCGTCGATACGCCGTCGCTGGGCGAGCGCATCAACAGTTACGCCGACCCGGTGCAGGCGCGCAAGAACTTCATCGAGCGCCAGCCAATGGGTCGCCTGGCGCAGGCGCACGAGATCGCGCCCATCGTGGTCTATCTGGCGAGCGATGAATCGGTTTTTGCGACCGGCCAGGTGTTCACGGTGGATGGCGGGATGACGATCTGACGCAGCCGCGTTGCGCTGGCTGCGCCCCCACGTATTGATTCACTGAAAGGACAAGGAAATGAAGCTCGTTCGCTATGGCAACCCAGGAAAAGAGAAGCCCGGATTGATCGATGCCGATGGCAAATTGCGCGACTTGAGCGCCGTCATCCAGGACATTGGCCCGGAGCAGCTCGGCGACGCCGCGCTGGCCAAGCTGCGCAAGCTCAAGACCGCCAATCTGGCGCTGGTCAAAGGGTCACCGCGTTTGGGCAGTCCGGTCGGCGGTGTGGGCAAGTTCATCGCGATCGGCCTGAACTACGCCGACCACGCGGCCGAGTCGGGGCTGCCGATTCCGAAGGAGCCGATTCTGTTCATGAAAGCCACCACCTGCATCCAGGGCCCGAATGACGCCGTGATGTTGCCCAAGGGTTCCATGAAGACCGACTGGGAAGTCGAACTCGGCGTCGTGATCGGCGCCAAGGCGCGCTATGTGTCGCAAAAGGATGCGCTGGGTTTTGTCGCCGGCTACTGCACCATCAACGACATCAGCGAGCGCGAGTTCCAGCTCGAGCGCGGCGGCACCTGGGACAAGGGCAAGGGCTGCGACACTTTCGGCCCGCTCGGCCCATGGCTGGTGACGCGCGATGAAGTGCCCAATCCGCAAAAGCTTGGCATGTGGCTTGATCTGAATGGCAAACGCATGCAAACCGGATCGACCCGAACGATGATTTTCGGTGTCGCCAAACTGGTCAGCTATGTCAGCCAGTTCATGACACTGATGCCGGGCGACGTGATCACCACCGGCACACCGCCCGGCGTCGGCCTGGGCATGAAGCCGCCGCTGTATCTGAAGAAGGGCGATGTGATGACGCTGGGCATCGACGGCCTGGGCGAGCAGCGCCAGAGCGTTGTGGCGTTCAAGCGCTGAGATCAACGCCCGGCCCGAATCCAACGCGCCGGGCCATCCACAGATTGCGCAAGGCCAACACTGTGACCAGTGGCGCCGGTGCTGAAACGCCAAAGTGTGCGGTGGCGAACAGAGTCTTCGAGAACAGACTGTTATGTTCAGCCGTGTTCCCTTTTTGAGCAAAACCACCCGCATCGGAGTCAACCACTATGAAACATCTAACACTCGGAGCCGCATTAGCCACGCTCGTGGGCTCGGCCCTGGCGGCCGACGTCGGCGTCTCGGTGACCATTGGACAACCCGGCTTTTACGGTCGTATCGACCTCAACAACGCACCGCAACCACAGGTGATCTATGCCCAGCCGATGATCATTCTGCAGGCACCTGTCGGCTACGAACGTCGGCCCATCTATTTGCGCGTGCCACCAGGGCACGAGAAACATTGGGACAAAAACTGCTACAAATACAACGCCTGTAACCAACCGGTTTACTTCGTCCAGGACAACTGGTATCGCAATGAGTATGCACCCGCCTATCTGGCGGTTCGGGGCGATGATGACAGGGGACACGGCAAGGGCAAAGGCAAGAACAAAGAGAAGAAAGATAAAGGGCGCGGCAAGGATTAGGTTGTCAACGTCAGTTCCTCCCGCGCTTCGTCTGTCCGAAGCGCGGAGCATTGCAGCTTGCTCTCTTTTACCTGATCAGGCTGCCAAAAACTCGCTTGCTATTGCGTGAGAGGTGCCTTCATCGACGGGCCGGGCGCCTTGCTTGAAGGGTCGCTATCAACGTCGTGGTGAAATACACGGCATGTTGAAAGTTTCTGTCTTGCTTTGGCGCTGGGCTCTTGGTTTGTGCGTGGTGTCTGCACTCGTGCTTGGGCTCGTTCCCAGCCCCCCGGAAACGCTCTCTACCGGTTGGGATAAAAGCAACCATCTGCTTGCATTTTCCGTCATCATGTTTGTGGGCTACCACGCGTTTCCTGGCAAAACGATGATGGTCATTTTGGGTTCTGTTGCCCTTGGTGCCTTGATTGAAGTGCTGCAGTCGTTCACTTCATACCGCTCAGCCGAATGGGGCGACCTACTTGCAGATTCGCTTGGCGTCGGGTTGGGGCGGATAGTGGTTGTGCTAACCAACGGGTGGGTTACGCGTGGTGGCGCAACTGATGGGACACAAGCCCAGCGCGACCGCTGAAAAGCATTACACGGTGCGACCGCTTGACCTGCTGCGCGTGCACCATGAAAAGATTGAAGCGTGGATACTGGCACAAGCCGGGGTGAAGTTCTACCGCCAGGGCAGAGGCGGGCAAGCGGCAACTGGTAAGTCGCTAAATATGGTTATTGACACCTTTATTTAATATGGTTAAAGTAACCATATGAAGGCGCAGCGAATTTTCTATGATCGGGCGGTCTTGCCGGATGGCGCTATTCTGGAAATGACTATATGGCAACTCCCCAGTCCGACCAGGGAGCGGCTGCACGGTCTGAAATACAGCCTGTTCTATGGCCGCGATGGAGTGCGGTTAGTAG
>JANNUE010000172.1:0-12640 GCA_031394895.1 Betaproteobacteria bacterium
AGACGGCCAATTGCACCTGACGCGTGAAGGCGGCCACAGCGCGCGGCGCATTGTGCATGTGACCGACGCCACCGGCGCCGCCGTGCAAACCACCCTGATCGAGCGCGTGCGCCAGACACCCAACATCACCCTGTTTGAAAACCACACCTTGGTCGACCTGATCACCAGCGCCAAGCTGGCCGGGCATGGCGACAGCGCCACCCACCCCAGCCTGGCTGCGAGCGAACGGATCAACCAATGTCTGGGCCTGTATGCGCTGGACGACAGCACCGATGCCGTGCTGACCTTCAGTGCCCCGCACACCATCCTGGCCACCGGCGGTGCCGGCAAGGTCTACCTCTACACCACCAACCCCGACACCGCCACCGGTGACGGCATTGCCGCCGCCTGGCGGGCTGGCTGCCGGGTGCAGAACATGGAGTTCATCCAGTTTCACCCGACCTGCCTGTACCACCCGCACGCCAAATCGTTCCTGATAAGCGAGGCGGTTCGTGGCGAGGGTGGTCGCCTGCTGTTGCCCGACGGCACGCGCTTCATGCCGCAGCACGACGCCCGCGCCGAACTGGCGCCGCGCGACGTGGTGGCGCGCGCCATCGACTTCGAGATGAAAAAAGGCGGGCTCGACTGCGTCTATCTCGACATTTCGCATCAGCCGCTCGCGTTCCTGCAGGAGCATTTTCCGAACATCTACGCGCGCTGCCTGGAGCTTGGCATCGACATCTCGAAGCAGCCTATTCCGGTCGTGCCGGCGGCGCATTACACCTGCGGCGGCGTGCTGGCCGACCTGTCCGGGCGCAGCGACCTGGGCGGCCTGTATGCGATTGGCGAGACCGCCTGCAGCGGCCTGCACGGCGCCAATCGGCTCGCCAGCAACTCGCTGCTGGAATGCATTGTGTTTGCCAAGGCCGCGGTGCAGGCGATTACTGGCGCCCGGGCGACGGCAGCACCGGCGCTGCCGGACTGGGACGACAGCCGCGTCACCGACGCCGACGAGACGGTCGTCATCTCGCACAACTGGGACGTGCTGCGCCGCTTCATGTGGGACTATGTCGGCATTGTGCGCACCAACAAGCGGCTCGAGCGCGCCGCGCACCGCATCGCGCTGCTGCAGGGCGAGATCCAGGAGTTCTACGCCAATTTCCACGTGACGCGTGACTTGCTCGAGCTGCGCAACCTGGTGCAGGTGGCCGACCTGATCGTGCGCAGCGCGCAGGCGCGCCACGAAAGCCGCGGCCTGCATTTCAGCCGCGACTATCCGCAAATTCTTCCGCAAGCAGTCAGCACGGTCCTGACGCCGCCGGGCGCAGCATGATTTCGGTCAACGGCTCGAACGGCACTCCGTACGGTCAAACCAGCACGGCGTCGAGCCAGCCGCGCAGGCTGTTCACGAAGGCCAGGCCGCTGGCGCGCGGCAGGTCGCGGGTGTGCACCACCGCTTGGCTGAGACGACCCTCACGCAGGTAACGGGCGCGACCGACGCCATCCAGCAGCCCGCAACGCAGGGGCGGGGTTACCCAACACCCATCCAGCCGCACCGCCACGTTGCCACGCGTGCACTCGGTCAGCTCGCCGTGTCGATTCCACAGCAGAGTGTCAAACACACCAGGCACGCTGGGCGCGAAGGCGTTGTAATGGGCGCGGCGCGTGGTCTTGAAGCGCACGAATTCACTCTCAACCGCATCGAACGCCCTCAAAGCCAGCGCGATCCGGACCTGGGCCGGTGAAGCCTCCATCGCATAGGCCTCGGCCTGCACCTGGCCGCGCGCATCGAGTCGCAGGCGCACCCGCCACAAGCCCTGGCGATGCACGGCGGCCAGATGCCGCAGGCTGGCTTCGATCCGCACCTCGTCCCAGGGATAGTCGAAATGCGCGGCAGCACGGGCCAGGCGCGCCAGATGGTCCGGCACGTCGCGCAGGGCACCTTCTTCCAGTGCCAGCGTCTCAAGCAACTCGAATGGCTGGCTGGCGCGATCGAGAAAGGCGCGCTTGTGGCGCCACTCCTGCCACTCACCCTGCGCCGTGGCGTCGGCCGTGACACCGCTGCCAATACCGCACCGGGCTGCACTACCCTGCACGGTAACAGTACGGATCGCCACGTTGAAGGTGGCCGCACCGCCGGGCCGGACCACGCCCACCGCGCCGCAATAGACGCCGCGCGGCCCGGGCTCCAGCGCCCGGATCATGCGCATGGCGCGCACCTTGGGCGCGCCCGTGATCGAACCGCAGGGAAACAGGGCGGCAAACACGTCGGCCAAGGTCGTGCCGACCCGGGTGCGCGCCTCAACGTCCGACGTCATCTGCCACACGGTCGGCAGCGCCTCAAGCCGGAACAGGTGCGGCACGCGCACGGAAAAAGGCTGGGCCACCCGCGAGAGGTCGTTGCGGATCAGGTCAACAATCATCACGTTTTCGGCCCGCTCCTTGGCCGAGGCGCGCAGCTGGGCCGCCAGTGCCGCGTCGTCCGCGGGTGTGGCGCCGCGCGGCGCCGTGCCCTGCATCGGGCGCGCCAGAATGCGCTCGCCGTCCCAGTCGAAAAACAGCTCGGGTGACACCGACAGCACCTGCTCGTCGCCGGTGTCAATGAACGCGGCATAGCCGCCCGGCTGCGCCCGCCGCAGTGCCATGAACAGATCGCGCGGGAAGCCCAGCAGATCCCCATGCAACTGCGCCGTGTAATTGAGCTGGTAGAGCTCGCCATCCGCGATGGCCCGGTGAACCTCAGTCATGCCCTGGTCAAACGCAGTCCGCGACAGGCCCTCGCGCCACTCCGCGACGGCCGTACTGCTCGCCCCGGTTTCGGGCCAGGCCTGCGGAGCGTCGTGCACGCCAAACCAGGCGAGCGGACCGTCCGCCTGATGCACTTCCAGCGCCGGGTCAAACGCCACGCCTGCCTCGTAGCGCAGATAACCGACGCACCAGAGGCCCTGTCGCGCCAGCGCATGCACCGCCTCCAGCAACGGTCGGACATGCGCCGGGCTGTGCGCAACCAGCGTCTGACGTGGGACGCCAAAAGCGCAGCGCAGGGGTGAGGTGGCCGCTCCAGGCCCCGTGTCAGTGAAATCAATCAGCGTTTGCATGGGCGTGCAGCATAGCCGGTTCACGCATCGAATAGACTCGCGGCTTCTACTGACTCGTCCCAAAAACCTCGTCCCAGATCCAGCCATGACCACCCCCGACCCTGCCTCTACCACGCCCTACGGCACCCTGCCGCCCACCGCAGCGCCGGCACTTCGCAAGCCCATCAGCCTGCCGCGTTTGCTGGAGATGCACGCGCGCAGTGAAAAGATCACGATGCTGACCGCTTATGACGCCACCTTTGCTGCCGTAGCCGACGCGGCTGGCGTGGAGTGCATTCTGGTCGGCGATTCGCTTGGCATGGTGTGCCAGGGCCTCTCCAGCACCGTCGGCGTTTCACTCGAAGCCATGCGCTACCACGTCGAAAGTGTGGCGCGTGGCTTGCGCCGCTCGCAAGCCACCGCCTGGCTGATCGGGGACTTGCCGTATGCCACTTACCACGAGTCCAGGGAACAGGCTTTTCGCAGCGCCTCGGTTTTGATGCAGGCCGGCGCCCACATGGTCAAGCTGGAAGGCGGTGGTTGGACCGCCGACACCGTGCGTTTTCTGGTGGAGCGCGGCATCCCGGTGTGCGCCCACCTCGGCCTGACGCCGCAAACCGTGCACGCGCTGGGCGGCTACCGGGTGCAGGGCAAAACGCAGGAATCGGCCACGCTGCTGAAACGCCAGGCGCACGAATTGCAGGATGCGGGGGCGTCGCTGCTGGTGCTGGAGATGGTGCCGGCCGCCTTGTCCGCCGAACTGACGAAGGAACTACTGCACTGCCCGACCATCGGCATCGGCGCTGGCAAGGACACAGCCGGCCAGGTGCTGGTGCTGCACGACATGCTCGGGCTGAACCTGGGCAAAATGCCACGCTTTGTACGCAACTTCATGATCGGCGCCCCCGGCATCAAAGAAGCCATGCAAGCCTACGTAGCCGCCGTCAAGAACGGCAGCTTTCCCGACAACTCGCAACACGCCTGGTAGGCGGTAGCTCCATGCACATTGTTCACAGCATTGCCGAACTGCGCGCTTATCTGGCCCAGTTCAAACACCCCGCCTTCGTTCCCACCATGGGCAACCTGCACGAAGGCCATCTGGCGCTGATACGCCAGGCGAAGCCATTGGGCGACGTCACAGTGGCCAGCATCTTCGTCAACCGCCTGCAGTTTCTGCCGCATGAGGACTTTGATACCTACCCCCGCACCTGGAATTCGGATTGCGAAAAACTGCAAACTGCCGGCTGCGACCTGCTGTTTGCCCCGAATGAGACTGAGCTTTATCCCGAGCCGCAGACCTACAAGGTGCATCCGCCGGCCGAATTGGCCGACATGCTGGAAGGCCAGTTCCGGCCTGGCTTCTTTGTCGGCGTCTGCACCGTGGTGTTGAAGCTGTTTGCCTGCGTGCAGCCGCGCGTGGCGGTGTTTGGCAAAAAGGATTACCAGCAACTGATGATCATCCGGCGCATGGTGCAGCAGTTTGCGCTGCCGATCGAGATCGTTGCGGCAGAAACCACACGGGCCGCAGACGGCTTGGCGCTGTCCTCGCGCAACGGCTATCTGAGCAAAGCCGAGCGCGCGGTGGCGGTGCAACTGTCCCAGGCGCTGCAAGCCATGGCAACCGCGCTGAAAGCCGGCACTCATGACATCGCCGTACTGGAAGACCGGGCGATCAGCGCGCTGGCGGCGCGCGGCTGGCAAGCCGACTACCTGACACTGCGCCGCCGCAGCGACCTGCAGCCGCCACAGCACGCCGAACTGGAACGCGGCGCCTTGGTGCTGCTCGGCGCTGCCAAACTCGGCAGCACGCGCCTGATCGACAATCTTGAGGTCTGATTGCCAGCAATCAAACTGCTTCTCAGGCCGCCCCAATCAGCGGCACCAGACTGCCCGCGTCGTGCCCGCCCTTTAACGCCGCAGTAAACGCCAGCATGCGGTCAATCGGCAGCCGGGCGCGCGCGCCCAAGCCTGCTTCAACCTGGATCTCGTTGGCGCCGGTTTCCAGCACATGAGCGACGCCGGCCAGACTGTTCATCGCCATCCAGGGGCAATGCGCGCAGCTCTTGCAGGTGGCGCTGTTGCCGGCGGTTGGCGCCTCAAAAAACACCTTGCCCGGGTTGAGTGTGCGCAGCTTGTGCAGCATGCCGTTGTCGGTCGCCACGATGAACTCTGTTGCGTCCATCTGCTGCGCCGCTTTCAGAATGCCTGAGGTGGAGCCAACGGCGTCAGCCAGCGCCACCACGTCGGGCGGAGACTCGGGATGCACCAGCACTTTGGCGCGCGGATGTTCTGCCATCAGCGCCTGCAACTCGAACGCCTTGAACTCGTCGTGCACGATGCACGAGCCGCCCCACATCACCATGTCGGCGCCGGTTTCACGCTGGATGTAGGCGCCCAGATGGCGGTCCGGCGCCCACAGTATCTTGTGCCCTTTTTCTTTGAGCGCGCGCACGATGTCGAGCGCGCAGCTCGACGTCACCAGCCAGTCGGAGCGCGCTTTCACCGCCGCGCTGGTGTTGGCATAGACGACCACGGTGCGCTCGGGGTGGGCGTCGCAAAAGGCGATGTATTCGGCCACCGGACAACCCAGATCGAGCGAACTGGTGGCGTCCAGATCGGGCATCAGCACGCGTTTTTCGGGTGACACGATCTTGGCGGTCTCGCCCATGAAGCGCACGCCGGATACGACCAGCGTGGTGGCCGCGTGGTCGCGGCCAAAGCGCGCCATCTCCAGCGAATCGCTGACGATGCCGCCGGTTTCTTCGGCCAGGTCCTGCAAGTCCGGATGCACGTAGTAGTGCGACACCATGACCGCGTTGCGGACTTTGAGCAGGTGCCTAATGCGGTCTTTCAGCGCCGCGCGCTCCAGCGGCACCGGCTCTGGCGGCACACGGGCCCAGGCATGGCGCGTGGCGCACACATCCGCGTGCTGCGTCGCATCCTGTTGCGGCTGGTCGTATTCGACGTCAATGACCGGATCAGACTGGGTGTTCATGTCATGCCTTGAATCGCATCGAAAAATCGATCGCCTGCACATCTTTGGTCAGCGCGCCGATGGATATCCGGTCAACGCCGGTGGCGGCAATCGCACGCACGCTGGTCAGCGTCACGCCACCAGAGACTTCCAGAATGGCGCGTCCGGCATTGATCCTGACGGCTTCACGCAATTGTGCAAGGTCCATGTTGTCGAGCAGCACCATGCGCGCGCCGGCGTTGAGCGCCTGTGTCAACTGGGCCAGCGTCTCAACCTCGATCTCGACAAAGCTGGCGTTCGGCGCCAGTTCCGCCGCGCGCTGCAGCACGGGTGCGACACCACCGGCGGCGGCAATGTGGTTTTCCTTGATCAGAACGGCATCAAACAGACCGATGCGGTGATTGGTGCCACCACCGGTACGCACCGCATACTTCTGCGCCAGGCGCAAGCCCGGCAAGGTCTTGCGCGTATCGACAATCTGCGCCCGCTTGGCGCCGGCGCCGGTGACATCCTGTACCGCTTGCACATAGCTGGCGGTCTTGGTCGCCACGGCGCTGAGCAGTTGCAGGAAATTGAGCAGTGTGCGTTCCGCCGTCAGCAGCGCGCGCGCCCTGCCCTCGATCTCCAGCACCACCTGGTCGGCCGCGCAGCGCTGGCCTTCGGCAACGCGCCAGACCAGTTGCGCATCGGGGTCGAGCTGGCGCAGCGTGGCCTGAACCCACGGCGCACCGCAGACGACGGCGGCCTCGCGCGCCAGCACCCGGGCGCTGGCGCGCGAGGCCGGGTCAATCAGCGTGGCGGTCAGGTCGCCGTTGCCAACATCTTCCTGCAGTGCGCGCGCCGCGTCGCTGCTGGCCAGCGCAGCCACGGCATCAACGGAAAAATCGAAATAAGGAGTCTTCATGGTCGGCGTCCGGTACTGGTGGGCTGACGGTTCAGGTCAATTCGGAGGTCGCGTCGCGCCCCATCAGCAGCGACACTGCCTCGGCCGGACTGAGTTGGCCGTCCAGCAGCGCCAGCACCGCCTGCGCAATCGGCATTTCAACGCCGACATGCTGCGCGCGCTGCACCACGGTGCGGGCCGAATAAACGCCTTCGGCAACATGGCCCAGCGCAGCCACTGCCTGCTCCAGGCTCTGCCCGCGCGCCAGTGCCAGACCAACCTGGCGATTGCGCGACAGGTCACCGGTGGCCGTCAGAACCAGGTCCCCCAGGCCGCTCAAACCCATGAAGGTTTCGGCCTGCGCGCCCAGCGCGACGCCCAGGCGCGTCATCTCGGCCAGCCCACGCGTAATCAGCGCAGCGCGCGCGTTCAGGCCCAGGTGCAGGCCATCGCACAAGCCGGTGGCAATCGCCAGCACATTCTTCACCGCGCCGCCGACTTCTACGCCAACGATGTCCTCATTGGCATAGACGCGCAGCGTCGGACCGTGAAACGCGTGCACCAGCGCGCTGCGCACCGCCGCATGGACGCTGGCCGCCACCAGCGCGGTTGGCTGCGCCGTTGCCACTTCCTGGGCGAAGCTCGGGCCACTGAGAACGCCGCCAGCAAGGTTGGGCGCAACCTGGGCTTGCACTTCATGCGCCAACAGGCCAAAGCCGCTGGCGGTGGCCGCTTCAAAACCCTTGCACAACCAGGCCACCGGTACCTTGCAGCCGGCCAGTTGCGTCAGCATGGCGCGCAAGCCGGCCATCGGCGTTGCCACGATGACCAGGTCGGCGCCAGCGGCGAGGCTGCCAAGCTGGCGCGCCGGCACTGAGCTCAGCGCCAGTTGCGCCGGCAGCTTAATGCCTGGCAAATAGCGGGTGTTTTCGCGCCGCGACCGCAGCGCGTCGGCAAGGCCGGGGTCGCGTGCCCACAGCGTCACGGCATGGCCGGCAACCGGGTTGCCGAGGGCGCTGACGGCTAACGCTGTACCCCAGGCACCGGCACCAAGAATGACTATTTTCATGGGAACTTGCCGTGCTTCGGGTGAATTGTCGGGTTACGCCTTCGGCTAACCCGACCTACGCTAACCCGACCTACAGCCAACCCGACTTACTGGGTCACGATCTGCGGCGCTTCGCCGGCAGTGGCAGCCGCCTGCTGTTGCTGCTGTTGCTCGTACATCGCCTGGAAATTGATTTCAGACAGATGCACCGGCGGAAAACCACCGCGTTGAATCAGGTCGGCCACGTTGCCGCGCAGATAGGGATAAACAATTTGCGGGCAGGCGATGCCCATCACCTGGCTCATCTGCTCTGGCGGCAAATGGCGGATCTCGAAAATGCCGGCTTGCGTGGCTTCCACCAGGAACACCGTTTTATCCTTGATCTTGGTGTGCACAGTGGCCGTCACCGTCACCTCGTAAATACCGTCAGCCACCGGCCCGGCGTTGACGCCGAGTTGAATATCGACGGTCGGCGCTTCCTGCTCCAGCAGGATGGCGGGAGAGTTGGGTTGTTCCAGCGATGCGCCCTTGAGGTAAACGCGCTGAATCTGGAAGACGGGAGTTTCTTGTTCGGACATGGAGTTACTTTCTGGTCAAAAAAAACCGCTCTGGAAAATTTCCGAGCGAAAACGAAAACGCCGGCAATTATCTCAGGTGGCGGCGTTGAGCAAAGGCAGCAAGGCGCCGCGCGCCTCCAAAGCGAGCAAATCGTCGCAGCCACCGACATGGGTCTGGCCGATGTAGATCTGTGGCACGGTGCGCCGGCCGGTCAGTTGCATCATCTTGATGCGCTGTTCGGGGTCGTTGTCAACGCGGATTTCCTCCAGTTGGGCAACGCCTTTGGCTGTGAGAATTTTCTTGGCCCGGACACAAAACGGACAAACGGCTGTGGTATAGATCTTGACGGCTTGCATGCAGGCTTTCCTTGGGACAATGAATTGTGTTGATCAGGCTTTTTCGACCGGCAGGCCGGCCGCGCGCCAGGCCGCCAAACCGCCGGCCAGCGACTGCGCCTGCTCGTAGCCAAGCTTCTTGGCAATTGCCACTGCACGATTGGAGCGCGCGCCCGACTGGCACACCAGAATCACCGGCAACGCCTTGTTCTTCACTGCGCCGCCCAGTTTTTCTTCCAGTTGACCCAGCGCAATGTTTCTGGCACCGCCGATATGACCGGCGGCGAACTCATTGGCTTCACAGACGTCGATCACTACCGCTTTCTCGCGGTTGATCAGTTGCACCGCGCCGCTGGCCGTCAGCGAGCCGCCGGTGGCGCTCTTGAACACCGGCCAGAACAGCATGCCGGCAGACGCCAGCGCTATCGACATCAGCATCCAGTTATCGAGTATGAACTTCACATTTTTCCTTGGTTAAATTGGGCAGGCTTTGCGGCGCGGCCTGGGCTTCTGGCCGGCGCTTTGCGTCATGGATTAGAACCTGATTAAGTGACCATTTTAGAATGGGGGGCCGGCGCTGCATTCCAGCCAGTGATTCCCCGGGATTTGACGCTCAAAAACACCATGCACAAACTTGTCCTCATTCGCCACGGCGAATCCACCTGGAACCTCGACAACCGCTTTACCGGCTGGACCGACGTTGACCTGACGCCGACCGGCGTTGAACAGGCCAAACAGGCCGGACAACTGCTCAAGGCCGGCGGCTACGAGTTCGACATTGCCTACACCAGCGTTCTCAAGCGCGCCACGCGCACGCTGTGGCACGTGCTCGACGAGATGGACCGGACCTGGCTGCCGGTGGTCAACAACTGGCGCCTCAACGAGCGCCACTACGGCGCGCTGCAGGGCCTGAACAAGAGTGACATGGCCAAACAGTACGGTGACGCGCAGGTGCTGCAATGGCGGCGCAGCTATGACACGCCGCCGCCGGCGCTGACAGCCACCGATCCGCGCTGCGAGCGGGGTGATCTGCGCTACGCCAGGCTGCGGCCAGAACAGGTGCCACTGACCGAATGCCTGAAAGACACGGTGGCGCGCGTCATGCCGTTCTGGAACGAGGCGCTGGCGCCGGCGATCCGCGTCGGCAAGCGCGTGGTGGTGGCAGCGCATGGCAATTCGATCCGGGCGCTGGTCAAATACCTGGACAACATCTCCGACGATGACATCGTCGGCCTGAACATCCCGAACGGCATACCGCTGGTCTACGAGCTCGACGAGCAGCTCAAACCGATTCGCCATTACTACCTGGGCGACGCCGAGGCCGCAGCCAAGGCTGCCGCTGCCGTTGCATGTCAGGGTAAAGCTTGAGTAAATAGGGAACCGTCCACTCGCAATACCCTCCAAACGTGTATATTGGCAACGGTTTACCAAATTTTTATATGGCTCACAAATTGAAAACTGCTGGCTGGATTTCGATCGGCGTGATCGCCGGTGCGCTGACCACGGTGTCGCTGCAGACGGTGGCGCGTGGCGCCCTGACACCGCTGCCGCTGGAAGAGTTGCAGCAGTTGGCTGCGGTCTTCGGCATGGTGAAGAGCAACTATGTGGAGCCGGTGGACGACAAGAAGCTCATCACCGACGCCATCGTCGGCATGGTCTCCAGCCTGGACCCGCATTCGCAGTACCTCGACAAGAAGGCGCTGAAGGAATTCAACGAAGGTACGACCGGCAGGTTTGTCGGCGTCGGGATTGAAATCGCACAGGAAGACGGTGTCATCAAGGTGGTGTCACCGATCGAAGGCTCACCGGCGTTTCGGGCCGGCATCAAGCCCAATGATTTGATCGTCAAGATCGACGACACGCCGGTCAAGGGGCTGGCGCTGAGCGAAGCCGTCAAGCGCATGCGCGGCGAGCCCAATACCAAGGTGCTGTTGACGATTTTCCGCAAGGGCGAGAGCCGCACTTTCCCGGTCATGATCACGCGCGAAGAAATACGCACCCAGTCGGTGCGCAGCAAAGTCATCGAGCCGGGCTACGCCTGGATCCGGTTGAGCCAGTTCCAGGAGCGCACGGTGGAAGACTTTTCCCGCAAAATGGAAGAAATCTACAAGCAGGAGCCGCAACTCAAGGGTCTGGTGCTCGATCTGCGCAATGATCCGGGCGGCTATCTGGACGCGGCGGTGGCGATATCGGCCGCCTTTTTGCCGGAAAACGTGACCGTGGTGTCGGCCAACGGCCAGCTGGCCGAGAGCAAGTTCACCTACAAGGCGGCGCCCGAGTTTTACCAGCGCCGGGGTGGTGCCGACCCGCTGCGCCGTCTGAATGAAGTCACCAAAGGCGCGCTCAAGCATGTGCCGCTGGTGGTGCTGGTCAATGAAGGTTCGGCCTCGGCCAGCGAGATCGTCGCCGGCGCGCTGCAGGACCACAAGCGCGCCAAGCTGATGGGCAACCAGACCTTCGGCAAAGGCTCGGTGCAAACCGCTGTCTGCCTGGATCCATCGTTCCGGATGGACAACTGCCCGACCGCAGCGCTCAAGCTCACTACCAGCCGCTATTACACGCCGAGCGGCCAATCGATTCAGGCCAAGGGTATCGTGCCCGATGTGATGGTCGATGAAAGCCTGGAGGGCAACCTGTTTGCCGCCCTGCGCACGCGCGAAGCCGACCTGGAAAAGCACCTCAACAACGGCCAGGGCGACGAAAAGAAAGACGGCGTGCGGGAGAAGGCGCGCGAGGAAGCGCGCAAGAAGCTCGACGAAGAACTGAAGAAGCCGCTGGCCGAGCGCAAGATTCCCGAGTACGGCTCGGACACCGATTTTCAGTTGGCACAAGCCATCAATCAGCTCAAAGGCCGGCCCGTCATGGTCAGCAAGACGCTGGTTGAACGCCAGGAAGAAAAGAAGGAAGAGTGAGCGAGCGTGACTGACGAGCAGTTGCTGCGCTATTCGCGCCATATCCTGCTCGACGAGATCGGGATCGAGGGCCAAAACCGGATTCAGGGCAGTCACGCGCTGATCGTGGGCGCCGGCGGGCTCGGCTCGCCGGTCGCGCTGTACCTCGGGTCAGCCGGCGTCGGCCACATCACCATCGTTGACCACGACGCCGTGGACCTGACCAATCTGCAGCGCCAGATTGCACACACGATGGCGCGCGTCGGCCAGCCCAAGTCACTGTCGGCGCAAGCTGCCATCGCCGCCATCAACCCCGAGGTGCAGGTGACTGCCATCATCGCGCGCGCCGACGCCGCTCTGCTGGCGACGCTGGTGGCGCAGGCCGACGTGGTGCTCGACTGCAGCGACAACTTCGCCACGCGCCACGCGATCAACGCCGCCTGCGTGGGGCTGCGCAAGCCACTGGTGTCAGGTGCCGCGATCCGTTTTGACGGCCAGCTCTGCGTCTATGACCCGCGCGACAGCAACTCTCCCTGCTATGCCTGCATCTTTGCGCCCGACGCCGCGTTCGAAGAAACCCGTTGTGCCACGATGGGCGTGTTTGCACCGCTGGTGGGCATCATCGGCGCGATGCAGGCGGCCGAAGCCTTGAAGTTGATCAGCCACGCCGGGCGCACGCTGACCGGGCGCCTGCTGATGCTCGACGGCCGCGCCATGGAGTTCACTGAAATGCGGATTGCGCGGCAAGCGAACTGCCCGGTTTGCGGCGCCGCGCACTGATAGCAAATCGCTTTCAAAAGACAAGAACTGGGTGACGTGCTGAGTACTCGGGTGCGGCGAAATAGAGTGAAAGACAGTATTCCGGATAAGTCATGGATTGCCGCGCTACGCTCGC
>JANNUE010000219.1:0-1526 GCA_031394895.1 Betaproteobacteria bacterium
CCGCGCCTTCGCTCTTGGCGACGTTGGCGAACACGGCCACGAAGTCGTTGCCGTACTGGCGGCCATAGTTCGGCGGCACCTGCATCCCGGCCACGAGCACGCGCGCGCCGCCAGCCTTGGCGGCCTTGGCCATCGCCAACAGGTTGGCTTGCGTCTGCTTCAGTGGCAGGCCACGCAAGGCATCGTTGCCACCGAGTTCGAGAATCACATGGCTGGGCTTGTGCTGCGCCAGCAATGCCGGCAGGCGCGAGCGTCCGCCCGACGTGGTGTCGCCGCTGATGCTGGCATTGATCACCTTGGCGGCAATCCGCTCTTGCGCCAGGCGCTTTTCAAGCAAGGCGACCCAGCCGCTGCCACGCGCCAGGCCGTACTCGGCCGAGAGGCTGTCGCCGAGGACGAGGATCGTCGGCGGCGATTTGGCAGCCACAGGCAGGGGCATGAACAACGCCGCGAACGCCAGCGCGAGCGACACGCTACAGTGCGCCAGCCAAGCTCTCGAACCCGCGCTATTCATGCCTTCGCCATCCCTCATTGAAGTTGACCATGTCACCAAACAGGTCGGCGATTCGACCGGCGTGCTGACGATTCTGCATGACATCCACTTTGCCTTGCGCGAGCGCGAATCGGTGGCCATCGTCGGCGCATCGGGTTCGGGCAAGAGCACACTGTTGTCGATCATGGCCGGCCTGGACCTGCCGACCACCGGCACGGTACGTCTGGGCGGCGTGGACATTTTCAAGCTCGACGAGGATGCGCGCGCCGCGGTGCGCGCCGAACGTCTGGGCTTCGTCTTCCAGAGCTTCCAGTTGTTGGGCAACCTGAATGCGCTGGAAAACGTCATGCTGCCGCTGGAATTGCAGGGCCGCAACGATGCACGCGCGCTGGCACGGGAGATGCTCGGCCGCGTGGGCCTGAACCAGCGCCTGTCGCACTACCCCAAGGTGCTGTCGGGCGGCGAGCAGCAGCGCGTGGCGCTGGCGCGCGCCTTTGTCGTGCAGCCTTCGGTGCTGCTCGCCGACGAGCCCACCGGCAGCCTGGATTTCGCCACCGGCGAAACGGTGATGAAATTGATCTTCGACTTGAACCGCGAAGCCGGCACGACCCTGGTCCTGGTCACGCACGACGGCGGCTTGGCCGCGCGCTGCGACCGGCAGATTCGCATCGAGGCCGGCCGCATCGCTAGCTGAGGTCAACTGTCTTTGCTGGTGTCCTCGCTGGCAATGGCGCGGTCGTGCGTCACCAGCACCAGGGTGGTGCCCAGCTCCAGGTTGAGGTCAAACATGAGTTCCATCACTTTTTCACCGGTCGCAAAGTCCAGGCTGCCGGTGGGCTCGTCCGCCAGCAGCACAGCCGGTTTGACGACAAACGCACGCGCCAGCGCCACCCGCTGCTGCTCGCCGCCGCTCAAGACCTTGGGGTAATGGCCGAGGCGCTCCGACAGGCCCACGCGGGCCAGCATCTCGGTGGCCGCCTTGCGCGCGTCGCGCCTGCCGCCCAGCTCCAGCGGCAACATCACGTTTTCCAGG
>JANNUE010000239.1:0-7832 GCA_031394895.1 Betaproteobacteria bacterium
GTCGTGGCGAGCGCCCCGGGCAATGCAAACAGTTGGCTGGTGCGCATGGGTCGCAAGCCGATCGTGGTGGAAGACGTGCTGGTGTTCTCGCGCCAGATGTACACGCTGAACAAGGCTGGCGTGCCCATATTGCGTTCCTTCGCCGGCTTGCAGGCGTCGGCCACCAAGCCGGACATGATCGAGATGCTGCAGGACATCCGCTCCAGCCTGGATCAGGGGCGCGAGTTGTCGGTCGCCATGGCACGTCATCCGCGCGCTTTTGATCCTTTCTATATTTCGATGATCCGCGTGGGCGAGATGACCGGTCGCCTGACCGACGTGTTCCTGCAACTCAGCCAGCATCTGGAATTTGAGCGCGACGTGCGTGAGCGCATCAAACAGGCGATGCGCTATCCGCTGTTTGTGGTGCTCGCGATGGCCATTGCCATCATCATCCTGAATATCTTTGTGATTCCGGTGTTTGCCAAAGTGTTTGCCGGATTCAACGCCAAGCTGCCGATGATCACGCTTGGTTTACTGGCGTTTTCCAACTGGATGGTGGTGTGGTGGCCGGCGCTGGTGGCGGGCACTTTTGTCGCCATCATGGGCGTGCGCGCCTATCTCAATAGCGCGAGCGGGCGCTATAACTGGGACGCGCGCAAACTCAAGCTGCCGATCGTTGGCGACATTGTTCTGAAGGCGACACTGGCCCGCTTTGCGCGCAGTTTTGCCTTGTCCGATCTCAGCGGCATGCCGCTGGTGCAGTCGCTCAACGTGGTGGCGCAAACGGTGGACAACGCCTTTATTGGCAGTCGCATTGAGCAAATGCGCGACGGCATTGAGCGCGGCGAACCCATTTCGCGCTGCGCTGCCGCCACCGGGGTTTTCACGCCCGTGGTGTTGCAGATGATCGCCGTTGGCGAAGAAACCGGCGAACTCGGCACGCTGCTGTTTGAAATCGCCGGCATGTACGAACGCGAGACCGACTACGCCATCAAGGGACTGTCGGCGGCCATCGAGCCCATCCTGCTGGCCATCATTGGCGTGCTGGTGCTGCTGCTGGCGCTGGGCATCTTCATGCCGTTGTGGGGTCTGGGTCAGGCTGCCATGGGCAAGGGCGGCTAAGCTTGGCGGCATCGCCCGGGTCGCTGCCGCAATTGCCGTTCTGGACGCGGCGCAAGATTGAGCGATTGGTGATGGCGGCTGTCGTCCTGGCTCTGGTGCTGGCGTTTGCGCGACAGATGCGCGTGCTGCAAGGGCAGGCTGAGCGTTCCGCAGTGCAGTCAACCCTGGGTGCCTTGCGCTCTGCGTTTGTGCTGGACCACCTGCAGCAGATGACACGCAGCGAGACCCGCACCGTCGCATCCATGCAACACAATCCGTTCGAGTTGCTGGAGCACTATCCGGCCAATTACTTTGGCACGATGAGCGCCTCGCAAGCCTCCGCCATGCCGGCTGGTGGCTGGGTGTTTGAGCCGGCATGCATCTGCGTCGGCTATCTGCCGGTGCGGACCGAGTGGCTCGACCGCCCGGATGAAGATCCGATACTGTGGTACCGGGTTGGCGATGCCAGCGCACCGTTGCAGTTGACGGCCAGGCAGGCGTATGTCTGGCACGGGCAGGCGCTCAACTAGCGTGCTCTCGATCCGTCTGGCGCATGTTGTTTGTTGTTCCAGGTCAACCCTTTGACCTGCCAAATGGATATACAAACAAAACATGTGACCCTAGAATGACTTCATTGCCGAGACTTCCTGCGGGAAGAATCTGTAACCACCCGTTTGAAATGTTTTCTGACAACGGTTTTAATTACTTTTGAGAGGTGAAAAAAATGAAACAAGTGCAACGCGGCTTTACGTTGATTGAACTGGTGATGGTGATCGTGATTCTTGGCGTGCTGGCGGCCGTGGCATTGCCGAAGTTTATTGATTTGAAGAGTGATGCGCAGTTGGCATCACTTCAAGGTTTTGCGGGTGCTTTGGCGTCGGGATCCGCCATGAATTATGGTGGCTGTCAAATCCATTCAAATGACAACACCAAGCCTAGTTGCAAAACAGTGGCGAAATGTTCCGACACTGGAGTACTGATGCAACCAGCACTTACCTTGGGGACTCTCGTTATCAAGACGGGTCCTTACTTGACCGCTGATACTGCGTCAACAACCAATGGAACTCCGATAGCCTGCGAGTTGAACTACAGCACCGACGGCTCGACATCGGGCGGCAAGGCGCCATTTACTGCGTTGGCTGCGGGTAACTAAGCAAATCAGCCAGGGAGGAAGGGGTGGTTGAAATGGCCGTACCCCAGTCCGTCTGAGTTACCGGTGGCTGAGGTGCCCGGCAAACCAAGCCGCCCACGTGGCGGCTTTTTTTGGCCCTTTGCGGCGCGGCTTTCCTGGCGGCGCAGGAGGCCGAATATGGGCACGACAGCTTATTAAAAGTAAAACGACTAGTTACAGTTACGGTATCCTTCCCGCTATGACCAAATTTGTGATCGCCACCAGCGCCAAACCTTGTCGGGGTGGCATCTAATCATGCGCTGGCCCTGGAAGCGTCAGGCGTCGGACGAGCAACTGGTGGTGTCCTGGTCGGGGCAGATGCTGGCTTTTGTGCTGGCGCGGCGCAACACCAACGGCACCCATCAATTGCTCAAGTGGGGCGTTGAGCGTCAAGGCAAGGGCACCCTCGAACACTTTGTGCACCGGCTCGAAGGCCTGGGGCTCAAGGGCCGTCCGGCCCACATCATGTTGCGCCCTGAGCAGTGCCAGGTGCTGCAAATTGATGCACCCTCGGTGGCGCCTGAAGAGTTGCGCGCAGCGGCACGCTATCAGATCAAGGACATGTTGCAGGTTCCGGTGGATGAGGTCACGCTGGACGTGATGCGCGTTGGCGATGAAAGCCAGAAAGCCAAAGGTCAACTTTTTGTCGTGGCCGCCACCACGGCCATTGTGCGCAGTGTGATCGAGCTTGGCGAGTCCATGCAGTGGACGATGTCGGTGGTTGACGTGCAGGAAACGGCCCAACGCAACTTGCAGAGCGCGCTGGCGCTGCGCGACGGCGTCAACGATCGCGCCAACGCTGCTTTGGTACTGGTGCCGGGACAGCAGGCAGTGCTGACCATCTGCGTTAACGATGAACTGTTTTATACGCGGCGCTTTGCGGTGGCCGACGGTTTTTTTGCCAGCTCCTGGGTTTTTAACGGCGACGACGACATGGCGCAGCAATTGCTGGTGGAAGTGCAGCGCTCGCTCGATGTGTGGGACCGCTCCTGGTTCAACATGCCGCTGGCGGTCTTTCGTGTCTATGCCGGTGAACGCGGCTCCGGGCTGGCCGAGTGGCTGGGCCCGCAACTGGGGCAGAAGGTAGTGCCAATGGATTTGAACGCCATGTTCCCCGGTTTTGAGAGCGCAACGCTGATGGGCTTGGCGCCCTGTCTGCCGCTGCTCGGCGTGTTGCTGCGCAACGAGCGCCGCAAGCCCTGATATTTGGACACGACCATGGCCCAGCAAATCAACCTCTGCAGCCCTTTTCTGCTAACGCAAAAGCGTTACTTCTCGGCCCAGACCATGTTGTTGTCACTGGCCGCCTTGTTGTTGACTGGTGCCGCCGTGGCTGCGTACTGGGTGCTGAGTCTGAATTCAAGCAGCGAGGCCTTGACGAAAAGCCTGGCAGCCCAGTCGCTGGAACTCGGCAAGCTTCAGGCTGAGTTGCAACCTGCCAAGGCGCGCGCGGCGGCGGCGGCGGCCGCTCTGGTGCAAGAGCTCAAGACGCGGCGCGCCGAGTTGGCACAAAGCGAGATGCTTTATGAGGAATTGCAGCGCGGTCTGCTGCGCCCCGGCTGGGGTCATTCGGCGCGGCTGGAACTGGTGGCGCGCAGCATTCCGGCGCAAGTCTGGCTGACCGATGTCAAGGCCGACGAGGTTCGACTCGATGTGACCGGTTTTACCATCGAGCCCGCAGCACTCAACCAGTGGGTCGCCAAACTGGCGGCAAGCCCGCTGTTGCAGGGGCAAAAGCTGAGCACGGTAAAAGTTGAACATACCGCCGTGGCGGGCGGAAAGAACGCGTCGCCGCCAATCTGGTCCTTCAATCTGGTCAGTGCGCTGGCCAAGCCGCTCGTCAAGGTGGAGGTCAAGCCGTGAAGAACTGGTGGAAACCGATGTGGGACACACAGGCGGCGCGCCTGGACGCGATGAGTTTGCGCGAGCGAGTGTTCTTGTTCCTGGTGGTGATCGTGTGTGCCGTGGCACTGGTGGACACATTCTGGTTGTCGCCGGCGCAAACCGCGCAACGGCTGCTGACCCAGCGGTTTCAGACGCAAAGCGCTGACTTGCAGCGCACCCGCGAGACCCTGAAAACCATTGCCAGCCCGGGCAGCGCGGGTGTTGCCATGCGCGAGGAACTGGCCGGTGTGACGAGCCGGCTGGAAGCGGTGAAGCTGAGCATCAAGGAAGTGATGCCGCAGACGTCGCAGTCAATCCCGTTGCCTCAGGTGCTGGTGCATCTGTTGCGTCGGCACGAAGGGTTGACCCTGATGCGCACCAGCACGCTGGCGCCCGAGAGCGGCAACAAGACCGGCACTCCCCAGTCTGCTCTGGTCAAGCGCCAGGGCATCGAGCTGACCGTGTCTGGCAATTACGCAGAACTGATGCGCTATCTGCAGGCTCTAGAGAAGGCGATACCCTATGTGCGCTGGGGTGACATG
Source organism: Betaproteobacteria bacterium (assembly GCA_031394895.1). Lineage (GTDB taxonomy): Bacteria > Pseudomonadota > Gammaproteobacteria > Burkholderiales > Burkholderiaceae_C > Rhodoferax. Next base: position 4,681 of record JANNUE010000239.1, read on the forward strand.
AAGCTCAAGGTGGAAAAGGGGCCGCCCGAGTTGACCCTGCAGTTGTTTCTGGTTGGGGTTCAGCCATGATTAGTCATCGCAACATCGGTATCGGCGCGACGCTGGCCCTGTTTCTGGTTCAGTCGGGAGCGCAGGTTCTGCGTGACCCGACCACGCCGCCGCCCGAGGCGGCGATGAGTGGCGCCAACGCGACTCCCAAATTGCCCGCCGGGCTACCCACATCGACAATCATTGTGCGTGACGGCAAACCCTATCTCGTTGTTGGAACCCGGCTTTACGCGCAAGGGCAGACGCTGGGGCAGGCGCGCATTGAGCGCATCAGCGAAACCGAAGTCTGGCTACGAGAAGGTGGCGTGTTGCGCAAAGTGTCGCAGTTCCCCGGCATTGTGCGGCGCGCCGTAAAATCAACCCCGCTTCCAAGCACCCCCAAAGCACCCAATGATTGATACTTTTCGACCTGCGCGCACAGGGCGTGCGAAACGGACCAGGGCGGTACCTGCCTTATGTCTGCCACTGTGCATAGTCTTGCTGGCGGGTTGTGCCGCAGAGCGACCGCTGCGCACGCCGGCGGTCAGTGACACGCTGCGCGCCGAACTGGCGCCGCCGGTTGCCGTCAACCCGGTCTTGGTGCCGGCGCGCATCAGCGAAGCGCTGGCTGAGCCGGCACCGCCGCGAGTACCGCTGCCACCTGAGCCGCGGCTCGATCTGCTGGTCAACAACGCGCAGGCGCGCGAGGTGTTTTTGGCGATCGTGGCCGATACCCGCTACAGCATGCTGATGCACCCGGACGTCGCCGGCACCCTGTCGGTGACGCTGCGCGGTGTGACCGTGACCGAGGCGCTGGAAGCAATACGTGACGTTTACGGCTACGACTTCAAGATCGATGGGCGGCGCATCACGATCTATGCACCCACGCTGCAGACGCGTATCTTCAACGTCAATTACCCGACCTCGCAGCGCAGCGGCAATTCCGAATTGCGGGTGGCTTCTGGCACTATCGTTCAGTCGGGCAACTCGGGCAGTTCCAGCGCCGCCAACCCGCAATCGGGGGGCACGCAATCAGGCGGCGTCCAGCAGGCCGATGGCAGCCGTGTTGTGACGACTTCCAAATCCGATTTCTGGGGTGAACTCAGTGGTGCCGTGCGTTCCCTGATTGGCAGCGGTGCCGGGCGCAATGTGATTACCAGTCCGCAAGCCGGCATCATGGCCGTGAGCGCCATGCCCGAGGAGTTGCGCCAGGTTGAGAAGTTTCTCAAAGCGGCGCAGATTGCGGTGGAGCGCCAGGTCATGCTCGAAGCCAAGATTGTCGCGGTGGAGCTTCGTGATGGTTACCAGAGCGGTATCGACTGGTCGGCGCTGCGCAACGCGGGCATTAGCACCGGGGCGATCGGCAGCATAGCGGGAAGCACTGCCAACAACGTGCTGATCAATGGCGTGTCGAGGCAGATACCGGGTTTTGCGGCGGGTACACCGGCTGATGGGGTGTCGCTGCCGGTCGGTGGTGGCGGGCTATTTGGTCTGGCTCTGGCGACCGACGGCTTCCAGGCCGTACTGGGCTTTCTGGAGACGCGTGGCGATGTACAGATATTGAGCAGTCCGCGGGTGGCAACTCTGAACAATCAAAAAGCGATGTTGAAAGTTGGCTCTGACGATTTCTTCGTGACCAATGTGTCGGGCGGCACGGTATCCAATTCCACCAGCACTCTGGCCGGCAGCACGAGCATGCCGTCGGTGTCGTTGACCTCGTTCTTTTCCGGCATTTCGCTGGACGTCACACCGCAGATTGACGATGGCAACAACATCACTCTGCATGTGCACCCGTCGGTGACCAACGTGGTTGAGAAGACCAAGCAGATCGATCTCGGCGCCATTGGTAACTACCGGCTGCCGCTGGCCTCGAGCAGCGTCAATGAGACCGACACCATGGTGCGCATCCAGGACGGCCGCATTGTCGCCATCGGTGGCCTGATGCAGATGGAGTCGAGTCGGGGTTCCGCCGGTTTGCCCGGCACGCTGAGCATTCCTGGGTTGAATGCCGTGTTTGGTAACACCGCCAACTCCGGGCGCAAGAAAGAAGTGGTGGTGCTGATCAAGCCAACCATTATCCGCAGCGCGGCGGACTGGGAGGCCCAGACTGTGCGCACGCGGGCTGCGCTTGATGATATGGATGCGGCGCGTGCGCGCGTAATCCAGATCGATGGTTCGGTGGTCGATGGCAGGGCTAGAACGCCGGCAAAGTAATGTACCTGGAACACTATTCGCTGCGTGAAGAGCCGTTCTCGATCACCCCGGATAGCGACTTTTTTTATCCGCACGAGAGCGTGCAGGCAGCACTCAATATGCTGCTGGTGGCGTTGCGCAGCGGTGAAGGATTTCTGAAGATTGTGGGTGAGGTCGGCTGCGGCAAGACGGTGTTATGCCGCCAACTGCTGCGCACGCTGCAGGGCGAGTGTGTGACGGCCTATGTGCCGAACCCGGACATGGGCGCCGACGACCTGCTGATGGCCCTGATCAAGGAACTCGGCATCAAGGCGGGGGCAACCCGAAGCCGCCACAAACTGCTTGGCTTGCTGCACGCCTGTCTGCTGGCCCACGCCGAAGCCGGCCGGCGCGTGGTGGTGTGCATTGACGAGGCGCAGGCCATTCCAATCCCTACCGTGGAGAGCCTGCGGCTGCTGTCCAATCTGGAGACCGAAAAGCACAAGTTGCTGCAACTGGTGTTGCTGGGGCAACCGGAACTCGACGAGAAGCTGGCCCGGCCCGAAATCCGCCAGTTGTTGCAACGCATTACCTTCAGCGCCTATCTGGGCCCCATGCTGGCGCAGCGGGTGCCCGGCTATTTGCAGTACCGCCTGAGCGTTGCGGCGCTCGGCAAGGCCACCGATACCGGTTTGTTTGAACCGGCTGCCGCAAATGAGATCGCCCTGTACAGCGGCGGTGTGCCGCGCCTGGTCAACATATTGGCGCACAAGTGCCTGATGCTGGCCTATGGAGAAGACCTGCATCGGGTGAACCTGACCCATGTGCGGCTGGCGGCGGCCGATACCCCTGGCGTGCAGACCAGAGTGCCGCAGTGGTCGCGCCTGACACGCCGGTTGCAGCGCACGGTGACGGGCGCCAGGGCGGCACTTCATCGGTTCGGAAATGACGGC
>JANNUE010000242.1:0-18066 GCA_031394895.1 Betaproteobacteria bacterium
GTTTGGCGCGCAACACGCCGGGCGCTGGTACGCGCCAGGGTCGCAGCCGTTAACCTTTCGGTTGATCCGGGTCGAGCCGGACTATGAAGTCAACGGCGCAACGACGTCGGCGAGTATCGTGGAGCCAACACTGGAAGGCAAGAGTTCGCGCTTTTTCACCCCGGCGCCGGTTTACATCAGCAATGGGCTGCGCCATGCCGGTGTCACGATACACCAGGGGCGTGAAACCGGCTACGCGCCTCAGGTGATGATCGAAGACGCGGCTGGCCAGCGCCTGCTGCAAGGGTTTACTCGGCTGGCGACCCTGGCCGGCCCGGAGAAAGTGAGCCATCTGGACCATGTGGACATCGCCGGCAAGGGCGTGCGTATCGACCTCGAATTACTGCCGGACGCTGTGTACCGTGGCGGCGCTTACGTTTCAAGGCGGTCAGCAGCACCCAAGAATCCGGTGCTGCATGTCGCCGTGCACGAACACGGCAAGTCGGTACTGGATGAATTCATCCCGATCACGCGCACCGTCTCTGCCGGCGGTTATACGGTATTCTTCGCCGATCTGCGGCGCTGGTCGCAGATTGATGTTACCGACGCGCCCGGTGTGCCGGTACTGATGGCCGCCACGCTGTTGGGCTCGCTCGGGTTGGCGCTGCGCCTGCTCAGAGTGCGCCGCAGAATGCTGGTGGTGCTGCGCCCGGCAGAGCCGCATCAAACCATGCTGTTTGATCTGTCCGGTTCCAGCGAGAAGTTCCAGCAAACCTTCGCGCATGAACTTGAGACACTGCGCGTGGCCCTGGCGCAGCGGCTGGCCACGCTGGGCAAGCCCGCCAGCGACAATCCAGCGATGCTGGGCGGCACGCCCGCACCAGGCTGATTGATCGGGTCGCACTTCGTGGGAATTATCAAGAAGACAGTGTGGATGGTGGTTGCCGCCCTGACGCTGTTGTTGGGGCTGGGTATTGCTGACCCCGGCAGCGCCCGGTTGATGCCTGCCTTTCTCTCAAACGATCATATGCCGGCCATCTTCCTGTCCCGATGGATGCCGTCATTGTTTTTGCCAGCAGCCGCGCCAGACGTCGTGCCAAAGGGTTCAGCCGATGAAGCAGCAATGCTGCGCGCCATCGCCGAGTTCAACCGGCAACTGTCGGCGGCCTATCTTGCTTTGGACCCCGCGCCACTGGCGGCTGAACCGATGGCCGATAGCCTGAGGCAAGACTACGTCACCGAAATCGCCATTCTGAAAAGGCAGGGGCGGGCGCTGGACCAGACAGTGCTGGATATCCGGATAGAAGCAGCGACAAGGTTGCCCGACTTGACCTGGAGTGTGGACACCGTTGAAGCGGCCACCGTCAGATATCTGAACGCTGCGGACCGAACCCAAATCAGCCCCTCCCCGGCGTCCAAATATGCAATGAACTACACGTTGGACAGGTCATCTTCCGGGTGGAAGATGGTCAGTGTGGACACCAGAAGGACTGGGAAACGCGATGATTAGCGGGCAGTTCCTGGCGAGAATCTGGGCTGTTGCCGGCTCCCGGAATTTCACGGTGTTTGTGCAGGTGATGAGCATTACCTATGTGCTTATTCTGGCCGTATTCGGCTTGCTGGTGGAACTCCAGTGGGTGGGCATCATGTCCGGGCTCTATCCCTTCCAGTTGCTATATGTTCTGTTTTTTCTCAACCTGATCCTCATCGGGAGGAGGTGGCTACCGCTCGTTATAGGGCGCTGCAAAAGGGCCGGGTTGCCCGATGCCAGGCCAAGCGTGGCCGGGTTCGCGCAGGGCGCAGAAGTTCAGTTAGCCGGGTTTAGGGTGGTCGAGCTCCAGCAATTTTTGAGGCGACGCGGCTACCGGGTCCGCGGCGCCGACAGCGCCGGCGTTCCAGTTGACGACGCGCCGGGCGTGGTAGAGCTGTTCTACGCCAGCAAGGGGGGGCTCTCCCTGATCGGCAACCTGCTGTTTCACGCCAGCTTCGTGCTGCTGCTGCTGGGCGCCGTGGCCAATGGCCTGTATAGCTTTCGGGGTACGGCGGCGATTGCCGAAGGCCGCCCGTTTACCGGCAGCAAGAAGGAGTACAAGGTGATTTCCACATCATCTGCAGCCGCGCTGCCAGAAGTCGATTTTGATGTGGAAAACATCGCTGTTGACTTCTGGAACGGCAGGCTGTTTTTCACCCGGCTGCAAGCGCAACTGCTGCATCGCGGGGGGCGCGATGTGGCAAAACTGAGCAGTGCCGCTCGCATCGGCAATGCCGATGTCACGATCGCGGGGTTCGGCTATGTTCCGCTTGCCGTCGTGAAAGACGAGACGGGCACAGTTGTCAGCGAGACCCACGTCAGGTTGAAAATATTCATTCCGGGCAGCGAAGACCACTTCCAGATTCCCGGTTACCCGCACAAGGTATATGTCTCCTTTTATCCTGATCACGCATTGGTGGATGGAAAGAGTGTCAGCCAGTCGATGAACCCGGTCAACCCCGCATATTTCTTGAGGATACTGCGCGGTCGAGTGCCGGTTTACAGCGGCGTCGTCAAACCGGGGGAGTGGGCAGATTTTGACGGTATAAGCATTTCCTTCCCGTCCTTTGTCAAGTCGGGGGAGTTCCAAATTGTCAGGAATCCGGGAAATTCAGTGATCTGGGTTGCTTTCATCCTGATGTGCTTGGGCCTTGCCTGGCGCTTGTTCTTCTACCACAGGGAGGTGGCGCTGTGGCGGGACGCGGCTGGCCGCACCTGGTTGTCCGGGCGCGCCGACTACTACCCGAAGCTGCAGGCCGAATGGCTGGTCAGCCTGGCTGAGCAATTCAAGGAGCAACGGGCATGAGTTCCCTTGAGTTGTTCTTCCTCGTAGCGGCTGGTGCGCTGTACGCAGCAGCCTTTGTTTTGGCGCGAAAAGGCTTGTTGCGTCATGCCTTTGCCAGCATTGTGGCGGCTCTGTTTTCGCACCTTGGCAGTGTCGTCATCCGCTGGGCAGGCGTTGGTCATCCGCCGGTTTTCGGCAGCTTTGAGGCCACTCTTGCCGCGAGCTGGTTCCTGTTACTGTATGTGTCGCTGTCGTTTCGCTCGGTGCACGGCCATTTCAGGCTTCTGGTGCTGACAGCGGTGCCGCTGGCATTGCTGCTGCTTGGCTACGGAGTCGCCTTCTTCAGCACCGAAAGAATTCCGTTGACCATCTCGGAGCGCAGCCTTTGGGTTGATGTGCACGCCCTTTTTTCATGGCTCGCTTTTGCACCGTTTACCCTGGCGTTTTGTTTGTCTGCGTTCTATCTGTGGTCCACCAGAATTGGCCGGGCGTTGACGCCGACTGCGGCTGCGCCTGATCGGTCGCTGAGCATTGTCGATGAGCTGGCTTTTCGCTATATCAGCTTCGGATTCGTCAATTACAGCGTCATGTTTGCGCTGGGCAGCGTCTATTCGTCGATCCTGTTCGGAGACTGGTGGCGCTGGGATCCGGTCTTTTCGATCGCATTGCTGGCTTGGTTGCTGCTTGGCCTTTATATCCATATGCGGATCTTCTACAACTGGGGGGGCGGTCGCGCGGCGCGGCTGTATGTCGGCATATTTGCTGTGATAATGGTGTCCTATTGGGGGCTCATTTATCTCCCGGCGGGTCAAACGTTTCACGTCTTCGATCTGGCCGCCGGCACGCACGTGCAGCGCTGACTTTTGGAGCCTTGAACCATGCAAACCACCTTCTCTGTCCTGTTCTGGCTTACGGTCGTAGGCTATGCCTTCAGCTTCGCCTTGTTTGCCATTGCGCTGGTGTTTCGCAAACCACGCGTGCTCGACCACGCCATTGGCGCCGCATGGGGCGGCTTCTTCCTTCATAGCGTAGTGTCTGTCGCGCAGTGGGCGCAAACCGGCTATCCGGCGTTTGTGACCTATTTTCAGTCGATGTCCGCGAGCGCGTGGTTCGGCATGCTTGGCTTTTTGGTGCTACAGCAGCGCAAGCCATTCCTGCGCGCGGTCGGCGCCGGAGTAATGCCATTTATTGTGGTGCTGATGGGGTGGGCCGGCACGCATCCGTTCAGCGGCCAACCGCTGTTGGTGAGTTTGCAGAGTTTCTGGCTGTTTATTCATGCCGGGTTTGCCACTGCGGCGGCGGGCTGCTTCGTGTTCGCGGCTGGCGTGGCCGCCATGCGCTTGTACGAGAAGCAGAGCAAGGGCCTGTCGGACCCGGCACTTGATATCGCAGCAGGCGACCGTTACGACGAATTCAACTTTCGGCTGATCCTGCTGGGATTCATATTCTGGGGCATCATGATCGTCTCGGGTGCGATCTGGGCCGACGCGGCCTGGGGGCGCTATTGGGCCTGGGATCCGATCGAGTTATGGAGTCTCATCAGTTGGCTGGTGTACGTCAACTACCTGCACATTTATACCGTCTGGAAGAAGCTGCGCGGGGTGTTTCTTGCATGGTATGCGATCGGGGGACTGCTTTTTGTTGCGTTCTCGTTGTGGGGAATCCATCTGCTTTACAACACCATTCATCTGTATGGAGGCTGAGCGATGCGCTGGCAGTTGAAGCGCTCACACTGGGCAGTTTTCGTTGGGCTGATCGCAGCGGTGGTGGCTGGGATGGCCGTTGCGTTTTTTACCCGCTCGCTGATGGACCGGGCCGGCGCAGTGACCGAGCCCACATTGTTCGAGCAGCCGCCAGTCTTCATCGGGTTGCACCACATAGCCGAGGCCGTCGGGTTGAGACCCTTCGCACTGGCGCTGAGTGAAGGAAGAATGCTGGTCTCGTATCTGGGAACGGATCGCATCGACGAACTTACCGACAAGCTCGACTACAAGCGCACGTTGCACCTGCTGCCGGACGAAGCCGCATCAATCACTGGCGTTGCGCTCGATGGCGACCGCATTTACGCGACCGATTTCAAATCAGGGGATCTGCTGGTGGCGGACTATCAAACCGGCAAACTGGTGCAGGGCTACGGTTTGCTGCCCGACGGCAGATCGCGCATGAAGGCGCTTGGCGTCGCCTTCTATCAAAATAATTTGTACGTTTCCGATGTCGCTTCCAGCAAGATGCTGGTGATCGGCGCGACGACGGAAAAGGACGCGCGGGACGAAGGCGAATTGATTCTCGGTTTTCCAAATGGCCGACCGAACGAATTCGAGTTGGGTTACCCAACCGCATCGATGGTGACGCCGGATGGCCGACTTTTGGTGGGCGACGCCAAGAGCGGCGAGGTCAAGGTGTTCAGTTGCAATGGCAGATCGGGCTACCTGTTTGAAACAAACGGTGAGGCAGCGCTGAAGAAGCCGATGGGCATCGCCATGGACAACATTCCATCGCCCGCGCTGCAGGCTAAGAAGGCTGAGGCTTTTGATCCGTCCGGGGTGAACGACCAGGGCAGAGTTCATGTGGTCGATGCCCAACTGGGGAGAGTGAAAGTATTTGATCCTGCGGGGAAATATGTCCTGACTTATGGACAGGAACTGCGTCAGCCGAACGGGATTGCCATCAATCAGAAGAAAAGACTGATCTTCATCTCCGATACCAAACTGATGGCCGTGGCCGTTTACAAGTATTGAATTCATCATGGAACATTCCACCCTCGCCATCCTTGTCATGCTCAACAACTGGTTTCATGACTTTGCGGTCGCCATGTTGTTTTGCAGTCTGATCCTGCTCATGCTTATCTACCAGAGAACGCAGCAGCAACCGAATGCAGTGTGGCTGCCGTTTGCGCGCGATCTTGTAAAGAGCATGAACAAGGTGACTCACGTTTGTTGGGCCATGCTGATCGTTGGCGGCATTATCCGAACCATTGCCTACGAAAAATTTGAGTTTGAAGAGGCGGCCGGCAGTGGTCAGATTACTGCGCTGGTGTTGAAACACATTTTGCTGGTGTCGGTGGTTGTGTGGGGGACGGTAATTCAGTTTCGTCTGCGGAAGTTTTTTAAGGAGTGCAAGGTTTGAGCGATCTTCCAAAAATACTGTTTGTCACAGCGCCCTATCATTGTTGGGGCGTGCAGGTGGTGGGCTCGTGGCCGCCGTTGCATCTGGTGTACCTTGCCGGCGCGGCGCGTGACGCTGGAGCGGCGCCACAGATTTATGACGCGATGAACAAGTCGCACTCGTTTGCCGACATCAGGGCCGAGATCGAGCGCTCAAAGCCTGATTACGTGCTGACTTATGATTATTTGCCAGTGACCGGCGCGATCAGCACGGCGGCAATGCCGGATTCGATTGCCATTTTGAGAATTGCCAAGGAGGTCAACCCCGGCATCGTGACGCTGTTGGGCGGGCCTCATCCCACGTTCTTGCCGAAGGAGGTTCTGGAGTCTGAACAAGGCGTCGTTGATTACATTCTGGTCGGGGAAGGGGAGGCGACATTGCAGGAGTTGTTGCCCGCTTTGCAAAATGGAACTGCAAGAGATGTCAAGGGCATTGCCTATCTGGACAATGGCAAGGCAGTTGTCAATCCCAGGCGCGAGCAAATACACAAACTGGATGAACTGAAGCCGGCCTGGGACCTGCTGGAGTGGGAGCTTTACAACTATTGGGTCAGCCCCGGCGGGAGGATGACTTCCATCCTGACCACGCGCGGCTGCGAGATGAGTTGCAGTTTTTGCAGTCAGCGACTTTTCTGGCGTGCCAGTTGGCGCCCCAGAAGCCCGGAAAAAGTGATTGAGGAAATTGTTTTCCTGCACGAGAAATACGATGTCAAGGTATTCACCCTGATTGACGCCTATCCGACCAGGGATCGGGTGCGCTGGGAGCGCGTGCTGGACTTGCTGATTGAGAAAGACCTGGGAATATCGCTTCTCATGGAAACCCGGGTTGAAGATATTGTGCGCGACGAGGATATTCTCGACAAATACAAGAAAGCCGGCGTCATTCATGTCTACATGGGAGCCGAGAGCGGCGATGACGATGTGCTCGATAGCCTGAACAAGGGCATTGAGATGAAGACCACCAAGAAGGCGCTGGAACTGCTTAATCAGGCTGGAATCATTACGGAAGCGTCGTTTATGGTCGGGTTTCCGCAAGAGACCTGGGAGTCGATCGACAAGACCATTGCCTCTGCTATTTACCTCAATCCTGACGTGGCAGTGTTCCCGATAGTGACGCCCTGGCCGTACACCCCCATGTACCGCGAGATGAAGGACCGGATCAGGGTTTTCGATTACTCAAAGTACAACCTCGTGACGCCCATCGTCGAACCGTACAACATGACTCTGCAGGAGATTGATGACGCATTGGCCAAATGCTATATGGGGTTTTATAGCCACAAGATGCAGGAACTACTGTTGCTCGAAGAAGGTTATAAAAAGGAATACATGATGAGTGCCTTGCGCCTGATGATGAAGGAGCAGTGCTCGGCGTTCAAAATGAAGGGCATGAAGATGCCGGATATGAGCGGTTTCGGCAGTGGTGGCAGTCTGGCTCTTGAACTGGCCCCGCCCGGTTGACCCACGCGATGGGGATGGGCGCCCCAGCGCCTGGCGCGGTGATTGCGCCCACCCCCGTCAGAACAGCGTTTCGCGGTAGCGCTCCTTGCCATCGAACAGCAGCGCCAGAATGCCCGCCTTGCCGCGCGCATCAACGGCAACCAGGATCGAGACCTTCTCGCCACCGCTCGGGCGTTCGATCTGTGCGCCACTGCCCTCTTGCACGTAGTACTGCTCAATGCCGTAGCGCACTTGCAGCGTGCGTTGGCTGACCGACTTGTTGGCGGCGCGGTCCCAATCGTTGTCGCTGACATACTGCACTTCGCCCTTGAGTGCGAGCAGACCCGGCGCAATGGCGTCGCGCCGGTGATGCACCGACACGGCGCGCGCACCGTTGGCGTCAGGTTGCAGCGCGACCCATACCGTGTCGTGCTGCTGAAAGTCCTTGTCGCCGCCGAGCGCCGTTGCGCCGTCCAGGCGCAGCCGACTGATCGAATAGGTCAGCCGCGCGTAGTCGCCCATAAACATCGAGCGTGGGTCAACCGGCTCGGTTTGCAGCACTACCGGCGTGCCGGTATTGAGCGTCCACTGCTTGTCGCCGATCATCGCCGCCAATACGCCGATCTGCACGATCAGCAGCAGCGCGATTTTGAGCCGGATCTTCATGACTGCCCCCGCACTTCAATGTTGCGCAGCAGTGTGCGCCGGCGTCGCTCGAGCCAGCCGCCTCCGGCCAGCAGCAGCACTCCGCCGGCCATAAAAAACAGTGCGCGGTCCATCAGCGTCCAGAAGGTGTCGAAGTAGCGCGCCAGCACCCAGATCGACAGACCCGCAAAGGCGCGGTTCACCAGCGCGCGCTCGCCGGAACGCAGGCCCAGATCGCCGGCCCAATACAGCGCGCCAAGAAACACAACGTTCCAGCCCAGCGCGCTCAGGCTGGTGCTGCGCGGAGCGACGAACTCAACCGCCAGCAGCCCGGCAAAGCCCAGCGCCAGTGCGATGCCGATGCGCGTGGGTAGCGCCGGTAGTTCGCTGCTGCGCGCCAGCCGCAGCATGGCCGCAGCGTAGAGTGCTGCCGCGCTGGCGAGAGCGGCGAGCCACGGCGTCCACTCGAGCGCTGACGCGCCGTGGCGTCGCGCAAAGTCGGGGAAGGTGAAAACGAACGCGCCAAGCAGCGTGATCAACGGCAAATCCGCGCGCGCGGCGCGCGCAAAGGGGTGCTCGCTGGACTGTGCCAGCGCCCAGCAGCCTGCAACGCCCAGCAACTGCAGCGCGAACAGGCGAACGTGCGCGTGCCACTCCCATACTGCGCCGCTCCAGAGCTGGCTGTGCCAGCCGATCAGCCAGAGAATGCACAGCCCGGCCCAGCCGCGTGCCGCAAGCGGCCAGTTGTGGCGCAGCTGCAGCATGGCGGCCATCAGCAAATAACCCAGCATTGGCCAGTTCATCGCCCGGTAGGTGAACTGCTCTTGCCAGGTCCACAGTGCGGCCAATGCCAGCGAGGTCAGCAGCGCCGGTTGCGAGGCGAACAACCACGCAGTCAGCAGGCCAGCCGCTGCCCACAGCGCGACGCCGTGCGGAAAGTGCGCGTCGATGTGGTAGATCTGCCCGATCAGCATGATCGCGGCACCGAAGAACAGCACCGACAGCAGCGCCAGGCCCTGCGCCAGTTTTGGCAGCGCAGCGCGGGTCAGGCACACCCCATGTGCAACATGGCTGGCGCTGAGTGCTGCGAATATCAGAATCAGCTTGACGAGCTTGCTCATCTCGTTCCAGTGCGCGGCAAACCAGGTGATGACGCCAACGCCGAGCAGCAGTCCGCCAACCAGGGCCAGCGAAGAAGCCCAGCCGAACCGGGTCTGGCGCGCCTCCAGGTCGGCCACAATGGCCTGCCCCCCTTCGGCGCTGACCCAGCCAGATTGTTGCCAGCGCGGAAGTTCCTGTGTCAGTCGTTTGACAAATCTCCGGTCGTTCATGGCGGCTCTCCCCATCACGTTGGCGACGCGGATCGGCCACGCATCCGCGCCCTCTTCTTGGAGGCACTTTGCAGCAGCGGCGCAACATCGTGCCGATGCGATTATCTCAGCGATTCCTCCAGATCGATCTCGACGGTCAACGTAGCGGCAATCGCGTCGAGCTGCGCATTGAGCTCGCCCAGGTCGAGCGCTTGCGGCACCTGAATGCGCGCCACTGCGTTGAACAGCGGGTCGCCGCTCATCGGCGCGCTGCTGACGCTGGTGTCCATCTCGCTGACGTTGATGTGGCGCGCGGCCAGCGCGCTGGAGACTTCGCGCACGATGCCGGGGCGGTCGTTGCCGACGATGCTCAGGCGAAAACGCCGGAAGCTGCCGCTCTCGGGAGCGCGCTCGCCGGGCGCCACCACTACCGACAAGTCGGACCCGGACAGCGCCAGCAACGCGGCGCACAGGGGTGCTGACTGCGCCGGGCTGACCTCCACCTTCACAATGCCGGCGAACTGGCCGGCCAGCTCGCTCATGCGGCTTTCCAGCCAGTTGCCGCCGTGCCCGGCGACGGTGTGTGCCAGCTTCTCGACCAGCCCCGGGCGGTCGGCGCCGACAAAGGTAAACACGATGGCGTTTGACATGTTGCAACTCCTTTTGGGTGATGGTGCTTACTGAAACGCCACTTCGGCAAAGCTGCGCAGCTTGCGGCTGTGCAACTGATCGACGCCCTGGCGGCGCAGCAGCTCGATGGCGCGGATGCCGATGCGCAAGTGCTGGTCAACGCGCTCGCGGTAGAAGTGATTCGCCATGCCGGGCAGCTTGATCTCGCCGTGCAGCGGCTTGTCGCTGACGCACAGCAGTGTGCCGTACGGCACGCGAAAGCGAAAGCCGTTGGCCGCGATGGTCGCGCTCTCCATGTCGAGTGCGACGGCGCGGCTCTGGCTGAAGCGCCGCTGCGGGCCGTTGTCGGGCAGCAGTTCCCAGTTGCGGTTGTCGGTGCTGGCAACGGTGCCGGTGCGCATGATGCGCTTGAGCTCGGGGCCCTTGAGCTGCGTGACTTCCGACACCGCCGCTTCCAGCGCCTGCTGAATCTCGGCCAGCGCCGGGACCGGCACCCACAGCGGCAGTTCTTCGTCGAGCACGTGGTCTTCGCGCACATAGCCGTGCGCCAGCACGTAGTCGCCAAGCTGCTGCGAGTTGCGCAGCCCGGCGCAGTGGCCCAGCATGATCCAGGCGTGCGGGCGCAGCACGGCAATGTGGTCGGTGATGGTCTTCGCGTTGGCCGGGCCGACGCCGATGTTGACCATCGTGATGCCGCTGCGCCCGGCGCGCATCAGGTGGTAAGCCGGCATTTGCGGCAGGCGCAGCGCCGGCACATCGGACGTCTCCGGCGCCGCCTCGTCGGCACCGGCCGGCGCGCCGGCAACGCGCAGCGTCACCACATTGCCAGGCTCGACAAAGGCGCTGTATTCGCTGTTCGGGTCGGCCATCGCCGCATGCCCGAAGCGCACGAACTCGTCGATGTAAAACTGGTAATTGGTGAATAGCACAAAGTTCTGGAAATACTCGGGTGCGGTCCCCGTGTAGTGGCGCAGCCGGTGCAGCGAGTAGTCAACCCGTTGCGCGGTAAACAGCGCCAGCGGCTGCGGCTCACCGGGGCGCGGAACATGGGTGCCGTTGGCGATGCCGTCGTCCATTGCCGCCAGATCCGGCAGGTCGAACACGTCACGCATCAACTGGCGCCGCTCGGCGCTCAGCGTGCCCTCGATGTGGTCGTTCTCGGCGAATGAGAAGTGCACCGGAATCGGTTGCGAGCTGGTGCCAATTTCCAGCTCGACCTGATGGTTTTGCAGCAGCAGTGTGAACTGCTCCAGGTAGTAGTCGGCGTACAGGTCGGGACGGCTCAGCGTGGTCTCAAAACGTCCCGGCCCGGCCACGAAACCAAAGCTTAGCGCCGCGCTCTCGGGTGAGTGCAGTCGCGCCACGGTGTCGGTCTGCACACGCACAAAGGGGTAGCAGGCGCGCACATGGCCGCTCAGGCTGTCGCCGGCGACAAAGCGCTGCATAGCGGCGCGCAGGTGACTGATACCATTGTCATAAATCTCCCTGGCCCGCGCCAGCGCGCTCGCTGGATCGGTGAAGCGGGCAGGCGCGATGAAGGTGGGCAGATAAGGCATGGCGCTATTGTTTCATGGCGCGGCGTTTTCGTCGCCGCATCACAATACTGTCATATTGCCAGACGTTTGATTGAGAAAGCAAGACTCGATGTTGAAGTTCACCTGCTGTGACGCGGTCCAGCAATTTTTTACCAGGGGCCAGGCGCAAGTGCTGCGCGGCATCACGCGCGGCTACGAGCGCGAATGCCTGCGCGTGGACAGCGCCGGGCACCTGTCGCAGGCGGCGCATCCGGCGGCGCTGGGCTCGAAACTGACGCACCCGTGGATCACCACCGACTATTCCGAAGCGCTGCTGGAGTTCATCACGCCGCCATCGCAGGACAGCGAATTTCCGCTGCGCTTCTTGCGCGACATTCATCGCTTTGTGGCGCCGCAACTGGGCGCTGAACTGCTGTGGGCCGGCTCCATGCCGTGCGTGCTCGGGCCTGACGGCGACATTCCGATTGCCGACTACGGCAGCTCGAACGCCGCGCGCTTCAAGTACGTGTACCGCGAAGGCCTGGGGCTGCGCTACGGGCGCAAGATGCAGACCATCGCCGGCGCCCACTACAACTGGTCGCTGCCACCCGAGTTCTGGCTGGTGCTCAGAGACTGCTGCGCCGGCGTGACGCACATGGAGCAGTTCGTCAGCGAGCGCTATTTCGGTCTGATCCGCAACTTCTTGCGCTACGGCTGGCTGGTGCCCTACCTGTTCGGCACCTCGCCGGCGATTTGCGAGTCGTTTCTGCAGGGTCGACCGTCCGACCTGGTGCAGCTCGGCAGCGGCACCCGCTTTGGTCCGTATGCGACGAGCCTGCGCATGAGCGACCTGGGCTATCAGAACCGGGCCCAGGCCGATCTGCGCGTCAGCGTCAACTCGCTGGCCGAATATACGCAGGCACTGGAGGCGGCGATCCGCACACCGGATCCGTACTACCAGGAAATGGGCGTGCGCGACGGCGACCACTGGAAGCAGCTCAACGCCAATTTACTGCAGACCGAGAGCGAGTTTTATGCCGCCATGCGGCCCAAGCGCAACAGTGCCGAGCGCCCGGCCAAGGCGCTGCTGGCGCAGGGCGTCGAGTATGTCGAGATGCGGCTGTTTGATCTGAACCCGTTTGTCGATATCGGCATCACGCCCGAGCAGGGCACTTTTGCCGACGTGCTGTTGCTGATGTGCCTGTTTCGCGACAGCCCGCCGATCACCAGCCGCGAGCAAAGTGAAAACGCCGAAAACAAGCGGCGCGTTGTCAGCTTTGGACGCCAGCCCGGTCTGCACTTGCTGGCGCACAACCGCGAACAGCCGTTTCGCCCGCTGGCGCACGAGCTGTTCGACGACATGCAGCCGTTTGCCGAAATGCTCGACAGCGCCTATGGCGACGATCGCTACAGCGCAACGATGCGCGACTTGCGCCAGCGCATCGACCAGCCCGATAGCACGCCGTCGGCCCAGGTGCTCGACGCCGTGCGCAAGAACGGCAGCTTCTTCAACTTCACGCTGGAGTTGTCGCAACAGCATCAGCACGCCTTGAAGGCGCAGCCGCTGGACGCGCCGACGCAGAGCAAGTTCGTGACCAGCGTGCAGGTCTCGCAGCAGCAGCAGCAGCGGCTGGAGGCGGCGGAACAGGGCAGTTTTGAGGACTTTGTTGCGCGCTACTACGCCTGATACGGCTTGGCCGTTCAAAGCTTCAGCTAGCGGGCACTGTGTGGGTGGGAGCGCTCGGGCTGCAACCCGGAGCACTCCGGCACGGTACTCAGTTCCGCTTGATGACCCAAGACTTCCTGGATTGCCACGTCGCTACGCTCCTCGCAATGACAGAACCGCGGCAATCGTGAGCCCAAGACTTCCTGGATTGCCACGTCGCTACGCTCCTCACAATGACCGCAGAAGTATCGTCATTGCGAGCGAAGCGCGGCAATCCATGAATTCTCAGGCCTTGGGTTCCCCTTCATTTGGCAAAACCCCAAGTCCACGCTGCGCCGAGCGCCGCACCGGAGTTCTCCTGCAAGTGTGTTGGCGTGCGACGCGCGGCGTGCCAACGTCAGCGGCGCGGCGCGGCGACACGAGCACAGCAGCTTGTAGGTCGGCTTAGCCCGAAGGGCGTAAGCCGACAGTCACCGCGATCATGTCGGATTACGCTGCGCTAATCTGACCTACGAGCGGCGCCGAGCGCCGCACCGGAGTTCTCCTGCAAGTGTGTTGGCGTGCGACGCGCGGCGTGCCAACGTCAGCGGCGCGGCGACACGAGCACAGTCACCCATCCGGGCTCACTGGCATGCCAAAGCCGTCACCCGAGCTCCTGTCTTTTGAAGGCGCCTTGGTATGAGCGCCTTTGCCCACTGTGCAAAACATCAGTTTCAGGGCTGGGGTAAAGTTTTGTTAAAGCTCCACGGCGCAGCAGGAGCGCGTCCTAAAATTGGGGTTTGATTTTCTCAACCCCAGAATTGAATAACGCTCCGACACTGACATTTTCCAAACTGGCTTGCAGCCGTGGCGGACGACAACTTTTTCGGGGCATTGATTGCGTTCTGGAGTCGGGCCATTGGCTGTATGTGGCTGGTGCCAATGGCGTTGGCAAAACCAGTTTGCTGCGCATGGTGTGCGGCCTGGCGCCGATCGAGTCGGGTGAGATATGCTGGCGCGGCGAGTCGATTCATGCGCAGCGAGACGCCTACCGGCAAGACCTGTGCTATCTGGGTCACCTCAACGCGTTGCAGGAGGCGGTCACGGTCAACGAGAACCTGGTGTTCACCGCCGCGCTTGGCGGCAGCGCGCCCGAGCCGCAGCAGTTGCAGCAGGTGTTGCGCCATTTTGGTCTGGTGGGTCGCGGGCAGCAGTTGGTCAAGCATTTGTCGCAGGGGCAAAAACGCCGTGTCGCGCTGTCCCGGCTGGCGTTGAGCCAGGCCCGCTTGTGGGTGCTGGACGAGCCGTTTGTGGCGATGGACGAGGCCGGTGTGCGCATGCTGGCCGATTTGATTGCGACGCATCTGGGGAGTGGTGGCCTGGCGGTGCTGACCAGCCACCAGCAGGTCGATATCGGTCGCTTGCCGCCGCAGATGCTGGAGCTGCGCGCATGAAGAAGCTCGGTGTGCTCAGCGTCATGGCGGCGGTGCTGCGCCGTGATGTGTCGGTCGCGCTGCGGCAAAAGGGCGAAGTGCTGACGCCGCTGGTGTTTTTTATTGTCGTTGCCAGCCTGTTTCCGCTGGGCATCGGGCCGGAGTCGGCGTTGTTGCTGCGCATGGCGCCGGGTGTGTTGTGGGTCAGCGCGCTGCTGGCCGCGATGCTGTCGCTGCAGCGCCTGTTCGCCACCGATTACGCCGACGGCTCGCTCGAGCAGATGGCGCTCTCCAGCACGCCGCTGGGCTTGCTGGTGGTGGCCAAGGCGCTGTCGCATTTTCTGTTGTCCGGCGTGCCGCTGGTCCTGATGGCGCCGGTGCTCGGTTTGCAATTTGGCCTGGAGGACCGCTCGCTGGGTATTTTGATGTTGAGCCTGTTGCTGGGAACGCCGACGCTGAGCCTGATTGGCAGCATTGGCGCCGCGCTGACGCTGGGCGTGCGCGGAGCAGGGGTATTGCTGTCCTTGTTGATCCTGCCCCTGTATATTCCGGTGCTGATCTTTGGCGCCGGTGCGGTCGAGGCCGACGCCGCCGGCATGGGGTTTGGCGGACACCTGTCGTTGCTCGCGGCACTGCTGGTGCTGTCGATATTTTTTGCGCCTTTGGCCACCACCACAGCCTTGAGGATTTCCCTGGAATGAATGATCGAATTCACTGGTTCAAGTTTTCGTCGCCGCAGAACTTCTACTATCTGGCCGGGCGCATGTGGCCATGGTTTGCCGCGCTGGCAGCGCTCTTGGCAGCCGTTGGTTTATGGATTTCATTTTTTGTCGCACCCACCGATGCGCAGCAGGGCGAGGCCTATCGCATCATCTTCGTGCACGTGCCCACTTCCCAGATGTCGATGTTCATCTATCTGGTGATGGCCGGTTGGGCCGGTTTTGGCCTGGCCTTCAACACCCGTCTCTCGGGCATGATGGCTTCGGCGCTGGCGCCGACCGGCGCGCTGTTTGCATTTCTGTCGCTGGCCACCGGTTCCTTATGGGGCAAGCCGATGTGGGGCACCTGGTGGGTCTGGGATGCGCGGCTGACGTCCGAGCTGATCCTGCTGTTCCTGTACCTGGGTTTCCTGGCGCTGCAGTCCAGCATTGATGACCCGCGCCGCGCCGACAAGGCCTGCGCCGTGCTGGCGCTGGTGGGCGTCGTCAACGTGCCGATCATTTACTTTTCAGTCAAATGGTGGAACACGCTGCACCAGGGCGCGTCGGTGTCGCTAACCAAGGCTCCGTCGATGGCCGCCGCCATGCTGTGGGGTATGCTGATCATGGTGGTGGCATGCTGGATGTACGCCATTGCGATTGCGCTGGTGCGCGTGCGCAACATCATTCTCGAACGTGAACGTCATACGGAGTGGGTCAAACATGCATTGGAATAGCGTAGCGGAATTCCTCGACATGGGAGGCCGCGGCTTCTATGTCTGGGGCAGCTTTGGCCTGACGGCGTTGGTAGTGCTGGGCGAGACCCTGCAACTGCGCTATCAGCGAAAAAACATCTTGCGCAACCTGCGCAATGAGCTTTTGTCGGAAAGATCGCATTCATGAAACCTCGTCATAAACGCGGCGCCATCATCATCGGCGCGCTGGCTGCTGTGGGCCTTGCCGCCTACTTCGTGCTCAATGCCTTTCAGAGCAACCTGGTGTTCTTCTTCTCGCCGACCCAGGTGGCGGCCGGCGAGGCGCCGAAGAACCGGCCGTTCCGCGTTGGCGGCCTGGTCAAGTCCGGAACCGTCAAGCGCGACAACCTGACCGTCAACTTTGTCGTCACCGATTCGATCCACGATGTGCCGGTCTCTTATACCGGTATCCTGCCGGACCTGTTTCGTGAGGACAAAGGCGTCGTCGCGCAGGGCAAGCTGGGAGCCGACGGGAAGTTTGCCGCCAGCGAGGTGCTGGCCAAGCACGACGAGAACTACATGCCACCGGAAGCCCAGCAAGCGCTGGATCAGGCCGCCGTCCAGAAAACCGTCAAATCACTTAAGTAAGGCGCATCATGATTCCTGAAATTGGTCATTTTTCACTGATTCTTGCCCTTTTTGTCGCGCTAGCCATCGGCACCTTGAGCGTGGCTGGCGGCCAGCAGGGGCGCGCCGACTGGATGGCGCTGGCGCGCCCCGGCGCGCAGGCGCTGTGGCTGTTGACAGCGGTGTCTTTTGCCTGTTTGACTTACGCGTCTTTTACCAACGACTTCTCGGTTTCTTACGTGGCGAACCATTCCAATTCCAAGCTGCCGGACATGTATCGGATTGCGGCGGTCTGGGGCGGCCATGAGGGCTCCTTGCTGCTGTGGTTGCTGATGCTGTGCTCCTGGATGATGGCGGTGTCGCTGTTTTCGCGCCAGTTGCCCGAGGTGATGGTGTCGCGCGTGATCGGTGTACTGGCGCTGGTGGCGGTCGGTTTCCTGCTGTTCATGTTGATCACGTCCAATCCGTTTGACCGTCTGAGCGACATTCCGGCCGACGGTCGCGATCTCAATCCGCTGCTGCAGGACCCGGGTCTGGTGTTTCACCCGCCGATGCTGTACATGGGTTACGTCGGCATGGCGATCCCGTTTGCGTTTGCGATTGCCGCGCTGCTCAACGGCCGGCTCGACGCCGCTTGGGCGCGCTGGACCCGTCCGTGGGCGATTGCCGCCTGGATCTGCCTGACGATCGGCATTGCGATGGGCTCCTGGTGGGCTTATTACGAACTGGGCTGGGGCGGCTGGTGGTTCTGGGACCCGGTGGAAAACGCCTCGTTCCTGCCGTGGCTGGTCGGCACCGCGCTGATCCATTCGCTGGCGGTGACCGAGAAACGCGGCCTGTTCCGCAACTGGACCATCATCCTGGCGATCACCGCGTTTTCGCTCAGCCTGTTGGGGACGTTCCTGGTGCGCTCGGGCGTGCTGACTTCGGTGCACGCCTTTGCCACCGACCCCAAGCGCGGCGTCTTCATCCTGCTGTTCTTGTCGGCCGTGGTCGGCGGCTCGCTGACGCTGTTCGCGATGCGCGCCGGCAAGGTGCGCTCTGGCGGTGCTTTTGCGCTGGTGTCGCGCGAGACCTTTCTGCTGATCAACAATGTGTTGCTGGCCACTGCCACGGCAGGTGTGCTGCTGGGCACCTTGTACCCGCTGGTCATCGATGCGCTGGGCCTGGGCAAGATGTCGGTGGGCCCGCCGTACTTCGACGCGGTGTTCGTGCCGTTGATGGCGCCTGCGCTGTTCCTCATGGGCATCGGCCCGCTGGCACGCTGGCGCTCGGCCAGCCTCGGCGGTCTGGCGCGGCAGTTGCGCTGGGCCTTGGGTGTCAGCGCCGCCAGCGCATTGCTCGCGCCGTTCGTGCTTGGCCACTGGACGCCGATGATCGGCTTCGGCCTGCTGCTCGGCGTGTGGGTGGCCAGCGGCACGCTGTTGAATCTGGTGACACGTGTGCGCACGCACACCGCGCCGACGCTGTGGC
>JANNUE010000243.1:0-4247 GCA_031394895.1 Betaproteobacteria bacterium
AAGAAGCCCGTCAACGACCTGTCGCGCGGCGCGCTGGTGGATGACATCGTGTTCACCATCGCGCTGACCGCCATTCAGGCCGAGGCGATGGCGCGGCGTTGACCGCAGACAAAATACGCAGCATTGGTGCTTCACAGTTACCCAGACAGCCGTCGAGTGCGGCACGGCGTTGCTTGAAATCGTGTGTGGCTGGTTCGGACCGTTTTCTGTTTGCAGCCGTTCGCCAGCATAGCGCCGGCCCGACTCACCCATCAAACCCGCACCGACACATAGTGCGTTTTGCATGACAGCAACCCGAGAGGCTCAGCGGTCATTCACCTCTGCCCCACCGGGTGGCCGCAACGCAGCGGAGACCTGCCAAACAAAGACTCGCCTACCAATGTGGCTATTCACTCTGCTTGCGACTAGTGGCATATTTTGGAGCCCAATGCGTTTCGCCACACCCAATTCCAGGACATGGAAACAGCCAAAATATCAGCCATGAAACAGACGATGCTTCGGTATGCGTTGGCTACGCCGGCAACTTGCGCGCAGCACTGAGGTCAACATGTTCGCACCTCGCCCCGACGTTGGCATGGCGCAGAAGCGCCGAGCGGCGCAATGGAATTGGCGGCGCGTTTCGACAAGACAGAGCCTTGCGCGGCCCAGTCCACACGCCTCTCACCAGGCCTCGCCAGTGCGGCCGGACGCTGCGCGATGCACTTGACCCATCTCCGACTGCACCTTCGAGGAGAGCATTTCCATGGTTGACTTTCAAAACACCCACGGTGGCAAGACTGCCATCGATAACGACAAGCTCGAAGCGATGCGAACCTCGCTTCGCGGCAGCCTGCTGATGCCGGCAGACGAGGGCTACGACGTGTCGCGCACGCTGTGGAACGCCATGATCGACCGCCGTCCCGCAGCCATCGTGCGCGCTGCCGGCGCCGGCGACGTGATGCAGGCCGTCAATTTCGCGCGGGAGAACAAGCTGCTGCTGGCCGTGCGCGGCGGTGGCCACAACATCGCTGGCAAGGCCGCCTGCGACGGTGGTTTGATGCTCGACCTGTCGGCCATGAAATCAGTGCGCGTGGACCCGGCCGCCAAGCGCGCGCGGGTAGAGCCTGGCGCGCTGCTCTGCGACTTCGACCGCGAGACGCAGGCGTTCGGCCTCTCGACGCCCACCGGCATCAACTCCACCACCGGCATGTCCGGTCTCACGCTGGGCGGCGGTTTCGGCTGGCAGAGCCGCAAGCGCGGGCTGACGATCGACAACCTTGTGGCCGCCGACGTGGTGTTGGCCTCGGGCGAATTCGTGCAGACCAGCGTCACGCAGCACCAGGATCTGTTTTGGGCGCTTCGCGGCGGCGGCGGCAACTTCGGCGTGGTCACCTCCTTTGAATACCAGTTGCATCCGCTCGGCCCGCAGGTACTGGCCGGCCTGGTGGTGTATCCGATGGACCAGGCCAAGCAGGTGTTCGAGGGCTACCGCCAGTTCACCGCAGCGGCAAGCGACGACATGACTGCGTGGCTGGTGCTGCGCAAGGCGCCGCCGTTGCCTTTCCTGCCGGCCGACGTGCACGGCAAGCCGGTGGTGGTCGTGGCCTTCTGCTGGATCGGCGACCTAGGTAAGGGCGAGGACATGACCAAAGTTCTGCACGGGTTCGGCACGCCCTACGGCGTGCATGCCGGGCCCATGCCCTTCGCCGGTTGGCAGACAGCCTTCGATCCGCTGCTGACACCGGGCGCGCGCAACTACTGGAAATCGCACGACTTCAAGGGGCTGAACGGTGATGTCGAACGCATCCTGTGCGATGCCATCCCCAAGCTGCCGAGCGATGAATGTGAAGCCTTTGTCGGCCACCTGGGTGCCGCCGTCAATCGCGTCGCCGCGGCCGACACTGCCTATCCCCACCGCGACGTCGAATTTGTCGTTAACGTGCACACGCGCTGGCGCGAGGCGAGCGACGATCAGAAGTGCATCGGCTGGGCGCGCGGCCTCTTCGACGCACTGACGCCGCACGCGACTGGTGGCGTTTACGTTAACTTCATGCCCGAGGACGAAACCCAGCGCGTGGCCACCGGCGCCTATGGTGCCAACTACGCGCGCCTTGCAGCGCTCAAGACCAAGTACGACCCGACGAACCTGTTCAGCCTGAACCAGAACATCGTGCCGAAAGCTTGACGGGGAGGAACAGGAAGACAAGGCGATAACGACCAATGCGGCTTTAACCACTAGCGTGAGTACGGAGATTTGCACGGACCTTGCATCGAGCTTTATGAGGGACAGGCCGACGTAGTGGAGGCCATGCACTCACACCGACCCTGCCGCGTTGGTCTGGGCATTGATGTGGCGCTGAATGAAATTGAGAAAAACAGCGGCAAGTTATATGACCCGCAGGTTGTGGCAGCCTGCCTGGGTCTGTTCGGCGAAAAAGGCTACACGATACCGGCTTGCAGTTGCAGTTGCAGTTGCAGTTGCAGTTGCAGATGTGACTTTCTTTGCCAGTGGGGTGCGGTCAACGCTGCAAGTTCAATGTCCGCTTTCTACTATCGCATCTGTCTGCAATGGGCCAACAGCCCACTTTCCCTAATTGCTGCTATCGGGGGCTGACTAATTTGGTTTGGGTGCAAGTGCAAATAGTCGAGCGGAACTTTACACACCGGAGTAGAAAAGACAGTCAATCTTGGTGTAAAGTGTCAACTTGCATGTCAAGTGCGTAATCGAGGATCACATGGGAAAAAAGCTGACCAGCGCGCCTGTCTACTACACAGTAGCCCAAGTACAGTTCAATCCGGTGCTGGACTTGGACGGGTATGTCCCCGCGATTCAGTCCAAGATGCGCGAGGCGCACTTTCCCGACTACAAGAAGGAAGTTGTTCAGCGTCTGGTACTGCCCTTCGGAAATGCAGAGCAGGGGCAGATGGCCGCGCCGACCGTGACACCTCAGTCGCGCTATCTGTTCGGTGACATTGATGGCCGCTCGCTGTTCCTGCTGGAAACGAACGCGCTGTCGTTTCAGACCACCCGCTACGATACCTTCGATATCTTCGCCGCGACCCTGCTAAAGGGCCTCGGTATGCTGCACGACGCGCTTCATCTCGACTTCGTTGAGCGCATCGGTCTGCGGTACTTGGATGCTGTCCAACCGTCCAAGGACGGCGAGACGCTGCGGGAGTTCCTTGTCCGGGAAGTGCTGGGGCTTGCTTTGCGTAGAGAAGGTCAGCTACAGCAGTCGGTCAGCGAGACCATCGTTTTAACTGCAGCAGGGCAGCTTGTGTCGCGTGTCCTCATCCGGCATGGGCATGTAGGGCTTCCCATGGAGCTGGGTGGCTTGGCACCCACCATAGACTCACGCTTCACCCAGCGTGAGAGCTTGCATGCCATCGTCGACACGGACGCCTCCTACGGCCATAGAGAGGTGTTCGAACTCGCAAAAGTTGGAACGCGGCTGACTGCGCTGCACGACGTATCGTCAAGTCCTTCAATGCCACGGTCACCGACCACGCTCGGGCCACGTGGGCCTAACGGAGGAGCTTCATGAGCACTGCAATGACTTATGGCGGTTGGGTCACCGACCGACCGGCTGCAACGGGTAGCTCGTCCGCTGTCGTTCGCTGGGTAGGGTGGATGGCTGCAGCCGGGGCTGCACTGACCGCTATTGGTACTGGGGCGAGCTGTCGATTGAAAAACTTCAGCGCAGCACCCATCAGATGCAGTACATGGCGCCGACTGTCGAAATGGTCGAGGTTGCGCCTATTCGCACTCCGGCCGAGGACCTCACTCTCATTCGGGAGGTGCTGAACCCTACTGTTACTGACCTCGCGACCACGTTCGGTGTATCGCGTCAGTCGGTGTACAACTGGCTCAACAGCGAGCCTGTAGCGGACGAGAACGCCGCCAAACTGCAGGACCTCGCTCAGGCTGCCGACGTGCTGGCCCACGAGAATGTCATGGTCAATACGGCACTGATGAAGCGCAAGTTCGCGAATGGCCGGACGTTGATGCAGGTTGTACAAGTCGGTGAGTCCGCGCGGGATGCAGCGCTACAACTGGTGCAGCTTCACAAGCGCGAGACGGCACAACGTGAACGCATGGCGGCTCGTTTCGCGAAGCGGGCGAAGACGCCACCCAGTGCCGACTTCGATCTCCCCTCAGCCAACGACCATACTTGAGGGTGAAACGTGGCCGAGTGGAATCGTGACACCCCATGGCGCCAGGCGCACCTGCTGGGCAACGACGCGATTGAGGCCCTGGGGCTACAGCA
>JANNUE010000267.1:0-1503 GCA_031394895.1 Betaproteobacteria bacterium
ATTTCGACGTTGGTGCGCAGGTCCTTGATGCGGCTCTGGTCGAGCACATAACTGCGGATCTGGTGGCCCCAGCCGACGTCGGTCTTGGTGTCCTCGAGCTTTTGCTGCTCTTCCTGGCGCTTGCGCAGCTCATGGTCGTACAGGCGGCTGCGCAGCCGCTTCCAGGCCACGTCGCGGTTGCTGTGCTGGCTGCGGCCGTCCTGGCACTGCACCACGATGCCGGTGGGGATGTGCGTCAGGCGCACCGCCGAATCGGTCTTGTTGATGTGCTGGCCACCGGCGCCCGAAGCGCGAAACGTATCGGTGCGCACGTCCGATGGGTTGATGTCGATCTCGATCGAATCGTCCACCTCGGGGTAGACAAAGAGCGAAGCAAAACTCGTGTGGCGGCCGCCGGCTGAATCGAAAGGGCTCTTGCGCACCAACCGGTGGACCCCCGTTTCGCTGCGCAGATGGCCGAAGGCGTAGTCGCCCTCGACCTTGATGGTGGCGCTCTTGATGCCGGCCACGTCGCCCGCGGTTTCGTCTTCGAGCGTGGCCTTGAAACCCTTGCGCTCGCAGTACTTGAGGTACTGGCGCAGCAACATGCTGGCCCAGTCGCAGGCCTCGGTGCCACCAGCGCCGGCCTGGATGTCGATGAAACAGTTCAGCGGGTCAGCCGGGTTGCTGAACATGCGGCGGAATTCCAGCTCTTGCACGGTGGTGCTCAAGACCTGTGCCTCGGCCTCGATCGCGCGCATGCCGGCCTCGTCGCCTTCGTCCTTGCTCATGTCAAAGAGCTCGGCGTTGTCAGACAGGTTGCTGGTCAGGTGATCGATCGTGCCGACCACGGTTTCAAGCGTTTTCTTTTCGCGGCCCAGTTCCTGGGCGCGTTTGGGATCGTTCCACACCGCGGGGTTCTCCAGCGCGGCGTTGACCTCGTTCAGGCGCAGGGATTTGCGGTCGTAGTCAAAGATACCCCCGGAGCTGCTCGGTGCGGGCACCCAGATCGGCAAGCAGCGAGCCGATCGAGTTGATGTGTTCAATGTCCATGGGGGTGTTTGCCAGGCGGAGAGCCGGCGATTCTCGCACGCAGGGCTCAAGGCGCCTGGCTGGCCAGAAAGCGTTGCAGATGCCCGGCCAGGACCTCGGGCTGGTCGTGGTGCAGCATGTGCCCACAGGGCGACAACAGCACCCGGGTAAGTTGTGGCACCACGGCCAGGCGCGCTTCGAACTCACTGCGCGGATAGCGGTGGCCCCACCACTTGGATACGTCCGTCAAGTCGCCCTCGGCCCACAACACCGGGGCGGTGATGTGCTTCCAGGTCTGCAGCACTTCGTCGACGTGGTACAGCACGGGGTTGGTGCGTTTGTGCGCCGGGTCACCCAGGATGTGCCAGCGGCCGTCGGGTCCGGGCGCGGCCCAGTGCGGGGCCAGCCACGCCGCCTTGTCGGGCGTCAGGCGCGGGTTGTTCTGGATCAGCCGCAGCGCCACCGCGTCAACGCTGTCATAAGAGCGCAAGG
>JANNUE010000273.1:0-7435 GCA_031394895.1 Betaproteobacteria bacterium
CGACAAGGTCTCCATCGCGACACTGACTACTGGCGACCCCCCAGCCAGAGGTGATCTCTTAAAACTCGATTAAGGGAAACAAGCAGCAAACGGGGGACTTGTGCAACCAACCAGAGGTATATGACCATGAGAAAGCAACTAGCTCGCATTTTGTGCCTGGCGCTATTGGTGTCTTTTGCCGGCTTCGGCAGCGCACAGGTGAGCAAACCCGGCGCGCCAGCGCAGAAGGCCATGCCCGCTGCCTCGGCGGTGAACATGACGGTAGTCGATGACAAGGGGCAAGCGGTGAAGGTGGAGACCCTGCCGAATGAGGTGCAGGATCAGATCCACCGGGTGCGCAAGGCCGCTGAAAGCGTAGTCGCTGGCGGTGGAACGGCAGAACGCGTCACGATCACGATCCGTTGCAGTTATCCGCCACTGCGCTGCTCGATCACGATCGCGTTCTGACGTGGCGCCATTGCGACTCGCGCCGGTACTGACCAGGCGAAGCGCAACTAGTGTAGTGGTGCACTCTTGATGGCACATTTCAGACCGATGGATTTTTCCTTGTGGCTGGGCGCAAACCGCAGCGATAGCTGTGGGTATCGCGAGGATTTGCAACAACGCCACAGCCCAAAAGACGCGGTTTTAAGTGCCAGATAGGGTGCAACACTACACGTTAACCGCCCAGCAGCTCGCGCAGGCAGCGATTCACCTCGTCGCTGTGATGGCGCGCCGTCTTGCCTGAGGGCTCCAATGCCTCTGCGTAGAAGAAATCAGGCAGCTCGTCGTCACGCTCGGTAAACCCGGCGGCGCGGTTGAACTGGCTCTCAAGGTTCAGCACTTCCAGGCCGAGCGCCTTCAGAAACGAAACATCAAGGTTCGTGCCATGCGCGTTGTTGAGCGCATCCACAATCAACTCGGGATGGGTGTCGGTGACCGAGCGCCCAAAGATGCACAGACCAATGGAGTCGGCCAGCGCGGCCGACAGTTGCGCGCCCAGGCTGGCGGCCACCAGTTGCGCTGTGGTCTTGTCCTTGCAGTCGTATCCCAGCAGGTTGCCGGCCGTGTGGTCGGCGCCCTGTGCCGTGAGCATCATCGAGATGCCGGTGACCTCAATCACGCGCGGGTCGTAGGCGCTGATTCCCTGACGCTTGATGACCGGCACCCGCGCAACGCGGAAGTGCTCTCCGACGCGTGCCGTGCCCTGGGCCAGCAGGCGGCCGTTCTCATTGCCCTGACGGATATCCTCCAGCGCACGCAGCATGAAGGCGACATCACCGAAAGCGCCCTGCCCGGCCTGCATCAACACGCCAAGGGTGGCGCCGACCTCGATCGTGTCCGCCCCCAGGTCGTTGACGACGGCGTTCAGGCGTGCCACGTCATCGGGGTCATCAAGCCCGCAATTGCTGCCCATCAGGCCCAGCGTTTCGTATTCCAGCGGCGAGACGATTTCCTTGCCCTGCTCATCGACATAGACGTTGCTGCACTCGATCAGGCAGCCCGGCATGCAGGCGTGGGCGGTCTGTCCGCCACGCGCCAGATTGCGCTCGCGAATGTGGTTGCCGCCGAGCTTGAAGGCGGTCTTGTCGGCCACCAGTTGGCCGCTGCTAAAGTTGCGCACCGGCAGCCCGCCCACATGGTTGGTAAAGTCGGCCACCGTGGCCGTGCCAAAGCGCTTGAAGATGTCGATGGCCGGCTCCTTGCCCAGCAGCGCGCCGTATTCGCGCACCGCCCCCATGACCTTGCTGCGGTCGTGAAAAGTTGGCATCTTGTGCATGTCGATCACAATCGCCTTGACCCGCTTGGCCCCCATCACGGCGCCGACGCCGCCACGCGCCGCCAGCCTCGATGGGCGGCCGTCGGTATCGGCAAACGCAATGCCGGCAATCAGCCCCTGATACTCGCCGACCGGACCGCACAGCGCGAAGCTGGTCTTTTTGCCGTATTTGTCGCGCAGCATTTGGGCCACTTCGTTGTTGCCCTTGCCCATGTAGTCTTGCGCACTCTCGAAACTGACCGCGCCGTCCTTGGTGATGCGGATCAGCGTCCACTCGGGTGCGGCATCAAACAAGGTGAAGCCGGCGAGCTCAATCTGGCCCAAAGCGAAGCCAAAGGTTCCGCCTGCATTGGCTTCCTTGATGCCGCCGGTGAGTGGGCTCTTGCAACCGACGCTGAGGCGGTTGGCGTTGGAGAAGTTGGTTCCCGCAAACGGGCCGGCCGAAAAGATCAGCGGATTTTGCGGCGATAGTGGGTCCACCGTGGCGGCACCCATGTCAAGCAGCGTCCTTGCAATGAAGTAGCGCCCGGCGCGCACGATCTGCTCGCCATGGAATTCCTCCGACGTGACGCTGTGGTTGTGGAGGTTGATATGCAGGTACTTGCGCATGGGTGGATCATCCTGAAATATTGTTTGAGAGTCAGCCGCGATACATGTGTTTTTAGCACACAACGGCGTCTTGTTTGCCAGTGCGAGCGTTCTTGCACCGCGCTGATTAGAATCAATGCACCCCCCACTTCTGCACCTGCGCACACAATGCGCTACCCCGCATGACCTTGACCGGCCTGATTGGCCTTTATGTGCGCCAGAACTGGCGCGCCTACCTGCTGTCGGCGCTGATGCTGGCATCCGTCAGCGCGCTGACGGTTTTCATTCCGCGCCAGGTTGGCCACGTGATCGATGGCCTGGTAGCCGCTCGCCTGAGCAACGCTGACTTGCTGGGCCAGTTGGCCTGGCTGGTGCTGGCCGGTGCAGTGATCTACTTTTTACGCGTGGCCTGGCGCTTGCAGTTGTTTGCCGCCAGTTACCGCCTGGGCGCCGAGTTGCGCCAGCGCCTGTACGCGCGCCTGTGCCTGCAGGGGCCGCACTTCTTTGCGCAGCAGCGTACCGGCGACCTGATGGCGCTGGCCACCAACGACATCGACTCGGTCGAGATGGCCTCCGGCGAGGCGATGCTGGCCGGGTTCGACGGCACGCTGACGCTGGTGATGGTGGTGGCGATGATGACGCTGGGCGTGGACGCACGACTGGCCGGCGCCGCGCTGTTGCCATTTCCGTTGATGGCGCTGGCGTTCTGGCGCATTTCCAACCACATTCACCAGGCTTCCAAAGACTCGCTCGAATGCTTTGGCAAACTCAACGACCATGTGCAGGAAACATTGACCGGCGTGCGCACGCTGCGCGCGCTGGGGCTGGAGGAGCGCAGCGCCAGGCGCTTTGCCGAGCTGGCCGAAAACGCCGCCAGCGCCAGCCTGAGCGCGCAGCGCTGGGAGGCGGCGTTTGAGCCAGCGGTTGGCATCACGTTGGTCAGCGCCACGGTATTGACGCTTGGTCTGGGCGGCTACCTGGTATGGCACGGCGAGCTGACTATTGGTGCTCTGACGGCCTTTAGCATGTATCTGGGACAGTTGATCTGGCCGATGTTTGCTGCCGGCTGGGTGCTGGCCTTGCTGGAGCGCGGCCGTGCCGCCTGGGGCCGGCTGCAGCCAACGCTGGATGCAGCGCTGTCCATTGACGACCATGGTGTGGTGACCGATGTTGCCCCCGGCGCGCTGGTGTTTGAAGGCGTCAGCTTCAGCTACCCCGGCCACCAGGCACTGGCGCTGTCGGCTCTGAGCCTGAGCTTGCCAGCGGGGCAGACGCTGGGTCTGGTGGGCGCCACCGGTTGCGGCAAATCGAGCGTGCTGCGGCTGATCCTGCGCCAGTACGCGGCGCAGTCGGGCAGCATCCGGTGGGGTGGGCAGGCGCTGGCAGACTACCAGTTGCATGCGCTGCACCGCGCCATCAGTTGGGTGCCACAGGAGGCGTTTCTGTTCTCGGCCTCGATTGCCGAAAACATTGCGCTGGCCAAGCCGGACGCCACTCAAAGCGAGATCGAACATGCGGCACGGCTGGCTTCGATTCACGACGACATTGTGCGCATGCCGCAGGGCTACGACACCCCGGTCGGCGAGAAAGGCATTGCGCTGTCGGGCGGGCAGCGCCAGCGCGTGGCGATTGCGCGCGCGCTGCTGCTTGACGCGCCGCTGCTGCTGCTCGACGACGCGCTGTCGGCGGTGGACACGCAGACCGAAACCGACATCCTGCAACACTTGCGCAGCGCGCGCGCCGGCCGCACCGCGCTGATCGTCAGCCACCGTCTAAGCGCCGTGATGGACGCTGACCACATTCTGGTGCTCAAACACGGCCAGGTGGTCGAGCAAGGCGATCACGCGGCGCTGCTGCAGCGTGACGGCTGGTACGCGGCCCAGTGGCGTTACCAACAACTCGAAGCCAGTCTTGATGCCGCCTGAAGCCGCCAGCGCCAGCGCTGCCCCGGCGCGCAACACGCGCCGGGCGGTGGCACTGCTGGCGCGTGCCGCAGCGCCGGAGCGCCAGCACATTCTGCGCGGCACGGCATGGCTGGTGGTTTGCGCGCTGCTCGAAGCGCTGGGGCCGCTGCTGGGCAAATACTTTATCGACCAGTACCTTTTGCCGCAGCGCTTTGTGGCGCGCGATATCGGTTTGCTGCTGGGTGCGATTCTGCTGGCCGGCAGCGTGGCAAGTGTGATTCGCTATGCCCAGTTGACCCGGCTGGCCGGCGTTGCCATGCGCTCGGTGCGACGCTTGCGCGAAGAAGTTTATGGCCACGTGCTGCGCCTGCCGATGACGTTCTTCGACAAGGCCATCACCGGCCAATTGGTCAGCCGCGTCACCAACGACACCGAGCAGGTGAAGAACCTCTATGTGCAGGTGTTGTTCGTGATGCTCGACAGCAGCATCGTGGTGCTGGGCGCGCTGGGCGCCATGGCGTGGCTGGACTGGCACCTGATGCTGATCGTGTTGACGCTGATCCCGGCGGTGGTCGTCATTGTCTGGTTCTACCAGCGCTGGAGCGCGCCGGCGGTGGCGCGCGCGCGCCAGAAACGCAGCGACATCAACGCCCAGTTGTCGGAGTCGATTGCCGGCATGGCGGTGCTGCAGGCGAGCAACGCGCAACCACGCTTTCGTGACAGGTTCGAGCACACCAACCAACAACACCTGGGGGCCCGGGTGGCCGAGATGCGGGTCAACGCCTGGCTGTTGCGCCCGATGCTGGACCTGATCAACGTGTTGCTGCTGGTGGTGGTGATCTACAGCTTTGGCCAGCGCGCGCTCAGTGCGCTGGAGATCGGCATTTTGTACGCGTTCGTGAGTTACATCGGGCGCGTGGTGGACCCGCTGATTCAGATCACACTGCAGTTTGGTCAGCTCCAGCAGGCCGTGGTGGCGGCCGCCCGCGTCGATGCGCTGCTGCAGGAGCGCCGGCCGGTGGCGATGGCCGGCCCCGAGCGCATCAGCCTTGGCGC
Organism: Betaproteobacteria bacterium; assembly: GCA_031394895.1. GTDB lineage: Bacteria > Pseudomonadota > Gammaproteobacteria > Burkholderiales > Burkholderiaceae_C > Rhodoferax. The sequence continues at coordinate 5,308 of JANNUE010000273.1, forward strand.
GGTGCGCATTGAGCATCTGCGCTTTGGCTATGACCCAGCCAGCGTCGTGCTGCATGAGATCACCCTCGACATTCCAGCCGGCAGTTTTTACGGGCTGGTGGGGCCGACCGGCAGCGGCAAGTCCACCTTGCTCAGCCTGCTGTTGCGCTTTTACCAAGCCCAGTCGGGCCGCATCACGCTCGACGGCACCCTGTTGTCACGCTTCAGCGACGAACAGTTTCGCGCCGACGTCGGCCTGGTGCCGCAGGACCCATTTTTGCTAGCCGCCAGCGTGTTTGACAACATCGACATGGGGCGCGGCCTGAGCCAGAGTGAGGTTGAAGTTGCCGCCCGCGCGGCGCATTGCCACGACTTCATCGCCCGCCTGGAACAGGGTTACGCAACGCAACTCGGCGAAGGTGGTGCGCGCCTGTCGGTCGGGCAAAAGCAGTTGCTTTCGATCGCGCGCGCGCTGGCCGGCCAGCCGCGCATTCTGTTCCTGGACGAGGCCACGGCCCACATTGACTCGGAGACCGAGCAAATCGTCCAGCTCGCCCTGTCGGAGCTGCGCGGCCGCGTGACGGTGATCGCCATTGCGCACCGACTGTCCACCATTCGCGGCGCCGACTGCATTGTCGTGCTCAACCACGGCCGCATTGTTGAGCAGGGCACGCATGACGCGCTGATGACGATCGACCAGGGCATGTACCAGCGCCTGTACCTGTTGCAGCAGTTGGCAGAGTAAAAAAAGGTGCCCCTGCACTGCGGAGGCCCTGACTAGCTGGCGGTGACCGTTGTCTACTGTGAACCCCTCTCATGTCAAAATTCCCATCAGCAGGGAAATAGACCCCACTTTCGGGCGTGCTTGAATGTATGAAAACGACAAATGCAAAGCTAATAGCAATCGTTGGCGTGGAGCCCGATGCCAGGGTTCAATGCCAGCAACCAGGATGCGGACATTCTGTTTATCGGCGGATTCATGTCGTTCAGGAAGAAGCAATTTTTCTGGTGTTGGGATCGACGTGTTTTGACAAGCGCTACGGTTCAGCCCTTGCATTGGGGAAAGCGACTTATGGGAGTGGCGGTGAAGATGGGCGCAGACTCACTGACGCGCAACGGCTACAACTGATTCACAACACAGCGGCATTAATTGCAGAGTTTGAGAGGGAGACCAGAGAAGCGCAAGAGCTTCCACGTGCCAAGTTGGCCGCTTTTAGGGCGACGGCCAGTGCGCCAAAAGTGGTAGCTCGTCAAGCTCAATCGATGACGTCAAACTGGAATAAATCGGATACGCCGTGGGCGTGGTCAAAACCGCTTTCCTCGATTGCATACTTCAGTCTCAATGATGGAACGCATTGGGTGCGAACCCAGCACGTAGAAGGATTTCATGTACTCATGCCATGGCCGTCATTCGATGGCTGGGACGAGTTGTTTCCTGCATCCGTTGGCACACCAGATCAAGTATTGGGTGGCTATCGAATTTCCCAAGTGGCGCAAGCTATTGCATACGTTCGCGCTCGCGGCAATTTCGGTCACGTTGGTGCATGGCGAGAAGTGATGGGCGGAAGACCAAAATTTGGTTGAAGCACTTGCATGGCAAGTGCTTGTGGTCTCAAGGCTTCCCCAAATCGTGGACTGAATCCGCAGTCTGCAATGGCCTCCAGATCGCCCGCTGCGGCTGGAGAAAATTGCAACTGCATTACGTCGCGCCCCTGCCGCGCGATTTACCGGTCACTTTGGAGCGATACTTTTTGCTCAACCGGTCAAAAATCACATCGGCATCAACTCCCGGACCGCTGGCCACCCCGGCTGCGATGGCCGACCGCAATTCCTGTAACTTCAATGCCTGCACCTGTTCATGGTCTTCCAACAACCGCAGACCAGCGCGGAGAACTTCGCTGGCGTTATTGAAACGACCGGCGCTTAGTTGCTGCTTCACAAACGATTCGAAGTGGGACCCAAGGGCAACACTGGTAGGCATGATGAACTCCGGTTACTAACAGATAGTAAGTAATACTATATCAATATTCCGAAGGCGGCCGACTGCATCGTCGTGCTCAACCACGGCCGCATTGTTGAGCAGGGCACGCATGACGCGCTGATGACGATCGACCAGGGCATGTACCAGCGCCTGTACCTGTTGCAGCAG
>JANNUE010000284.1:0-5244 GCA_031394895.1 Betaproteobacteria bacterium
CCTTGCGCGTTCTTGTTGTCGAGTCGCGCCAGCCACGGCTTGAGCAAGCGCGCCGGCAGCGCCATCATGCCGCTGTACGCCTCGGTGATATCGCGCTGCGCCACGCTGGCATCCTTTTGCTCAACGATGGCCTGCACCGCGTCGCCCTGGCGCACGATGCGGCCGTAGCCACTAGCGTCGGAAAAATCAATTGTCAGCAGCGCCAATTTGTCACCGCCACAAAGCGCCACCAGTTGGTTCAATGTGTCGGCGCGGATCAGCGGCACGTCGCCCGACAGCACCACCACAATACCGTCATCGCGCAGCGCCGGCAGTGCCTGCTGCACCGCGTGGCCGGTGCCGAGCTGCGGCTCCTGGCGCACAAAGCGCAAGTCGAATTCAGTGAACGAGTGCTGGGCTGCCGCCTCGACCTGCGCCGCGCCATGGCCGGTGATCACCACCACCTGACGCGCCGACAACCGGGCCGCCGTGTCAAGCACATGCTGCAACAGTGCGCGTCCGGCCAAAAGGTGCAACACTTTAGGCAGTCTGCTTTTCATGCGCGTGCCCTTGCCGGCCGCCATGATCACCACATCCACCGCGCCCGGCGTTGTGCTTTTAGGGGAAATATCTGCCATGTCCAACTCCAATCGGTCGCCCGGTCAATTGCTCAATTTGCGTCACATTATCGGCGCGCTCCTGATCGCTCTGATGACGCTCGGGCTGGCGGCTTGCAGCGCCACCAAACTGGTCTATCAGAACGCCCCCGAGTTGAGTTATTGGTGGCTCGACAGCTATCTCGACTTCAACGAGTCGCAGTCGCTCCGACTGCGAGAAGACCTGGCTGCGTTGCAGCTTTGGCACCGCCAATACGAACTGCCGGTCTATGTCAGGACGCTCGAAGACTTGCAGAAGATGGCGCTGCTCGACACGACTCCAGAGCAGGTTTGCGATTTGTACTTCGAATTCAGAGCACGCTTTCAGGCCATTCTTGATCAATTCGAGCCGCGTGTCACCGCGCTGGCGCCGACCTTGAAGCTCGGGCAAATCGATCACCTGGAGCGACAACTGGACAAGCGAAGCCAAAAGTGGCGTGATGAATGGCTGGACGTTACGCCGGGGCAGCGTCAGACCCGACGTGTCAAGCTGATGGTGGATCGCTCCGAGGCTTTTTACGGCTACCTGGAGGAACCGCAACTTGCCGTGCTGCGCGCCGGCCTGGCGGCCGCACCGCTGGACCTGACGCTGACATACCGCGAGTCGCAGCGGCGCCAGCAGGACATCTTGCAGACGCTGCGCCAGCTCAACCCCGCAACACAAAGCGCGACCGACATCAAGTTGGCGTTGCGCGCTATGCTGGCGCGCAGCATGGATTCGCCCGATCCGGTGCTGCGCAACCATATGCGCCAAATGGTGCAGAGCAATTGCCGCACGCTGGCCGCGCTGCACAACGCCATCACGCCAGCGCAGCGGGCGCGCTTCGCCGAGACCCTGAAAGACTATCAGACCGACGCCCGCTCGCTGGTGCTACCCGGTCGCTGAACGAGCATAAGATCAGCGCATGGCCATCAGCGTCTTTGACCTCTTCAAGATCGGTATCGGACCGAGCAGCTCACACACGGTCGGGCCGATGCGCGCCGCGCGCCTGTTTGTGCAGTCGCTCCAGCGCGATCTCATGCTCGACGCGACCGCCGCCGTCCGCTGTGAACTCTATGGCTCGCTCGGCGCCACCGGCAAGGGGCACGGCTCTGACGTGGCGGTGATGCTGGGCCTGATGGGCCACGCTCCGGACACGGTCGATGTACAGACGGTGCCCGGCCTGATCGCTGGCGTGCGCGCCAGCCAATTTTTGACGCTGGAGGGCGGCCAGGCGATTTCATTCAAGGAGAAAGAGCATCTGCTGCTGTACCAGCGCCAGGCGATGGCCGAGCATCCGAACGGCATGAAGTTCAGTGCGCTGGACGGCGCCGGCAACGTGCTCAAACACAGCAAGTACCTCAGCGTCGGCGGCGGCTTTGTGGTGACCGCCGGCGCCAGCAACGAAGCGGTGCTGACGGCCTACCAGAAAGTGCCCCATCCGTTCAAGTCGGGCGACGAGTTGCTGGCCATTTGCCAACAGCAAGGCTTGAGCATCAGCCAGGTTATGTGGGCCAACGAGCGCACATGGCGCAGCGACGAAGAAATCCGTGTCGGCCTTTTGAACATCTGGCGCGTGATGCGCGAGTGCGTGCAACGCGGCTTGCGCGCCTCGGGCACCTTGCCCGGACCGTTCAAGGTGCAGCGGCGCGCGCCGCTACTGGCCGCGCAACTGCGCGAGCGGGCCGAGCGCGCGCTGGCCGACCCGCTGTCGGTGCTGGACTGGGTCAACGTCTATGCGTTTGCGGTGAACGAAGAAAACGCCGCCGGCGGACGCGTCGTCACGGCACCCACCAACGGCGCCGCCGGTGTCATTCCGGCGGTGCTGCATTACTGCGACCGTTTTGTCTGGCCTGGCGCTGGCCAACCGGGTCACGACAGCGCCCAGGACGGCGTGATCGACTTTCTGATGAACGCCGCCGCCATTGGCATTTTGTACAAGCTCAACGCCTCCATCAGCGGCGCCGAAGTGGGCTGCCAGGGCGAGGTCGGCGTTGCCTGTTCGATGGCCGCCGCCGGCCTGGCGGGAGCGATGGGCGGCAGCCCCGAGCAGATCGAAAACGCGGCAGAGATCGGTATGGAACACAACCTGGGACTGACCTGCGACCCGATTGGCGGTCTGGTGCAAGTGCCGTGCATCGAACGCAACGCGATGGGCGCGGTCAAGGCCATCAACGCGGCGCGCATGGCGATGCAGGGCGACGGCCTGCATGTGGTGTCGCTCGACAACGTGATCAAGACCATGCGCGAGACCGGCGCCGACATGAAGACCAAATACAAGGAAACGTCACGCGGCGGGTTGGCCGTCAATATCGTCGAATGCTGAGTTTCCATCATGCCAACACCACCCAGCGAATTTGCCCAATATTGCTGCGAACTGCTGGCTAGCGTTGGCCCGTGCGTGGCGCGGCGCATGTTTGGCGCGTACGGCATCAGCACCGACGGACTGACGCTGGCCATCCTGGCCGATCTGGGTGGCGGCGAGAAACTCTGGCTCAAGGCCGACGCTAAGTCGAAGCCACGATTTGAAGCGGCTGGTTCCGAGCGTTTTATCTACATGGCCAAAGACAAGCCGATGAGCATGGGTTACTACAGCGCCCCCGACGAGGCCATGGAGTCGGCGCAACAGATGGCGCCGTGGGCCCGCATGGCGCTGCAGGCGGCGCTGGCGGCGCGCAAAGCTCAACTGGAGCGCACCAGCCGCACCAGATAGCTGCCCTTGCGGCTATTGCCAAAGACCTTGCCCTTGCTGAAGTCAACCAGCCAGGCATTAAGCGTGTCGGTGGCGTCTGGCCGCACGGCCCAGAACATGGTCGCTGGCGTGGCCGGGAAGGCGGCGCCATCGATCGCCGGCTTCTTGCGCGCCTTGTCCACAATAGAGCTCAGCTCGTCCCGGGTCGGCAGTCGCCACGCCGGCGTCATCGTTTCACCGATGCTGCGCGCCGTCACCAGCGGCAGCTTGGTGGCTTTGCCGATGCAGGTCTTGCCGTCCCAGTTCTGACCCAACGCGCAGCGCTGCCAGATGAGGCGGGTCTGCGTGTCGGTCACCTCGCGGCCGTCGGCCGAAATCGCAAACCTGCCTCCGGCGTGCGCGGCCACAGCCGCCAGCACGCTAGCGACCGTCAGCAGGACCCGCAAGCCTAGGCGTAGATGTTGATTGCTCGTTTTCATGGCGTTCCTTGTAAGAAGTAAAAAAGTGCGCTCAGGCATGCAGCGGTGCCGGCGCGGTCTGGCCGGATCTGGCCTCGGCGTCGGCCAGGCGCGACTGAAGCTGGTGCATGCTGTTGGACAGCCGTCCGGCAATCAGGCGCACAACGTCAAAGCCAAATTCCGGATTCTGGTAATACAACTGCTTGAAGGTCGTCTCGTCAATCGACAAAATGGCGCAATCGGTGCTGCAGCGCGCGGTGCCGGTGCGCTTTCGGTCCGGCGCAAAAAAGGCGATTTCGCCAAAGATCTGCCCAGGCAGCATCTGAATTCCCGACTCCACTATTTCGATCTTTCCGTCCAGCAAAAAATACAGGCGATCGGCCAGATCACCGGCGCGAAACAGCGTCGTGCCGGCCTTGAACCTGGCGCGCTTCATGTGCGGTCGCAGCCAAACGCCGGAGCTGTCGCGCGACTCGGCCGACGCGCGCACGCGCCGCGTCAACCTGTGCATCTGGTAGGCCCGCACCAGGTTGACCGGCAGCAGCACCGAATGCAGCAGGAACACGTACATGGTGGGATTCAAGGCGCCGTAGATGATGAAACCGACGTTGCTCCCGACCGCCAGCCAGCGCAGCGGGATGATGGTTTTGACAAAGGCGCTGGAGATCGTCAGCGCGCCCGCCAGCAGGCCGGAGCCGATCGCCACCAGGCCTTCGGTGCGGGTCAGCGATTGCGCCAGCTCGGCGAAACCGGTGGAAATCAGTTCAGTCACAGGCACTGTGATGCTCCCGTCATCGTTGGCTGCGGCGTCGCCTATTTCGGTGGCTTGTAGGCCACTTCAGCAGCTTTCTTCATGGCCTCTACCGACTCTCCAGCGCTCAGGAGCGGGGTCGTTCGAAACGCGGTCACCGCCCCGCTGGAGCCGATGGCCATCGCTAGCGCCGCCGCCGTCACGTTATCCGGCACCTCCGAAATGACAACAATGTCGTATTCGCCGAACGCCAGCCACAGCCCATGCAATTTGCCGCCGACCGCCTTGATCATCTTGCTGACGGCAGCCGCACGATCCTGCGGATTCTTGACCATCGCAGCCGTCGCTGCCGCACTGTACGAAGCCTGGATTAAGTAAAGAGGCATATTGATCTCCTGAGTGCTTTGCGGGGAACCCGCAGTTTCATATTAGTCTCAAGCGATCGACGTCAGTCGTACCTTCGCCGAAATAACCATACAGTCAGTCATGCCTTTGCGGATCGGGTCATAGGCTGGCGATGCACGCTTGCTGATACGAATTCGCTTTTGAAAGACAAGAACTTGGGGGACGGCGTTGGCACGCCAGCGAGCTTGTGTGGGGTGCGTCTGGGCGAATTCCCCAAACTCGCTGGCAGCGGACGTTATTGGCACACGCACGCAAACCACCCATGCACTCCGGTGCAGCTCGTCGGATTAGCGCAGCGTAATCCGACATGATCGCGGTGACTG
>JANNUE010000337.1:0-16539 GCA_031394895.1 Betaproteobacteria bacterium
GGCCAGGCTGAGCTTGCCGGGGTCGGCCTTGGCGGCTTTGATGAAATCGGCGAAGCTCTTGTGCGGGCTGGCGTCGGGCACGACCAGGGCGTCGGGCGTGTAATGGAACCAGAACACCGGCGTGATGTCGGACGTCTTGTACTGCACCTGTCCCTCCAGCGGCTGGAACACGATGTGCGGCAGGTTGATGCCGACCACGTTCAGACCGTCGCCCGGCAACTGGTTCATCTGGCCCCACATCAGGCCGCCGCCGGCGCCGGCCTTGTACTGGATGATGGTGTCGATCGCCGGGCATTTCTTCTTCAGCACCAGTTGCTGATGGCGCCCCGACAGGTCGGACTCGCCGCCCGGCGGGAACGCTTGCCAGTACAGCACGTTCTTGTCCGGACAGGGCTGCGCTTGCGCCAGTGACGCCGCCAGCAGCAGGCCGAGTGTGGCAAGAAGTTTCTTCATCATGCGTCTCCTCAAGGTTGTTGCTATTCCATTATCAGCGCCAGCATGGCGCGTGTCACGTCGGCGGTGCCGGCCTGGCCGCCGAGGTCGCGCGTGTGCAGCGCCGCGTTGGCGGTGATGCGCTCGATCGCGGTCATCAGCACCTTGGCGGCGGCCGGCTCGCCCAGGTGTTCGAGCAGCATCACGCACGACCAGAAAGTGCCGAGCGGGTTCGCCAGGCCCTGGCCCATGATGTCGAAGGCGGAGCCGTGGATCGGCTCAAACATCGACGGATAGCGCCGCTCGGGGTCGATGTTGGCGGTTGGTGCAATGCCCAGACTGCCGGCCAGTGCGGCCGCCAGATCGCTCAGGATGTCGGCGTGCAGATTGGTGGCCACCAGCGTGTCCAGTGTGGCGGGACGGTTCACCATGCGTGCGGTGGCGGCGTCGACCAGTTCCTTGTCCCACTTCACATCGGGGAATTCCTGGCTGATTCTCAGCGCAATCTCGTCCCACATCACCATCGCATGACGCTGGGCGTTGCTCTTGGTGACGACCGTCAGCAGCTTGCGCGGGCGCGACTGCGCCAGCCGGAAAGCAAAACGCATAATGCGCTCAACGCCGGCACGCGTCATGATCGACACATCGGTGGCGGCTTCGATCGGGTGGCCTTGATGCACGCGCCCACCAACGCCGGAATACTCGCCTTCCGAGTTCTCGCGCACGATCACCCAGTCCAAATCTTGCGGCTTGCAGCGCTTCAGCGGTGCGTCAATGCCTGGCAGGATGCGGGTCGGGCGCACATTGGCGTACTGATCAAACCCCTGGCAGATTTTCAGGCGCAAGCCCCACAAGGTGATGTGGTCGGCAATATCCGGGTCGCCGGCCGAGCCGAACAAAATGGCGTCCTTGTCGCGCAGCTCGTCCAGGCCCCGCTCCGGCATCATCACGCCGTGCTGGCGGTAGTAGTCGCCGCCCCAGTCATAGACGGTGAAGTCGAACGAGAAAGTCTTGAGCTGCGCCGCCAGCGCCTGCAGCACGAGTTGTCCGGCCGGCACCACTTCCTTGCCAATGCCGTCGCCGGGAATGCTGGCAATCCTGTAGGTTTTCATGCGGTTCCTTTGTCAATGCGGTGTCGATTGATAATTGGCTCACGACTCTGCGATCATCATGCCATGAACTTTGAACCCCCGGCCCGGCCCGCTTCGGTGCTTGTCGCCTGCCTGTGCGCCGATTGGTGCGGTGTCTGCCGCGACTACCAGGGCCGCTTCCTGCAGATGCAGGCAGTTTTTCCGCACGCGCAATTTGTCTGGATCGACGTCGAAGACGAGGCCGAGCTGGTCGATCCGCTGGAAGTGGAGAACTTCCCCACCGTGCTGATCGCAGTCGGCGCGCAGCCGCGTTTTTTTGGCCCGCTGACGCCGCAGCCCGAGACGCTGGAGCGGCTGATTCGCGCGCAAACTCAGGAGGCAGGCGCCGGCGCGCTGGTTGACCGCCAGGTTGTGGAGCTGGTCGCCCGGGTTCGTGCTGAAAAACTCATCTAACGCCCCGTTGTGGTTCAACGCTGGCGCGGTGCTGCTGATGTGTCGCGACGGATTAGTTGAACCGGCATGACGTCCCGCGTTGGCGGAGTCAAAGCACCGGTACGGATGCGGTCAACCATGCGGCGACAGGTCACACGCGACATTTCCTTGGCCGAAGAATTAATGGTGGTCAGGCTGATAAGTCTTGAGCCAGACAAGGGAATGTTGTCGAAGCCGACCACAGACAACTGCGAGGGAACGTCAATATTCTTGGTGCGGGCAGCGTCCAGCACCCCCAACGCAATGGAATCGCCGGCGGCCATGATGGCAGTGACCGGCTCCTGCAAATCGAGCATCTGGATTGCGCAGGAGTAACCGCCCTCGTACGTGAAAGCGTTCCACATGACGGGCGTATCTTCGGCCGGTATGCCTTTTTCACGCAGGTAGTTGAGCGCTCCGCGGGCGCGATCGCGGCTGGTAGAGGCGTCCTCCGGGCCCATCACCAGGCCAATTCGGCGATGGCCAACGTCATACAGGTGGCGCATGATTTCAGCGCCGCCATAGGCGTTGTCAGACTCGACGACATCAACTTTTGCATCGTCCACAGATCTGACTGACAGCACAACCGGCACGCCAAGGCGCTGCAACTCCCGAACCATGAAAGAGTCCGACGTTGCCGACAGCAGGATCATGCCCTCCAGGTATTCATCGATGATCGGCCGGAAAGTTGACAGATGCGCCACGTCGTTCGCCGAGTTCATGGGATCAATCAGCACCATCACGTGGTAGCGAAATTCCAGCATGTCGTGATGAATGTTCTCCAGCACCATGGTCATGAATCGGTTGTGAAGTTCATTCACGCTGAGCAACACACCAATCGTGCGCGTCGGCACGTTGCGCTTTTTCTTGCCCGGGCGCTTGGACGCATAGCCCATCAATACGGCGGCCCGTTGCACTGCATCGCGGGTTTGTTCACTGATCGCCTGATGGCCAACAAGCGCCCTCGACACCGTCGACACCGAGAGCTTGAGGGCGCCGGCGATGTCCTGCAGACGAATACCATTTTTCGCGTTGCCATTAGACATGATTTCTTTTCCTTAAGGAGCTATTGACTGCCTCCGATCGGCGCCAGCAAAGGCCCGCAATACTACCATTGCAATCGCCAATAAGTTGCATGAAAGTTGCATTAACTTGCATGGGCACCCATTCTGACAAAAGACTGACGCGACGATTGTCTCTTTGCCAATACTCATTTGCCCACTCGAACGAGTAGAAATGCAGAGGCAATTTGGCGCGGGTTTTGCACCGCAGGGTTTTCCCTAGGATTTGCATAAACATTGCATCTTGATTGTCACTACATTTGCAGCCTAACAATCAATTGTTGCAGCAACTCAAGGTCGCTGTTCAGCTTGAAGCAACTGTTTTGAAACCGCAGCCAAACCCATTTCATCAACCATAAGGAGACATTCATGAAAACCAGTTCTCGTTCCAAGCTGCGTGGCGCTCGCCCCAGCACGATCGCCATCGCGCTGGCCCTGGCGGTCGGTGCGGCCACTTCGGCTGGCGCCGCAGACAACGGCAAGTACAGAATTGGCGTTGTCACTTTCCTGTCCGGCGCGGCGGCCGGTCCGTTCGGCGTACCGGCCGCCAACGCGGCCAAGCTGGCGGTGGAAGCGCTTAACGCCGGCAAGGTGCCAGCGCCTTACAACAAGAAGGGCATCAACGGCGTCGAGATCGAAATGGTGCTGATCGACGAGAACGGCGGCGCCACCAAGCAGACCGAGGAATACCGCAACCTGGTGCAACGCCAGAAGGTCGATGCCGTGATCGGCTATATCTCGTCGGGCGACTGCCTGGCGATCGCGCCGACCGCTGAAGAGCTCAAGGTGCCGACCATCTTCTTCGATTGCGGCACTTCCAGGATTTTCGAGATCGTCAAGGAGCCCAAATACCTGTTCCGTACCGGCCTCGATGCGGTCGTCGACAACGTTGCCGCAGCCCGCTATCTGGTCGAAACCCGGCCCAACATCAAGACCGTGGCCAGCATCCAGCAGAACTACGCCTGGGGTCAGGAATCGTGGAACGACTTCATCCTGGCGTTCAAACAACTCAAGCCCAGCGTCAGCGTGGTGTCGGAGCAATGGCCCAAGCTGGGGCAGGGCCAGTACGGCGCCGAAATCTCGGCGCTGTCGGTCAGCAACCCCGACCTCATTCATTCGAGCTTCTGGGGCGGCGACATGGAAGGGTTGATGCTGCAAGGCGCGGCGCGCGGCCTGTTCGACAAGCGTACCGTGCTGTTGACTGCCGGCGAAACCGGCGTCAACAACTTCAAAGGCCAGGCGCCCAATGGCACCATCGTCGGCGGTCGCGGCCCGTTCGGCGCGTTCGCGCCGAAGAATGCGCTCAACGACTGGTTCCGTCCGGCGTTCGTCGCGCAGTTCAAGGAGCCGCCGACCTATCCGGCCTACAAGATGGTGCAGGCCATCCTGGGGCTCAAGGCCGCTGCTGAAAAGAGCGGCCAGCCCGGCATGCCCGGGTTTGAGCAGGTGGTGCGCGGGCTCGCGGGCCTGACCTACGAGGCACCCAGCGGCACCGTCACGATGGCGCGCTCCAAAGGCCACCAGGCGGTGCAAGCCGTGTCGTTCGGCGAATACCAGTTCGACGCCAAGACCGGCAAGGCCGAGGTCACCAAGGTCAGGACTTATGCTGGCGAATGCCTGATGCCGCCGGATGGCAGCAGCGCCGCCGACTGGATCAAGGCCGGCTTCCCCGGCGCCAAGTGCAACTGATCGATCTTTGACGAAACACTCCGACGGGGCGCTCCCCGTCGGCGCTGAAAGGCAAACCAATGACAACCCTGTTAGCCATCTTGTTTGATGGCGCCATCTATGCGTCATGGCTGTTTCTGGTGGCGGCCGGCCTGACCGTCATTTACGGCGTGATGCGCGTGCTCAACATGGCGCACGGCAGCTTCTATGCGATCGGCGCCTATTCGGCTGCCTCTTTGGTCGGCTGGTACTTCTCCGGCGAACCCGGCAACCCCTACCTGAGCTACCTGCTGCTGGTCGGCTGCGCCCTGGTTGCAGGCACGCTGGTCGGACTCGTCATCGAGCGCGGGTTGCTGCGCTTCATGCAGGGCAAGGACGAGATCCTGATGGTGATCGTGACCTATGCCTTGATGCTCATTCTGGAAGACGCGGTCAAGCTGGTCTGGGGCGTCAACCCGTACTTCGCGTTTCAACCGTACCGCCTGCTCGGCCAGACCGAAATCGTCCCCGGCTTGCGCTTCGCCACCTACGACTTCGCGCTGATCGCAGTCACCGTTGCGATCGGCCTGGCCGCGTGGTTTGCGTTGAACCGCACCAACAAGGGTCGCCTGCTCAGCGCCTTGATCCACGACCGGGAGATTGCCGTTGCGATGGGTGTCAACGTGAACGCCATGTTCGCCGCAACATTCGCCATCGGAACAGTGCTCGGCACGCTGGCTGGCGCGCTGACGGCGCCGGCGATCTCGGTGACGCCGGGCATTGGCGTCGAGGTCATCATCCTGGCCTTTGCCGTCGTCGTCGTCGGCGGCCTGGGCAGCATCGGCGGTGCGGCGGTCGGCGCGGTGCTGGTCGGGCTCACGCGGTCCTTCGCCGTCCATGTGGCGCCGGAGGCGGAGTTGTTCGTCATCTACAGCGTGATGTTTCTGGTTCTCGCGGTTCGTCCGCAGGGCTTGTTCGGTGCGGCCCTGGCCAGGAGAATCTGAATGACTTTACCCAAACCCCTCTTGTCCACCGAGTCTGCACTGCTGGTCGCTGCGGTTGTGCTCGTCGCCGGCACCTGGGTGATGCCCGCCTGGCTTGGCTTTTTGCTGACGCTGGCCTTCGCCAAGGCGCTGGTCGTGCTTGGCGTCGTGTTGCAGATGCGCGCCGGCCTGGTGTCTTTTGGCCAGGCGCTGTTTTACTGCGTCGGCGGCTACGGCGTCGGCCTCGGTGCGAAGTACCTGGGCATCGGCGATGCCTTTGCGTTGCTTGCGCTGGCGAGCGTGGCCGGCGTGCTGCTGGCGCTGGTCTGCGGCTTCTTGTTGACGCGCTACCGTGAAATCTTCTTCGCGATGTTGACGATGGCACTGTCGATGATTCTCTATGGCGTGCTGGTCAAGTCTTCGGCGCTCGGTTCGACCGACGGCTTCAACGTCGCGCCGCCGAGCTTTTTCGGCTGGGTGCCCGAAGGTGATGCGCGCAAACAGGCGCTCTATGTGCTGACGGTGGTGATCGCCGCCGCCACCGCCATCGGCTTTCATCGGTACCTGGTGTCGGGGCTGGGGCGCGTCATCGAAGCCATTCGGGAGAACGAGATCCGGGTCGAGTACCTGGGCCTGTCGCCGCGCTCGCTGCTGTTCGTGAACTATGTGTTTGCGGCGGCGATCTCGGCGCTCGGCGGCGGCTTGACGGCGCTGGCCAGCGGTCACATCGATCCCGACATGGCGTTCTGGACCACCTCGGGCGAGTTCGTCTTTATCGCCATCCTGGGCGGCACCGGTCACGTTGCGGCGCCCTTCATCGGCGCCATCGTCTTTTCCGTGATCCGCACCTTTGCCATTCAGGAGGCACCGCACACCTGGCAGTTGGTGCTCGGCGTTGTGCTGCTGGCGCTGATCCTGTTCCTGCCCAAGGGCTTGTGGAGCCTGGTCAGCCGCCATCGGCAGGAGACATCGACATGAGCGCGATCCTTGAAACTCGCGGCCTGATGCGCAGCTTCGGCGCCGTCGTGGCAGCCAAAGACATCAACCTGCGCATAAGCAAGGGCGAGGTGGTTGGCGTCATCGGCTCCAACGGCGCCGGCAAGACGACCTTCATCAATATGGTGACCGGCTACCTGCCGCCGTCGGGTGGCGACATCTTTTTTGACGGCCAGTCGATCCTCGGGCGCGCGCCACGCGCCATCACGCGCCAGGGCATGTCGCGCTCGTTCCAGGTCGCGCAATTGTTCCCGCAACTGACGGTGCTGGAAAACACGCTGATCGCTTTGGTTGCCGCCGAAGGCCCGTGGCCGTCCTTCCTGCGCCCGCTCAGTACGGCGCGGCGCTGCGCCCGCGCCGACGCGATGTTCGAGGAGTTCGGCATCAGCCGCTACCGCAATGCGCTGATCAGCGCGGTGCCGCAGGGCGCAAGAAAACTGGTCGATATCGCGATGGCGCTGGTCAGCCAGCCGCGCATGCTGCTGCTTGACGAGCCGACCAGCGGTGTTAGCGCAGAGGAGAAATTTGCGCTGATGGACACGGTGATGGCAGCGGTGCGCAAATTTGGCGTGACCGTGCTGTTCGTCGAGCACGACATGGAAATCGTCGCCCGCTACGTGACGCGCATCATCGCCTTCTACAGCGGAGAGGTCATCGCCGACGGTCCGCCGCGCACCGTGCTGGCCGACGCCAGGGTGCAGGAGCTGGTGATCGGGCGCCGCTTCAACCTCGATCCACTGAAGGAGCCCGCATGAACGCCGCCCTCGACATTCAAGGCCTGAGCGTTGCCATCGGCCGCATTGCTATCCTCAACGACGTCGCGCTCACTGTGCCAGCCGGGCACATGGTCGGGTTGATCGGGCGCAACGGCGCCGGCAAAACGACCTTGATGCGCGCCATCATGGGGCTGCTGGCGAGCCAGGCTGGTCGAGTCAGCGTGGACGGCGAAGATGTGACCAAACTGGCGCCGCACCTGCTGGCCCGCCGGGGCATCAGCTACATGCCCGAAGACCGGCGCCTGATCCCGGCACTGACGGTTGAAGAAAACATCCTGCTGCCGGCCTGGGCCAACGGCCTTGCCGACGCCGGCCAGCGCTTGCAGTGGATTTACGGTCTGTTGCCGGAGGTCAGCGCTTTTCGCGAGCGCCGGGCGCTGCAGTTGTCCGGTGGCCAGCAAAAGCTGGTGGCGCTGGCGCGGGCGTTGATGCCTGGGCGCAAACTGCTGCTGCTCGACGAGCCGTTCGAGGGCGTTGCGCCGGTGCTGTCACGGCGCCTGGCCGAAGTCATCGCCGAGCTGCGCCAGCACGGTCTGTCAGTCGTCCTGTCGGAATCGAATGCCAAGCATTCGGCCGATCTGGTCGATACGGTTTTCCACATCGAGCGCGGCGTCGTGACCGCCGGCTAAGGGAAGTGGCATATCCCAATGTCCCTATTCCCGTCATTGCGAGCGAAGCGTGGCAATCCATGACTTCCGGGTGCATGGATTGCCACGTCGCTGCGCTCCTCGCAATGACGAGTGAGTGGTATTTTCGCAATTTCTGAGCCCCTAAGGCCTTCCCCTTTTTTGAATAGGACATTCCATGTCGCAATTTACCTTCGAGACCACACCCAAAATTGTCTGTGAGCAAGGCGGGGCCAGGCGCCTGGGC
The DNA here is from genome assembly GCA_031394895.1 of Betaproteobacteria bacterium. Taxonomy (GTDB): domain Bacteria; phylum Pseudomonadota; class Gammaproteobacteria; order Burkholderiales; family Burkholderiaceae_C; genus Rhodoferax. The sequence continues at coordinate 8,331 of JANNUE010000337.1, forward strand.
GAGATTGCCAAGGGCTTGGGCGTGCGTCACCTGTTTCTGGTCACGGATGCCGGCCTGATCAAGGCTGGATTGATTGAAGGCGCGCTGGCTTCGCTGGCCGAAGCCGGCGTCGCTGTGACAGTATTTTCGGAAGTGCTGGCCGACCCGCCGGAACTCAGCGTGCTGGCGGCGGTGGAAGCAGCGCGCAGCGCCGGTGCCGATGGCGTGGTCGGCTTTGGTGGTGGCAGCTCGCTCGACACCGCCAAGCTGGTCGCGCTGCTGGTGCGTACGCCGCAGGCGCTGCCCGAGATCTATGGCATCGGCCTGGCCAGGGGGCCGCGTCTGCCGCTGATTCAGGTGCCGACCACGGCCGGCACCGGCTCGGAGGTCACGCCGATTTCCATCTTGACCACACCCAGCAGCGAGAAGAAGGGCGTGGTCTCGCCGCTGCTCTACCCCGATGTTGCCTTGCTCGACAGCCTGCTCACGCTCGCCCTGCCGGCGCACGTGACGGCCATGACGGGTATCGACGCCATGGTGCACGCCATCGAGTCCTACAGCACCCGCTTGAAGCGCAACCCCTTGTCCGAAGCACTTGCGCTCAAGGCGATTCGCCTGCTGTACGACAACATCCGCAGCGTGCTGGCAAACGGCCAGGACGCCGATGCGCGCGAGGCCATGTTGCTCGGCTCACTGTTTGCCGGCATGGCCTTTGCCAACGCGCCGGTCGGCGCCGTGCATGCGCTGGCCTATCCGCTGGGCGGGCACTATCACCTGCCGCATGGTCTGAGCAATTCACTGGTGTTGGTGCCGGTGCTGGCGTTCAACCTGAACTCGGCCACGGCGCGTTACGCCGAGCTGGGGCGCGCCATGCGGCCCGCGCAATCTGCCGAAGACGCGGTGGCGGCCCAGGCTTTCGTGGCCGCCATCCGGGCACTGGTGGCCGAGATGCCGTATGCGCAAACCTTGCGCGCCGCCGACGTTGCCGAGACCGATTTGCCAATGCTCGCCGCCGACGCGATGAAGGTCCAGCGGCTGCTGGTCAACAACCCGCGCGAAGTCACTTTTGAGGATGCGCTGGCGCTCTACCAGGCTGCTTTTTGAGACCTGCGGCACCCGGCCCACACAACTTCTTCAACAAAGGGAAAAGCATGAAAAACCTGAAAGACTCCAAGCTGTTTCGCCAGCAGTGTTATATCGATGGCGCATGGTCGGATGCCGACGAGGGCGGCACGATCGTTGTCACCAACCCGGCCAATGCCCAGCAGCTGGGCACGGTGCCGAAGATGGGCGCGGCCGAGACGCGCCGGGCCATCGCAGCGGCGGATGCCGCATTGCCCGCTTGGCGCGCCAGGACGGCAAAAGATCGTTCAGCCCTGCTGCGTCGCTGGTTTGAACTGATGCTCGAACACAAGCAGGATCTGGCCATGATCATGACCGCCGAGCAGGGCAAGCCACTGACCGAGTCGCTGGGAGAGGTGGCTTACGGCGCTTCTTTCATCGAGTGGTTCGCCGAGGAAGCCAAGCGCATCTACGGCGACACTATTCCGGCCCAGGCCGCTGACCGGCGCATCGTCGTTATCAAGCAGCCAATTGGCGTCGTCGGCGCCATCACACCGTGGAATTTTCCGAACGCGATGATCACCCGCAAATGCGGCCCGGCGCTGGCGGCCGGTTGCACGGTAGTGGTCAAGCCGGCCAGCCAGACGCCGTACTCGGCGCTGGCGCTGGCCGAACTGGCCGAGCGCGCCGGCATTCCGCGCGGCGTCTTCAACGTCGTGTCGGGTTCGGCCGCCGCCATTGGCGGCGAACTCACCACCAACCCAACCGTGCGCAAGATCACTTTCACAGGCTCCACCGAAATCGGCAAGCTGCTGATGAAGCAAAGTGCCGACACGGTGAAAAAAGTCTCGCTCGAACTCGGTGGCAACGCGCCGTTCATCGTCTTCAACGATGCTGACCTGGACGCCGCCGTGCAAGGCGCCATGGCTTCCAAATACCGCAACACCGGGCAGACCTGCGTTTGTGTCAACCGCATTTTGGTGCAGGACGGCGTGTATGACGAGTTTGCGCGCCGGCTGGTGATAGCGGTCGCCAAACTCAAGGTATCCGACGGCATGGTTGAAGGCGCGCAGCAGGGGCCGCTGATCGACATGGCGGCGGTGCAGAAGGTGGAAGCGCACATTCAGGACGCGCTGGACAAGGGCGCGCGGGTGCTGCTGGGAGGCAAGCGCCACACGCTGGGCGGCAGCTTCTTTGAGCCCACCATCCTGGCCGATGTCACCCCCAGCATGGCCGTGGCCAGGGAAGAGACCTTTGGACCGGTCGCGCCGCTGTTTCGTTTCTCAACCGAGGAAGAGGCGATCCGGATGGCCAACGACACCGAGGTCGGACTTGCCTCTTACTTCTACACACGCGACATCGGTCGCGTCTGGCGGGTGGCGGAAGCGCTGGAGTACGGCATGGTCGGCATCAATGAGGGCATCATCTCGACCGAGGTCGCGCCGTTCGGCGGCGTCAAGGAATCGGGCAACGGCCGCGAGGGATCGAAATATGGGATTGAGGACTATCTGGAAATCAAATACCTGTGCATGGGCGGCCTCGCGAGTTGATCTTGTCCGGCGAGCATCCGGACGTACCCACTTCAAGCCATGAACACGCGCGCCTTGCGCGGCGTCAGCACCACGATCTCATCGGTCTGCAGGCCAAGGGCCTGAAACTGCTGCGCCGCAATCTGCGCCTCGATCAGTTCGCCGCTGCCTGCGCCGGCATTCAGCGGTACTAATTCAAGTCGCGCAATCGGCCCGACCACAATGGCGCGCGTCAGCCGGGCGACAATGCCGCGCGGCTGGTCGGCGCCGCTGACGCCAGGCACATAGCGCTGCACATCGAGGTCGTGCGGGCGCACATAGGCAAAGGCCTTGGCGTCCTGCGCGTCGGGGTGTTCCGGCGTCGCCAGGCGCAGGCCATGGTGGTCTTCGCCGATCAGCATTTCGCCTTCGTGGGCGCGGCCGTGAAACAGATTCACGTCACCCAGAAAGCCATAGACAAACGGACTCGCCGGGTGGTCCCACACGTCCTGCGGCGAGCCAATCTGCTCGATCTGCCCGTTGTTCATCAGCACCACGCGGTCCGCCACTTCCAGCGCTTCTTCCTGGTCGTGCGTGACAAAGATACTGGTGACGTGCAGGTCGTCATGCAAGCGGCGCAGCCAGCGCCGCAACTCCTTGCGCACCTTGGCGTCGAGCGCACCAAACGGCTCGTCCAGCAACAGCACCTTGGGCTCCACCGCCAGCGCGCGCGCCAGGGCGATGCGCTGGCGCTGGCCGCCCGAGAGTTGCGCCGGGTAGCGCTCGGCCAGCCAGTCGAGCTGCACCAGCCCGAGCAGTTCATGAACCTTTTGTTTGATCTTGTCCTCGCTGGGACGGCTGGCGCGCGCCTTCATGCGCAGGCCAAAGGCCACGTTGTCAAACACGCTCATGTGACGAAACAGCGCGTAGTGTTGAAACACTAAGCCGACATTGCGCTCGCGCACATGCACGTCAGTCGTGTCTTCACCGCTGAACAGGATGCTGCCGGCGTCGGCCGTCTCGAGCCCGGCGATGATGCGCAGTAGCGTCGTCTTGCCGCAGCCCGACGGCCCCAGCAGCGCCATCAGCTCGCCCGAGTTGATGTCCAGCGACACATCGCTGAGCGCATGGAAGTTGCCAAAGGCTTTGCTGACGTTGCGGATTTCAATGCTCATGGTGTTTCTCGCTTCGGTTCAGTTTGCCGGCCGCTCGGGCGGTAGCGCGGCGGCAGCTTTCTGTTCGCGCTCGAACTGCCAGCCAACCACCGACTTGATCAGCAGCGTAACGACCGCCAGCAGTGCCAGCAGCGACGCCACGGCGAAGGCCGCGACCGACTGGTATTCGTTATACAGAATTTCCACATGCAGCGGCATCGTGTTGGTCTGGCCGCGGATGTGGCCCGACACCACCGACACGGCGCCAAACTCACCCATCGCGCGGGCGTTGCACAGAATCACGCCGTAAACGAGGCCCCACTTGATATTGGGCAGCGTCACGTGCCAGAAGATCTGCCAGCCGCTGGCGCCCAGCACCATCGCGGCCTGCTCCTCCTCGGTACCCTGCGCCTGCATCAGCGGAATCAACTCGCGTGCCACAAACGGGAAGGTGACGAAGACGGTCGCCAGCACAATGCCCGGCACGGCGAACACAATTTTGATGTCGTGCGCCTGCAGCCAGGGGCCGATCCAGCCATGGGCGCCAAACAGCAGCACATAGACCAGGCCGGCCACCACCGGCGACACCGAGAACGGCAGATCCACCAGCGTGGTCAGGAACGCCTTGCCGCGGAACTCGAACTTGGCAATCGCCCAGGCCGCCGCCACGCCAAACACCAGGTTCAGCGGCACCACAATGGCAGCCGTGACGGCCGTCAGCCAAATGGCGCTCCAGGCATCGGGCTCCTTCAGCGCTTGCAGATACGCACCGAATCCCTTGCGTAGCGCCTCGGTGAACACCGCCGCCAGCGGCAGCACAAGAAACAGAAACATGAAGCCCAGCGCGACACCGATCAGCGTGAAGCGGACCCAGGCCGGCTCCGTGGCCCCCACGCTTGTCGCTTTGCGTACTGCGCTGCCCCCCGAGGGGGCCGTGCCTTGCTTGGGGCGGCCCGGCGCTGCGGCAGACACTTGGGATAGCTGGTTCATGTTGCAGCCCCCGAGCGGCGGCGCTGCCAGGCTTGCAGTGCGTTGATCAGCAGCAGCAGGAATGAGATGACCAGCATCACGACAGCCACGGCGGTGGCGCCGGCGTAGTCGTACTGTTCGAGCTTGCCGATGATGATCAGCGGTGTGATCTCGGACACCATCGGCATGTTGCCGGCGATGAAGATGACCGAGCCGTATTCGCCAATGGCGCGCGCAAAGGCCATTGCAAAACCGGTCAGCAGCGCCGGCGCGATGGACGGGAAGATCACAAAGCGAAAAGTCTGCCAGCGCGTGGCGCCCAGACAGGTGGCGGCTTCTTCGAGTTCCTTCTCGGCGTCTTCCAGCACCGGCTGCACGGTGCGCACGACAAACGGCAGGCCGATAAAGATCAGAGCAATCACGATGCCATTGCGATTGAAGGCGAGTTGAATGCCGTAGGGCTCCAGCAACTGGCCAACCCAGCCGTTGCCCGCCAGCAGGGCGGTCAGCGCGATGCCGGCAACGGCAGTCGGCAGCGCAAATGGAAGGTCAACCAAAGCGTCAACGATGGCCTTGCCCGGGAACGAATAGCGCACCAGCACCCAGGCCACCAGCAGGCCAAAGAACACATTGATCAGCGCCGCCAGCAACGATGCGCCAAAGGTCAACTGGTACGAGGCCAGCACGCGCGGGCTGGTCACCGCCACCCAGAACTGCTCCCAGCTCAGCGTGAAGGTCTTGAACACCAGCGCCGACAGCGGAATCAGCACAATCAGGCTCAGGTACAAGACCGTATAGCCCAGCGTCAGATTAAAGCCTGGCAGCACGCGCCGCGTTGGCCGCTTGCGCAAGGCTTGGCCCGGCGCCGGCGCAGAGAGGGAGACAGCCGACATCTACTTCAGCGTGTAGATCTTGTCGAACTGGCCGCCGTCGTTGAAGTGCGCCTTTTGCGCTTCCGACAAAGAGCCGAAGTACTCACCCACTGTGAATAACTGGAGCGGCTTGAAGGTGCTGGCGTATTTCTTCAGGATGGCGGCCGAGCGCGGACGCATGGCGTGCCTGGCCGCAATCTCCTGCGCCTCGTCCGAGTAGAGGTAGTCGAGATAGGCTTTGGCCAGTTCGGCAGTTCCCTTCTTGGCGACCGTGCGCTCGACGATGGCCACCGGATTCTCCGCCACGATGCTGATCGAAGGGTGCACGGCATCGACCTTGCCGGCGCCGAATTCGCGATCGACCGACACCACTTCCGACTCGAAAGTGACCAGCACATCACCGATATTGCGTTGCAAGAAGATGGTGGTGGCGTCGCGTCCGCCCTTGGCCAGCACCGGAACGTTCTTGAACAGCTTGGCGACAAATTCTGCCGCCTGCGCATCGGTGCCGCCTTGTTTGCGCACATAGCCCCAGGCCGCCAGGTAAGCCATGCGGCCATTGCCGCCGGTCTTCGGGTTGACCACAATCACTTGCATGCCGGGTTTCACCAGGTCATCCCAGTCCTTGATGTTCTTCGGGTTGCCGTTGCGCACCAGAAACAGCATGGTCGAACTGGTCGGCGACGCGTTGCCCGGAAAGCGCTTGGTCCAGTCTTTTGCGACCACGCCAGTGCTGGCCAGGAAATCGATGTCGGTGGTGGTGTTCATCGTGACCACGTCGGCCTCCAACCCGTCATTCACTGCGCGGGCCTGCGCGCTGGAGCCACCATGTGCCTGGTCAATCTTGATGTCTTTGCCGGTGGTCTTTTTGTAGTGCGCGACGAAGGCCGCGTTGTAGTCTTTGTAGAACTCACGCGCCACGTCATAGGACACGTTGAGCAGGGTGGTCTGGGCGGCTGCCAGATTGGCAGCGGTCAGCGCCATCATGGCAAGGGCGAACGATATTTTGTTGCGGAGTTTCATGCGGTTTCCAGGGTGTTGCGGTAAATCGGAGTGTTGGCTGAGGACGCGAAGGAAGAAGTCGAATAGCCTTCGTCCGTCAGCGAGTGCAGTAGAGCCAATCCCAGCGGCCAGGCGCCGAAGCCGGCTTCCAGATTGATGTGCCCGGCGTTTTGCAGTCGCACGAATTCGCTGCCCCAGGCGCGGGCGTAGGCGCCAGCGGTGCGCACCGGGCAATACGGGTCGTTGCTGCTGGCGACAAGGATGCTGCGGTAGGGCAGCGCGTGGTAAGGAACGGGGGCAAAGTCAGCCAACACACCGCGGCGCTCCGGGTCGGCTGGCGCCACCAGCAGCGCGCCCTGTATGCGCTCAGTTACCTCGGGCGGCAAGTGCGTGACGGCGATGCAACCCAGGCTATGTGCTGCAATCACTACAGGGCCGGGCTGGGCCAGAATGGTGCGCACAATCGATGCAACCCAGGCGCTGCGCGAACGGGCAAGCCAGTCGTCCTGCTGCACTCGTGTGGCGTTCGGCAACTGCTCGGCCCACAGGCTTTGCCAGTGGCCGGGGCCACTGGCGCGCCAGCCGGGAACAATAATGATGTGCGCCATGTTGCCAGTTCTAGTGTGTGGAAGGTGTCAATTGATTGGAGCTGGGTGCGGGGTGCTGGCGGATTGTGGGCGATGGCATGCGAAATACAAACGACTTATTTCCCATTTGTTTATTTCAAAATAGGCATAAGGTTTTACGACGTCACTTATTTAGATAGATCTGGTCAAAACTGCCGCCATCGGCAAAGTGCTCCTGGTCCGCCTTGCTCCAGCCGCCGAGCGCGTGCTCGATGGTGAACAGATTGACTTTGGGTAGCTGCTTGACATATTTCACCTGGAATTTGGGGGAAATCGGCCGGTAGAAGTTCTTGCCGGCGATGTCTTGCCCTGGTCGGTGTACAGGTATTCCAGATAGGCATGGGCGACTGCACGGGTGCCTTTGCGCTCCACGTTCCTATCCACCACGCTGACCGGTGGTTCGGCCAGGATGCTGATCGACGGATAGATGATATCGACCTTGTTGCCAAATTCCTTCTCCAGCAGATGTGCCTCGTTTTCCCAGGAGATGAAGACATCGCCCTGGTTGCGCCGGGCAAAGGTGATGGAGGAGCCGCGCGCGCCGGTGTCGAGCACCGGCACGTTCTTGTACAGCGCTTGCACAAACTCCTTGGCCCTGGCGTCGCCACCGAATTTGCGTTTGGCAAATTCCCACGCCGCCAGATAATTCCAGCGCGCGCCACCGGAGGTCTTCGGGTTCGGCGTGATGACGCTCACCCCCGGTTTGACCAGGTCATCCCAGTCTTTGATCCCTTTCGGGTTGCCCTGGCGCACCACCAGCACGATGGTCGAGGTGTACGGCGCCGAGTTGTGCGGCAGGCGCTTTTGCCAGTCTTGCGCCAGCCACTGGCCGTTCCTGAACAGTGCGTCGATGTCGCCGGCCAGCGCCAGCGTCACCACGTCCGCGTCGAGCCCGTCGATGACCGAGCGCGCCTGCTTGCCGGAGCCGCCGTGTGACTGTTTGATGCTCAAGACCGGCACGGTGGTCGATGCCACCCTGATAGCTGCGCCCAGTTCCACCAAGAACAGCAGTGGCGAGCGCAACCCGGAGATGCACC
>JANNUE010000371.1:0-2034 GCA_031394895.1 Betaproteobacteria bacterium
CAAGCGCAAGGGCGCCTGCGTCAAGGAGATGGATGAGTTCTTCGCCAACGCCGTGCGCCGGGGCCGCACCCGCAACGGCGCGGTGTACATGCCGCCGTTCGAGGGCATCCTGTCGCAGGAGGCGGTGTGGTCGATCAAGGCCTACCTCGAAACCCGGCGCGAGAAGCCGCTGTGAGCGGCGCACCGACCCGGCGTGCCCTGCTGGCCGCCGTTGCGGGGCTGGCCACACTGAACGCAGCGGCGCAGGCGCCCGCGCCGGCCGCGGGCGATTCCGCGCTGGCCCGCGTGCGCAGCCGCGGCCGCCTGGTGGTGGCGGTCTACAACGACATGCCGCCGTTCCACGTGGCCGGCAAGGGCATCGACATCGAGCTGGCCGGCGCGCTGGCCAAGGCACTGGGGGTGGAGCTGTCGCTGCTGCCCTTCAATGCCGACGAGAACATGAACGACGACCTGCGCAACATGGTCTGGCGCGGGCACTACCTGGGCTTCGGCCCGGCCGACGTGCTGCTGCACGTGCCGGTGGACCGGCCGCTGATGGACAGCCAGCCGCGGGTGCAGATCTTTGCGCCGTACTGGCGCGAGCGCATCGTGATCGCGCGCGACCTGGCCGCGGTGCCGACCATGGGCTCGCTCGACGCCTTTGCCGGCCGCAAGATCGCCGTGCCCGGGCAGACGCTGGCCGGCTGGCTGCTGATCGGCGCCGAAGGCGGCAAATACCGCGACCAGTTGCTCACGCGCTGGAAGGACGGGGTCGAGGCTGCCGCCGCCTTGCAGCGCGGCGAGGTGGCAGCGGCCGCCGGCACCGCGTCGGAGCTCGAGTCGACATTGGGCGGTGACGCCCGTTTTGCGATCGAGCCACTGCCGATGCCCCGCGCCAAGGACGGCTGGGCGGTCGGCCTGGCGGTCAAGAAGGACGCCCAGGACCTGGCGCAGGCGCTGCAGGCGGCCATGAACGCCCTGGCCCAGTCGGGCGAGATCGGCCGCATGTTCAGCCGCGCCAAGGTCGCCTGGCGCGCGCCCTGACGCCTGTGGCAGCGTCAGCTGCTCCGGGCGCGCCCGGGCGCTGCAGAAGCCAGTGGCTCGCCGCGCGCGCGGCCTGCTCGGCAGCTGTCAAGCGTGTCCGGCGGCTGGCGGTCAGGCGTTGGTCGTGGCCCGCACCTCGCCGATCGAGGTGACGCCGGCCCAGACCTTCTCGATACCGTCCTGGCGCAGGGTGCGCAGCCCGGCGACCATGGCTGCCTGCTGGATCTGTTCGGCGCGCCCGCCGGTCTGCATCAGCAGGCGGATGCGCGGTGTCATGTGCATCAGCTCGTGCACACCGGCGCGGCCGCGAAAGCCCGTTTCGTCACACTTGGCGCAGCCCGCGGCCTTGTGCATTTGCAGTCGGCCATGGCGACCGAAGCGCTGGCGCCAGTCGGCCAGCACCGCGTCAGCGCTCGGGGCATCGGCCATGCCACCGAAGGCGTGCCGGTAGTCGGCCAGCAGTTCGTCGATCTCCTCAGGCCGGGCCTCGCGGGCCTGGGTGCAGCTCGGGCACAGGCGGCGCACCAGGCGCTGGGCCAGCACCGCCAGCAAGGCGTCGGCAAAGTTGAACGGGTCCATGCCCATGTCCAGCAGCCGGGTCACGGTCTCGGCCGCGCTGTTGGTGTGCAGCGTGCTCAACACCAGGTGGCCGGTCAGCGAGGCTTCGATGGCCGTGCTGGCCGTCTCGGTGTCGCGAATCTCGCCGACCATGATCACGTCGGGGTCGGCGCGCAAGAACGCGCGCAACGCCTTGGCAAAGGTCCAGTCGATACGCGGGTTGACCTGCACCTGGCGCAGCCCGGCCTGGGTGATCTCGATCGGGTCCTCGGCGGTCCAGATCTTGCGCTCGGGGGTGTTGATCGAGCCCAGCGCCGAGTGCAGCGTGGTGGTCTTGCCCGAGCCCGTGGGGCCCACGCACAGGATCATGCCGTAAGGTCGCTGCACCGCCTGCTGCAAACGTTCGAGGTTGTTCGGGCTCAGGTTGAGCTTGTCCAGCGGCAGCGGCCTGGC
>JANNUE010000390.1:0-7261 GCA_031394895.1 Betaproteobacteria bacterium
GTGCGATTGTCGGGTTACGCCTTCGGCTAACCCGACCTACGGGTCCGGGCAAGCTGCTCCGCGTAGGTCGGATTAGCGTAGGTCGGATTAGCGTAGGTCGGATTAGCGTAGGTCGGATTAGCGCAGCGTAATCCGACATGGAGCTTGCGTTACTTTGAAGGAACAAGACTAGAGATGAAAGCCACTCGCCTTGCCATTGCCGACGTTGTGCTGCTCCAGCCCAGCGTGTTCGGTGATGACCGTGGCTTCTTCTTTGAGAGCTTTAACCAGGCCCAGTTTGAACAGGCGGTCGGCCTGGATGTCAACTTTGTGCAGGACAACCATTCGCTCTCCGCCAAGGGCGTGTTGCGCGGCCTGCACTACCAGATTGGGCAGCCGCAGGGCAAGCTGGTGCGCGTGGTGCAGGGCGAGGTGTTCGACGTGGCGGTGGACCTGCGCAAATCGTCCGCCACCTTTGGCCAGTGGGTCGGCGAAATCCTCAGTGCCGAGAACAAGAGGCAGATGTGGGTTCCGGTGGGGTTCGGCCACGGCTTTTTGGTGCTCAGCGACAGCGCCGAGTTCCTCTACAAAACCACGGATTACTACGCGCCGCAGCACGAGCGCTGCATTGCCTGGAATGACGCCGACCTGGCAATCAACTGGCCAATCGCCGGCGAACCAGTGCTGTCAGGCAAAGATTTGATCGGCGCCGCCTTCAAGACGGCCGAGGTATTCGCCTGACCGAGCGAGCGTTGAGCGACTAAGAGAGCACGGGGCAGGGCGCGTCCAATCAATTCGCCACAGTGGCGCCAACCGTTGCCACGCAGTTGCGCCCATTGCGCTTGGCCAGGTAAGTGCCGTCGTCAGCCAATCTGATCAATTCATCAGGTTCGTTCATCGCGGCGTCACGTACCTCCACGCCGATGCTGACGCTGCCCTGCCATTCGCCGCGACCGGCCGCTACCCGCATGCCGGCCACTTCCTGGCGCAACTTCTCGGCGATTTGCAGAGCAGCATCGAGCGGGGTGCGGGCACAGATGACCAGGAACTCGTCGCCACCGAAGCGGCACACAATATCGTCCACGCGCACGGCACTGCGCAGTTGGTGGGACAGTTGGCGCAACACTTCATCGCCGGCCTCATGACCGAAGCTGTCGTTGATCGCCTTAAAGCCGTCGGCATCGATCATCATGCACGCCAGCGGCGTGCTATGTCGCTGCGCAACTAGCCACTCGCGCTGCAGGCAACGCAGGCTGCTGCGCCGGTTTGGCAAGCCGGTCAGCACATCGGTCATGGCCTGTTCCTCGAGATGCCGATTGGCGTCGGACAGTTCCTGTGTGCGCTCGATCACCCGCGTTTCGAGTGTCTGGTTGAGCTCATACAGCGCATGGTTGCGCTCGGACACCTGCTGGAACAGACCTTTAAGCGCCTGAATCAGTGTCTCGGTCACCGGGTCATCATGTTTTTGCGTGGCCAGGTAGGTTTCCCGCGGTTGGCCGCCTGCAGCAATCGCCGCGATCTGGCGCGCCACGGTCTGATCGGAGCCCAGGATGTGATAAGTCAGCCAGTGAATCAGGAAGTCCAGCAACGAATTCGCCGCGCTGCGCCCGTCAATGGCGATGCTGGCGTGCAAGCGCTTGACCTCCAGCAAAAAATCGGCATGCAAATGGTGGTGCTGAGCGATGTAGGTCCGGTCCAGACCACTTTGGGTCATCAGCCGCTCTTCGTCATCGAAATGGTAGCCGGCATAGGCGGTCAGCTCGGCCAGCACCAGTTCCGTGTCCTGGGCCAGCGCACCTTCGGGTCGTGTCAATATCTTGCCGAAGCGGTTGATGATGTCCACCAGGCGACGATGCTGCTCGTCCACTGTCGAAAGCCCGGTGACAAAGCAGCTATCCCATTTAAATGATTCCATCGTTTCAGCCATTTTCTTGCGTAACTGTTGGCGTCGCAGCTGTCTTCACGCAACCTGATCGCCACCCCAATTCCCTGTGCCCGGTGTGGCAAGGATACTGCCTGGACAAAAGCCTTGCCGGAGTCTGCGTTGTGTGGCGCCGCGCTGCCAGCCCATGGATGGCGGCGGCGCCGCCGGTGCCGGGCCTGCGATAGAATGCACGGTTATCAAACGGGCAGCCAATTCCAAGCACGAATGCTCTCGAAGTTAATGAAATTTAGGAGAAACTCTATGGCAGTTACCGTTGAAACGCTGGAAAAACTGGAACGAAAAATCACCCTGACGCTGCCCGTCGGTGTGGTCCAGTCGGAAGTTCAGACCCGGCTCAGGAAGCTGGCTCGCACCGTCAAGATGGACGGTTTTCGCCCCGGCAAGGTGCCGATGAATGTGGTGACGCAGCGTTATGGCTACTCGGTGCATTACGAAGTGATGAACGACAAGGTGGGCGAGGCATTTGCCAGCGCCGCCAACGAAGCCAAGCTGCGGGTTGCGGGTCAGCCGCAAATCACCGAAAGCCAGAGCGCGCCCGAAGGGCAAATGGCGTTCGACGCCGTGTTCGAAGTGTTTCCGGAGGTCAAGATAGGCGACCTGACGACGGCCGAGGTCCAAAAGACCAGCGCCGAAGTGACCGACAGCGCGATCGACAAGACGCTCGACATCCTGCGCAAGCAGCGCCGCACTTTTTCCCAGCGCGCGCATGACGCGCCAGCGCAGGATGGCGACCGGGCGACTGTCGATTTTGAAGGCAAGATCGACGGCGAAGCGTTTTCCGGCGGCAAGGCGGAAGACTTCCAGTTCATTCTGGGCGACGGCCAGATGCTCAAGGCGTTTGAAGACGCAACGCGTGGCATGAAAGCCGGCGAAAGCAAGACATTTCAGCTATCGTTCCCGGCCGATTACCACGGCAAGGATGTGGCCGGCAAGAGCGCCGACTTTATGGTGACGCTCAAGAAGATTGAGGCCGCGCACCTGCCAGACGTGAATGACGTACTGGCCAAGTCGCTCGGTATTGCCGAGGCGACGGTAGAAGGTCTGCGGGCCGACGTCCGCAAGAACCTCGAGCGCGAAGTCAAGTTCCGCCTGCTGGCCCGTAACAAGCAGGCCGTCATGGACGCGCTGGTGGCCAAGGCCGAACTGGATCTGCCCAAGACCAGCGTGCAGGCCGAGATCAATCGCCTGTTGGAGGGCGCGCGCGCGGAGCTCAAGCAGCGCGGCATCAAGGACGCCGAGAAGACGCCGATTCCGGACGACGTATTTCGTCCGCAGGCCGAGCGCCGCGTGCGCCTGGGCCTTGTGGTGGCGGAACTGGTGCGGGCCAACAACCTGCAGGCTAAACCCGAGCAGATCAAGGCGCACATTGAGGAGCTTGCCGCCAGCTACGAGAAGCCGGCCGATATCCTGCGCTGGTACTACAGTGACAACAACCGGCTGGCTGAAGTGGAAGCCATCGTGATTGAGAACAATGTGACCGAATTCGTGCTTGGCAAAGCGGTTGTTAGCGAGAAAAGCCTGTCGTTTGATGAGTTGATGGCGCAGCAGTGAGGTCAATGGCGGTTCGGCGATTGCGTAGGTCGGGTTAGCCCGCAGGGCGTAACCCGACATCCTCCATATAGGGCTTGTGCCGGGCTTGTAGTCTTGCATTCAAGCCCTATTTGCTTTGGGGTGGGTATTTTTTCGGTACAGTAGGCGCTTAATTGGAGTCAATATGAACGAGCGATTTGGGGCAATGGAGACGCAGGGCCTGGGCATGGTGCCGATGGTGATCGAGCAGTCAGGTCGCGGTGAGCGCTCTTTCGACATTTATTCACGGCTGCTCAAGGAGCGCGTGATTTTTCTGGTCGGGCCGGTGTCCGACTACGTGGGCAATCTGGTGGTGGCGCAGCTGCTGTTTCTGGAAAGCGACAACCCGGACAAAGACATTTCGTTCTACATCAATTCACCCGGTGGCTCGGTCAGCGCCGGCATGGCAATTTTTGACACCATGAACTTCATCAAGCCTGACGTGTCAACGCTGTGCACCGGCATGGCGGCCAGCATGGGTGCCTTTTTGCTGGCGGCCGGCGCCAAGGGCAAACGCTTTTCGCTGCCCAACTCCAAGGTCATGATTCACCAGCCGTCGGGCGGCAGCCAGGGTCAGGCGACCGACATCGAAATTCAGGCACGCGAGATTCTGAAGACGCGCGAGCAGTTGAACATTATTTTGGCCGAGCGCACCGGGCAACCGCTGGAGCGCATCGCCCGCGATACCGAGCGTGACTATTACATGTCGGCCGAAGAATCGAAAGAATATGGCCTGATTGACCAGGTTATTTCGAAAAGGGCGTAATTCATATGGCTGAAAAGAAAGGCTCATCGGGCGAAAAGACGCTGTATTGCTCTTTTTGCGGCAAAAGCCAGCACGAAGTCAAGAAGCTGATTGCCGGCCCGTCGGTGTTTGTCTGCGACGAGTGCATTGAACTGTGCAACGAGATCATTCGGGACGAATTGCCGGGGACGACCGAGCCGGGTAAGACCGGGGACGAGTTGCCAACGCCGTCCGAGATAAAGGCCAATCTGGACAATTATGTGATCGGCCAGGAGCCGGCCAAACGCACGCTGGCGGTGGCGGTGTACAACCACTACAAGCGCCTGCGGCACAAGGAAAAGGCCAAAAAGGATGATGTCGAGCTGGCCAAGAGCAACATCCTGCTGATCGGCCCGACCGGCTCCGGCAAGACGCTGCTGGCGCAAACGCTGGCGCGCATGCTCAACGTGCCGTTCGTGATGGCCGACGCCACCACGCTGACCGAGGCCGGCTATGTCGGCGAGGACGTCGAGAACATCGTGCTCAAGCTGCTGCAAAGCTGCAATTACGAAGTCGAACGGGCGCAGCGCGGCATTGTCTATATCGATGAAATAGACAAGATTTCTCGCAAGTCGGACAACCCTTCGATCACCCGCGACGTGTCGGGCGAAGGCGTGCAGCAGGCGCTGCTGAAACTGATCGAAGGCACCATGGCCAGCGTGCCACCGCAAGGCGGGCGCAAGCATCCGAATCAGGACTTTGTGCAGATCGACACCACCAACATCCTGTTCATTTGCGGCGGCGCGTTCTTCGGGCTGGAGAAGGTCATCGACAACCGCACGCAGTCGAGCGGCATGGGTTTTGGTGCCACGGTCAAGAGCAAGGAGCAGCGCAGCCTGACCCAGGTCTTTAAAGAGGTGGAGCCGGAAGACCTGATCAAGTTCGGTCTGATACCTGAGCTGGTCGGGCGCATGCCGGTGGTGGCCACGCTGGCCGAACTCAGCGAGGACGCGCTGGTGCAGATTCTGACCGAGCCCAAGAATGCGCTGGTCAAGCAGTACGGCAAGCTGCTCGAGATGGAGGGCGTGGCGCTGGAAATCCGCCCGTCGGCGCTGAAGGCGATTGCCAAGAAGGCGCTGGCGCGCAAAACCGGCGCGCGCGGCCTGCGCTCGATTCTGGAGCAGGCGCTGATCGACACCATGTACGAGTTGCCCAATACCAGCAACGTTGATAAAGTGGTGGTCGATGAGACGACCATCGAAGAGAACAAGCCGCCGTTACTGGTTTACCGCGAAGTGGCCCGCAAGGCCTGATTCGGTCCAATTTTTATAAAGCGACGTTCATGTCCGGTCATACTCCCTTACCCGCCATTGCGATTGATTTGCCACTGCTGCCGCTGCGCGACGTGGTGGTTTTTCCGCACATGGTGATTCCACTGTTTGTCGGTCGTCCCAAGAGCATCAAGGCGCTGGAAGCCGCGATGGAGGCCGAGCGGCGCATCATGCTGGTGGCGCAAAAAGCCGCCGCCAAGGATGACCCGCTGGTGACCGACATGTTCGATGTCGGCTGCATCTCGACCATTTTGCAGATGCTCAAGTTGCCCGATGGCACGGTCAAGGTGCTGGTCGAGGGCCAGCAGCGCGCCCGTGTCAACCGGATTGACGACGGCGAGCTGCATTTTTCAGCCAATGTGACACCGATCGAGGCAGTGCTGGATGCGGCCGCCAAACCGCGTGGCAAGGCCAGTGAAATCGAAGCCCTGCGGCGCGCCGTGATCGTGCAGTTTGACCAGTACGTCAAGCTCAACAAGAAGATTCCGCCCGAGATCCTGACGTCAATTTCGAGCATCGATGATCCCGGCCGTCTGGCTGACACGATCGCCGCGCATTTGCCGCTCAAGCTCGATGCGAAGCAGGCGGTGCTCGATCTGGCCGGTGTCAAGGAGCGGCTGGAAAATCTGTTTGAGCAGATCGAGCGCGAGGTCGATATCCTCAACGTGGACAAGAAGATCCGGGGCCGCGTCAAACGCCAGATGGAAAAGAACCAGCGCGATTTTTATCTGAACGAGCAGGTCAAGGCGATTCAGAAGGAACTTGGCGAAGGTGAAGACGGCGCCGACGTTGACGAGATTGAGAAAAAGATCAAGGCCGCCAGGATGCCCAAGGAAGCACTGAAGAAGGCCGAGGGGGAACTTAAAAAGCTCAAGCTGATGTCGCCGATGTCGGCCGAGGCGACGGTGGTGCGCAACTACATCGACGTGCTGACCGGCCTGCCGTGGGCAGGCAAGACCAAGATCAAGCACGATCTGGGCAACGCCGAGAAGGTCCTCAACGAAGACCACTATGGTCTGGACAAGGTGAAAGACCGCATTCTGGAGTACCTCGCGGTACAGCAGCGCGTTGACAAGTTGAAGGCCCCCATTTTGTGTCTGGTCGGGCCACCCGGCGTTGGCAAGACATCGCTCGGGCAGTCGATCGCCAAGGCCACCGGGCGCAAATATGTGCGCATGGCGCTCGGCGGCATGCGCGACGAGGCCGAGATTCGCGGCCACCGGCGCACCTACATCGGCGCCATGCCGGGCAAGGTGCTGCAGAGCCTGTCCAAGGTCGGCACGCGCAACCCGCTGTTCCTGCTGGACGAAATCGACAAGCTGGGCACCGATTTTCGCGGCGACCCGTCGAGCGCACTGCTGGAGGTGCTGGACCCGGAACAGAATCACAAGTTCGGCGACCATTATGTGGAAGTCGATTTTGATCTGAGTGACGTGATGTTTGTCGCGACTTCCAATTCGATGAACATTCCGCCGGCCTTGCTGGACCGCATGGAAGTGATCCGTCTGTCGGGCTACACCGAAGACGAGAAGGTCAGCATTGCGATCAATTTCCTGCTGCCCAAGCAGCTCAAGAACAACGGTGTGCGCGAAGAGGAACTGCTGATCAGCGAAGACGCGGTGCGCGACATCGTGCGCTACTACACGCGCGAAGCCGGTGTGCGCTCACTCGAGCGCGAGCTGTCCAAGATCTGCCGCAAGGTGGTCAAGGGGC
>JANNUE010000413.1:0-11360 GCA_031394895.1 Betaproteobacteria bacterium
GCCCGGCTTTGAGTTCCTGCCGTTCACTGGAAGGCCAGCGTCAGCCCAAGAGCCAGCACGGCCAGGACCAGGCTAACGCCCAACACGTAGCGGACGATGTGCGGCGTGGTGCCTTGGCGCGCCGTCACCCGTGGATCTCGAGGACCCGGTCGTGCTGCGCAATCTTTCCGAGCCTGACGCCGGCAAGATTCTCTATGATGCGTTCAAGGCCGCCATTCGATCAGACACCATCTTGGCCAGCGTCATGTTCGTCAACAACGAAATTGGCGTGATTCAGGACATTGCGGCTATCGGTGCGATCTGCCGCGCCAGGAACGTTATTTTTCACGTCGATGCGGCGCAGGCCACCGGGCGGGTCGATATCGACCTGAGCCAGTTGCCGGTGGACTTGATGAGCCTGACCGCGCACAAGACCTACGGGCCCAAGGGTATAGGTGCCCTGTATGTGCGGCGCAAGCCGCGCGTGCGCATTGAGGCGCAGATGCATGGCGGCGGTCATGAGCGCGGCATGCGCTCGGGTACGCTGCCAACGCACCAGATTGTTGGCATGGGCGAGGCCTACCGCATCGCCAGGGAAGAGATGGCGGGCGAGAACCGGCGCATTCGCGCGCTGCACGAGCGCATGCTGGCTGGTCTGCAGGGCATTGAGCAGGTGTTCATCAACGGCGATCTGGAGCACCGTGTGCCGCATAACCTGAACATGAGTTTCAACTACGTCGAAGGCGAATCGCTGATCATGGGCATCAAGGGGCTTGCTGTTTCCAGCGGTTCGGCCTGCACCTCGGCCAGCCTGGAACCCAGCTACGTGTTGCGCGCCTTGGGCCGCAGCGATGAGTTGGCGCACAGCAGCCTGCGTATGACCATTGGCCGATACACGACCGAAGCAGAAATTGATTACGCCGTTGACACGATCAAAGTCAACGTTGCCAAGCTGCGTGATTTGAGCCCCCTGTGGGACATGTACAAGGAAGGTATTGATATAAGCACCATCCAGTGGGCTGCGCATTGAAGGAGAAATGAAATGGCATATTCTGAAAAAGTTGTTGATCATTATGAAAACCCGCGCAACGTCGGCTCGTTCGACAAGGGTGACGAGTCGGTTGGTACCGGCATGGTCGGTGCGCCGGCGTGTGGCGACGTGATGAAGCTGCAGATCAAGGTGAACCCGCAAACCGGTGTCATTGAGGACGCGCGCTTCAAGACCTATGGCTGTGGCTCTGCCATCGCCTCGTCTTCGCTGGTGACCGAATGGGTCAAGGGCAAGACGCTGGAGCAGGCGGCGGCGCTGAAAAACAGCGAAATTGCCGAGGAACTGGCGCTGCCTCCGGTGAAAATACACTGTTCCATTCTGGCCGAAGACGCGATCAAGGCCGCTGTAAACGACTACAAGCAAAAACACAACGCACTTGTGACCCAATAAACATGGCTGTTACCCTGACTGAAGCGGCGGCACGGCACGTCACACGCTACCTGAGCAAGCGCGGCAAGGGAGTCGGCGTGCGCCTGGGTGTCAAGACCACCGGCTGCTCGGGGCTGGCCTACAAGCTGGAGTACGTGGACCAGATCGAACCGGAAGACATGGTGTTTGAAGGCCATGGCGTCAAGGTGTTGATCGAGCCGAAAAGCTTTGCCTATCTGGATGGCACCGAGCTTGATTTCGTGCGCGAAGGGCTGAACGAGGGCTTCCGCTTCAACAACCCCAGAGAGCGAGATCGTTGCGGCTGTGGCGAGTCGTTTCGGGTGTGAATCTACAGTCCAACGATTTCGAATTGTTTGGTCTTGCCAACCAGTTTTCGCAGGACCGCGCCACGATCGACGCCCGCTGGAAAGACTTGCAGCGGCAAGCGCATCCGGACAAATTTGCGGCGCAGGGCGCCACCGCACAGCGGCTCGCAATGCAGTGGTCGGTGCGCATCAACGAGGCCTATCAGCGGTTGAAAGACCCGCTCAAGCGCGCGGCCTATTTGTGTGAGTTGAACGCGGCACCGGTGAATGCCGAGAACAACACCGCCATGCCGGCCGAGTTTCTGATGCAGCAGATGCACTGGCGCGAAGCACTTGATGAGGCGCACGATGCGAATAGTCTGGACCAGCTCGGCGAGCAGGTCAGCGCAGCGCAGCTTGAGGCACTGCGACAATGTGCCTATTTGCTGGATTCGCAAAAGGACTATCAGGGCGCAGTGCAGCAGGTGCGCGCGCTGATGTTCATTGAGCGTTTTGCGCGAGATGTCGAAACCCGCGTTGACCAGATGAACACTGCGTAAGAATGATTTATGGCGTTACTACAAATTTCCGAACCCGGCCAGTCGCTCAATCCGCATCAGCGGCGCGTCGCGGTGGGCATCGATCTGGGCACTACGCATTCGCTGGTGGCGTCGCTGCGGCACGGCGTTGCTGAATGCCTGCCGGACGCTAACGGCCGCGTGATTTTGCCGTCGGTCGTCCGCTACCTGGCGGGAGGCGGACGCCAAATCGGATTTGAGGCCCGCGCAGAGCAGGGCGTGGACCCCGAAAACACCATTGCTTCGGTCAAGCGCTTCATGGGCCGCGGCCTGGGTGATGTGGTCGGACACGCCAAGCTGCCATACCGTTTTGTTGATCATCCCGGCATGCTGGGAGTGCAGACCGTGCAGGGGGAGAAATCGCCAGTCGAGGTGAGTGCCGATATTCTGGCAACCCTGCGCTACCGGGCCGAGGACACGTTTGGCGAAGACCTGTTTGGCGCCGTCATCACGGTGCCCGCTTACTTTGACGACGCCCAGCGCCAGGCCACCAAGGATGCCGCCAAGCTGGCCGGTCTGAACGTGCTGCGGCTGATCAACGAGCCAACAGCGGCCGCCATCGCTTACGGGCTGGACAACGCCAGCGAAGGTGTTTACGCGGTGTATGACCTGGGCGGCGGCACTTTCGATATTTCCATCTTGCGTTTGACACGCGGCGTGTTTGAAGTGCTGGCCACCGGTGGCGACTCGGCCCTGGGTGGTGATGACTACGACCGCGCGCTGGCCGACTGGGTGATGGCACAGGCCGGCGTCAAGGTCCACACGCCGCAGGACAAGGCAATCGCCATCATTGCCGCGCGCGCCTGCAAGGAAGAGTTGTCGGCCGCGCATTGTGCCGCCTGCCACGCCTGCATCGGTGGTGAGAACGTCAAGTTTGAAGTCGTCAACGAGCAGTTTGAAAAACTCACCGCCGCGCTGACGCAGCGCACGATTGCTGCCGTGCGCAAGACGCTGCGCGATGCGCGGCTCGACAAGGACGATGTCAAGGGCGTCGTGATGGTCGGCGGCTCGACCCGCATGCCGCAGATCCTGCAGGCCGTGGCCGACTTCTTTGGCCGGGCGCCGCTGACCAACCTCAACCCGGACGAGGTGGTGGCTATCGGCGCGGCGATTCAGGCCAATCAGCTCGCCGGCAACAACACTAGCGGCGAACTGCTGCTGCTCGATGTCATTCCGCTGTCGCTCGGCATCGAGACCATGGGCGGACTGGTCGAGCGCATCGTGCCGCGCAACGAAACCATTCCGACCGCCAAAGCGCAGGACTTCACCACCTACAAGGACGGTCAAACCGCACTCGCCTTGCACGTGGTGCAGGGCGAGCGCGATCTGGTGGCCGACTGCCGCAGCCTGGCGCGGTTCGAGTTGCGTGGCATTCCGCCGATGGTTGCCGGTGCCGCGCGCATTCGTGTGACCTTCACTGTTGACGCCGACGGTTTGCTTAGCGTCGGCGCCAGGGAGCAGATCAGCGGTGTTGAGGCCAGCATTGACGTCAAACCGTCCTATGGGCTGGGTGACGAGCAGATTGCGAAGATGCTGCAGGACAGCTTTACGACGGCCGACGTTGACATGAAAGCACGCGCGCTGGTCGAGGCGCGGGTCGATGCTGATCGCATGCTGCTGGCGACGCTGAGCGCGCTGGCGGCCGACGGTGATCTGTTGGCTGACGCCGATCGCAGCAACATTGAAGCATTGATGGCCGACCTTCGCTCGCGCAGCGAGACACAAGACGCGGCTTCAATTGAAGCCGCGACCCAGGCGCTGGCCAAGGGCACCGAGGCGTTCGCCGCGCTGCGCATGAACCGTGGCATTCAGAAAGCGCTGGCGGGCCGCAACATTGAGACGGTCTAAGACGACCGCATCGGAACACCACATGCCCGTCATCAAAATACTGCCGCACCCCGAGTACTGCCCGCAAGGCGCTGAAGTATCAGCGCCGGCTGGCACCACGATTTGTCAGGCGTTGCTGGACAATCACATCAATATTGAGCACGCCTGCGACTTGAGTTGCGCGTGTACCACCTGCCACGTCATTGTGCGAGAGGGCCTTGCCTCACTCAATGAACAGGAAGAGAAGGAAGAAGACCTGCTGGACCGGGCCTGGGGCCTGGAGCCGCAGTCACGCCTGAGTTGCCAGGCCGTTCTGGCGCAGACAGATGTGGTGGTGGAAATACCCAAATACTCCATCAATCACGCCAAAGAGCTACATTGAGCATGCGTCAGATATTTCTCGATACCGAAACCACAGGCCTGTACGCGGAGGCAGGGGACCGCATGGTTGAAATTGCCTGCGTCGAACTGGTCAACCGCAAGCTGACCGGCAACAACCTGCGCTTTTATTTGAACCCCGGGCGCGACAGCCATGAAGAGGCGCTGAAGGTGCATGGCCTTAGCACTGAGTTTCTGAAGGACAAGCCGAAGTTCGAGTTTGTGGCAGACGACCTGATCTCGTACCTGAAGGGTGCCGAGGTCATCATTCACAACGCGCCGTTTGACATCGGTTTTCTGGACACTGAATTGGCCTTGTCCGGGCGGCCCCTGTTGAAGGAATTTGTGGCCAGCATCACCGATACGCTGGTGATGGCCAAAGAACTGTTTCCGGGCAAACGCAACTCGCTGGACGCGCTATGTTCGCGCCTGGGCGTTGACAATTCGGGGCGCTCCGTGCACGGCGCCTTGCTCGACGCCGAACTGCTGGCCGACGTCTATATCAACCTGACGCGTGGCCAGGACGCACTACTGATCGACGCCGGCGCCGCACCCAGCCCCGGCCTGCGCGTGGTGTCCATCGACCTGAGTGCCATCGAGTTGCCGGTGCTGTGCGCCAACGAGCAGGAAATTGCCGCCCATGATGGGGTTTTGCAGCAACTCGACGTTGACAGCGGCGGCAAGACGGTTTGGCGTCTGACGGCCTGAAAAAATAAGGCATAATTCAAGCCTTTCCTGAACCCAATTCAGGGCGGTTAGCTCAGGGGTAGAGCACTGCATTCACACTGCAGGGGTCGCAAGTTCGAAACTTGCACTGCCCACCATTCACAACGGTTTGATCAAGCCTTCGCTGCCTTCCTGGCATCGAAGGCTTTTTTGATTAATCGCAAGCGACAGGGCGCGCTTTGGCGAATAGCTGGCAGTGGTTGCACCCTGTTTACAATCGGCGCAGATTCGACCGCGCGGATCTGGCTGTGCCGGCGCGCGCTACACCAGCACGCGTGAGGCGCGCAGGTTGACTCCCAAAGGGCTGCATTCTTGATAAAACCTCTCGCATGGAACTCCAGACTGAATTGGCTGTGAGCGCGCTTGGGGCAAGCTACCAACTTGTCTTTGAGCGCAGCCCCTTGCCCGCCGTGGTCTATGACGTCAATACCTTGCGTCTGCTGGCGGCCAATCAGGCCGCCGTTGCGCGCTATGGGTACAGCGCGGACGAATTTGTCGCACTGCGTTGGCCCGACCTTCACCAACTGGAGGATCTGGCGCTGCTGCACAGACACCTTGAATTGCCGGCGCAGGAACGCATGGGGCAGCGCCTGTGGCGCCATCTCTGCCGTGATGGCGCGCTGATCAATGTTGAACTTGCCACTGCAGATGTGCCATCCGGCGGCGCTCACTGGCGCATTGTGGTGGCGCGCGACGTGACCCAGAAAATGGTTGACGATAAGAAGGTGAGGACCGAACACGAGACGCTGGCAGCCGTCATTGATACCTCGAACGACGCCGTCATCACGACCGACGCCGAGGGCCGGATTCAGATATTCAACCCCGGGGCAGAACGCATATTCGGTGTCAGCCGCGACAGCGTGCAGGGCCTGAGTATTGACCTGCTGTTGCCGGAGCCGTTTCACCTGTCCGAGATACAGCACCGGCGCCGCTTTGTCGATTCGTCCGACGCCTACCGGACGATGGGGATCAGCCGGCTCAAGGGCCTGCGCTCCGATGGCCAGGAAATTGATGTGGAAGGCACGGTTTCGCAGGTCAAGGTCGAACAGGATCAACTTCCGATGTACATCTTGCGCGACGTCACGCGGCGCGTTCGGGACGAGACAGAACGCGAGCAGTCGCGCACGCAACTCTCCAGTCTGGCCAACAAGCTGATGTTGCAGGAGAAGGAGCTGATCAAGCGCATTGCCATGGCCATGCACGATCATCTGGGGCAAACGCTGGCGACCATCGGCATGGTTCACGAAGCCATGAGTGTCATGCAGCAGGGCTACGCATCGGAGGAATTGAAGCGCCTGGATCAGCACCTGGGCAAGCTGATCAAGCAGTCGATACGCCAGGTGCGTCAGGTACTGACCGATTTGCACCCGCCGCTGCTCGATGAGAGCGGTCTGGCCGCGGCACTGGACAATGAACTGCGCAGCCGATCGTTGACAACCACCCGGATCAAGGTGGCGCTGGAGGTGCCAGCCAAATTAAGAACCATACGCTGGCCTACCGCGGTCGAATACGCCGCCTTCATGATCGCCCGCGAAGCGGTCGAAAACGCATTCCGCCATTCGGCAGCAACGCTGGTCACGGTGCGCCTGGGCGGGGCTCCGCTGGACTTGCAACTCGACGTGCTGGACAACGGCGTAGGTTTCGCCGCGGACGACCAAAGCACGGTCGGGCATCTGGGCCTGGCTGGCATGCGCGAGCGCGCCAAGTCGATCGGGGCCGAGCTGGCGCTGGGCTCATTCGGGCCAAGCGGCTCGCGCGTCAGCCTGCGCTGGGAGTCTGCGCCATGACCCGGCTGTATCTGGTTGACGACCATCAGATCGTGCGTGAAGGTTTGCGCGTTTTGCTGCAGGCGTGGGGGCATGTGATCGTCGGTGAATCGGCCGATCCGACGCACGCGCTGGCCGAGATTCAGCGCCTGCAGCCCGACATCCTGTTGCTTGACCTCAATCTGGGCGGGCGCTCCGGCTTCGAGTTGCTGGCAGACTTGCAGCAGCGGCAGTTGCCAACCCGCTGCATCGTGTTGACGATGTCGGCCCAGCCGCATCATTTGGCCGAGGCTTTGCGGATGGGGGCGTTCGGCTATGTGCTCAAGGGTTCGGCCGGCAGTGAGCTGGCCAGCGCCATTGAGGCTGCGGCGCAGGGCCGGCATTATCTGGGTCCCGATATGGCTGATCTGGCGGTTGAGTCGTTCAAGCTTGGTGCTGACGCCGACCCGCTGGCCGCCTTGTCGCCACGCGAGCGGCAAATAGTGACGATGGTGGTGCAAGGCCAGTCGAGCGCAAAGATCGGCGTGCAGCTTCACCTCTCGCCCAAGACCGTGGCCACCTACCGCAGCCGCCTGATGGCCAAACTGGGCGTGGCGGACGTGGCGTCGCTGGTCCGGCTGGCGGTTCACTACAAATTGATCGACTCGGACCGGCAATAGGCTGGCTGCTCGCTGCGGTCAGCGCCGTTTTGTCCACGCTTGCTGACGCAAGCTGTCGATAACTCCCTACAGACGCTGCGGTGGGCCATAAGTACAGTTGCACTCACCGGTTACGAGCGCGTCCGCCGGGCGCGACCGCCGTCAGATGGTGACCATGATGCAACTACAAACAATGACAAGCTCCGCGCCCCGAGGCTACTCCCTGCCGCAGGCCTGGGGCAACCAGCCCCGCAGCAATCCGGATTGGGTCGGACTGCCAGAAGTCATGACCCTGATGCAGTTTGATGGACCGGTCGGCTTGGCCGATGACGAGCGCCTGTTTCGCCGCTGTCGCGTCAAGGCCGGGCAAACCGTGTTTGACAGCGGCCAGTCGTTTGACGGCCTGTATGTGGTGCGACTCGGCGCTTTGAAGTCCGTTGTGACCCACGATGACGGCGCCGAGCATGTGCTGTCGTTTGCGATGAAGGGCGATCTGCTCGGCACTGAGGGCGTTTGCGCGAATCGCTATCGCACCGAGGCGGTGGCGCTGACCGACAGCGAGGTGATCAGGCTGCCGGCGTCCGAGCTGTTTTCACCCGGGCGCGCCAGCAACGACATCGAGCGCATGGCCTACTGGGCCATCAGCCGCGAGCTTGTCAAGGAACAGATGTCGTACACGCTGACCCACGCGGTCAGGTCGGACGTGCGGGTTGCGCGCTTTTTGCTGCTGCAATCAGACTGCTTCGCCGCCATCGGCTGCTCACCCAGGCGCTTGACATTGCCGATGACACGCCGCGATATTGGCAACTACTTGAACATCACGCTGGAAACGGTCAGTCGCGCATTGTCGGCCTTGCACCAGTTGGGTGTGATCGATGTATCGCATCGCGAAGTGGTGATCAATTCGCACGAGGCGCTGCGTGCCTATGAGGGCTGATAGAGCGGACGCTGTATGCGCTGCGGCGTGTGGCGGCTCAAGAGCCGGCGCTATCTGGTGTGGCTGAAAGCTTGGTCAACTGCGTGGTTGCTTGCCAGGAAGTGACCTTCAAACCAGTGTCCTGCCAGGCTCGCGGCGATATCGAGCGCTCCGGGTTCCTCGAACAGATGCGTGGCGCCGGCCACAACTTCGAGTTTCTTGTGGCACGGCAGAACTCGCATCGCCACGTGGTTCAGACTGAACACCTCATTGTCTTCGCTGCCGACAATCATCAACGTCGGCGCCCGCACTTTGGCTAGATGCCTGTCGGCAAGATCGGGCCGGCCGTCGCGCGTCACGATGGCGCTGATCCGCGCCGGCTTTTGCGCGGCGGCCTGCAGTGCCGCAGCGGCGCCGGTACCCGTGCCCAGCAGGCCCGTCGGTAGCGCGGCCAGTTCCGGCTGCGCCTCCAGCCAGTCAAGGGTCTTGATGACGCGCCCGCCCAGCAGGTCGATGTCGGTGACGTTGTCGCGATCAAGTGCCTCGGCTCTGGTCAGCAGATCCAGCAGCAACGTGCCCAGTCGGTACGAGCGCAGCACGCGCACAGCCGACTGATTGCGGGCGCTGCGCCGGCCGCTGCCGCTGGCATCAACCAGCAGCACCAGGCCGATGGCTCCATCCGGCATCTCTATTTCGCCCGCCAGTCCCGGATCGTCAATCAACACGTCTTTCATGCTGCCCTATGCTCGTCAAGTGGTCACAACTGCTTTTCATCACGGGGATGATCGGTTCAATGTTGGTGCCTCATCAACGCGCGGAGTTCGCCCAGTTCCTGACGAAATGCAGCCAGTTCGAGCCGGTTGTGATGCTGGCGCGCTACCCCTGCGCGCACCACATCCGCCAGTTGTCGAACGAAGCGATCGCGAAGCATGGGGCTGATGCAGCCAGCGGGTTCGGTTCGCTCGGCGCCGCGTGCAATGCGTCTGTGCTTCGCGCTGCGCTCCGGGCTAGGCATGTTCACCATGATGTTGCTCCTGTTGTGGCTGGGTCTGAGGTCAAGACTAGCCGGCCCGATCAGGCGTGTTTTGACAATTCGCAAGTGGTTTGTTCTTGCGCTTTCGAAGGCGGTCGATTTTGCGACTTCTGAGGCGCGCACGCGGTCCGACGCCGGCTCTTCATGTACTGGAAATTGAAATTGCGGCCGGATTGGCGAATCGTGTCAATCTGACAAGCTGCCCCGGGATTCCCACCACAACCGCCAGTCCCGGAAAAGACTGGCGCGTCTGTTTCAGGCCTATGCTACGCTTCGCGCATCCGCATTGGCTATGCGTGGAGGTCGTTATGAATCAGGTGCGTCAACCGGCTGTTGCCGGCAGCTTCTATCCGATGCGACAGGACGCCTTGTCGCGCGACGTGTTGGGCCTGCTGAAAACCGCCGGGGCCGGCGTCGAACGCAACGCGGCAGTACCCAAGGCGTTGATCGTGCCGCACGCAGGCTACATCTACTCAGGCTCCACTGCGGCGCTGGCTTACGCGCGACTGGCGCCGGCGCACGCGCGCATCACGCGGGTCGTGTTACTCGGGCCGGTGCACCGGGTGGCGGTGCGCGGCATCGCCGTCACCAACGAACTGGCGTTTGCGACACCGCTGGGCACGATCGAAGTGGATCAGCCGGCACTGGCGACGCTTGCCACGCTGCGCCAGGTGGTGTCGAGCCCGGCCGCCCATGCGCAAGAGCATTCGCTCGAAGTGCAGCTTCCATTCCTGCAATTGGTACTGGACGAATTCACGCTGGTGCCGCTGGCGGTTGGCGACGCGACGCCGGCCGAAGTGGCACAAGTGCTCGATCTGGTCTGGGGTGGACCCGAGACGCTGATTGTGATCAGCTCGGATTTGTCACATTACCGTTCCTATCAGGCGGCGCAGGCGATGGATCAGGCGACGACGCAAAGCATTCTGGACGGTACCGCGACGTTGACGCACCAGCAAGCCTGCGGCGGCACACCGATCAATGGTTTGTTGCTGGCGGCCCGGCAGCACGGCTTGCGGCCGCAATTGCTTGGCCAGTGCAACTCCGGCGACACGGCGGGCGATCGCGCCCGCGTCGTCGGTTACGCCGCGTTTGCCTTTACGGAGCATTCCGATGGCGCCCACTGATGCCGGCACAGTGCTGCTTCCTATTGCCCGTGCCACCATCGCCGGCGCTTTAGGTCATCATGCTGTGACCGACGAGAGTGCGCCCTGGTTGCAAGAGCCAGGTGCCTGCTTCGTGACATTGACCCGGCATGGTCGTTTGCGCGGCTGTATCGGCTCGCTCGAAGCGCGGCGCAGCCTGTTGGACGATGTCAAGGCCAATGCACAGGCTGCAGCGTTTCATGATTCGCGTTTTTCCCCGCTGACCGTGCAGGAACTGGAAGGCACCGAGGTGGAAGTCTCGCTTCTGTCTGCCCTGCAACCCATGACTTTCGACAGCGAAGCCGGCGCGCTGGCGCAGTTGCGCCCGGGCATCGACGGTGTGTTGTTCGAATACGGACGGCACCGCAGTACGTTTTTGCCGCAGGTCTGGGAACAACTACCCCAGGCCACGCAATTCATCGCTCACCTGAAGTCCAAAGCCGGTCTGCCGGCCGGTTTCTGGCACAAGGACGTGCGGCTGCAGCGCTACACGGTGAGTAAATGGAGCGAGGCGGCGAGCGCAAGCAGCGCAGTTGCTGGACGCCAGAGCAGACAGCCGTGATGGACAACAACAACTACCCGGCGCGCTATTGGCACGGCTTGGACGATGGCCGCATCCAGTGCGATCTGTGCCCGCGCGACTGCAAACTGC
>JANNUE010000421.1:0-15130 GCA_031394895.1 Betaproteobacteria bacterium
CCGGGCCCGGTGCCGAGCTCTTCGTGCATCCGAAAACTCTGATTGTTCTTCAGCAGTTGCGACACATTGCTGTCGGGGTCTTGCAGGTCGCCAAAAGCCAGCGCGTCGGCAATGCAGGAATTGACACAGGCCGGCGTCGCCGCCGGGTCCACTCCCGGCTTGAGCCCGGCCGCCAGTCCGGCGTCGATGCGGTCCACGCAAAATGTGCATTTGGTGGCGACGGCGAGGCGCGAGTCGTCGCGCCGCGTGGTTTCGTTTTGGGTTGGCGCACCATAAGCAAAACTTGCTTTATCGGTCTTGTAGCGCGCCTGGTACGGACAGGCGATGGCGCAATACGAGCAGCCGATGCACAGGTCGTAGTCGATCGTGACGATGCCGTCCGGGCGCTGCTTGGTCGCGGTGGTCGGGCACACTGTCATGCACGGCGGGTCTTCGCAGTGCTGGCAGCCGACCGGCACAAAGACGCGCTTGACGTTCGGGTATTCGCCAAACTCCATGTCGAGCACGCGGCGCCACTGCACATCAGGTGGCGTCGCGTTGGTGTGCTTGCAAGCGGCGGTGCAAGTCTGGCAGCCGACACAGCGGCGCAGGTCTGCGGTCATGGCCCAGCGTGTCATGCGCGCACCCCCGTCTTGTTGAGCGCGATGTTGACACGCACAATGTCGGCACCCGAGCCGGTCGCGTCGGTGAGAGAGATGGACATTGCCGCCAGCGTATTCAGGCTGGGCATGCCGAAGTCCTTGGCCATCGGCGTTTCCCAGTGCGCAAACTGACCGATCAGCAGCAACGTGTCCGGGCGTATGCCCTGGCGCACCACGGCGTTGCCACGCACACTGCACTTGGGCGTGGAGATTTCAATCTCGTCACCATCGGCAATACCGAGCTTTTGCGCTGCACCACTGTTGATCACAACGCCGCGATGACCGGTGATGTTGTCTGCCACTTCGCGCATCAACTGGATGCCGGCGTTGGCGCCCCAGGCGTACTGCATGCTGCGCGCCGTCAGTAGCCAGAATGGGTAATCCCTGGCCTGCCCCCCGGTCTGGCCGATGACCGCCTCCCACAGGGCGGGAAAGTCTTTCCAGACCGGCAGTGCCTGGTATTCCTTGAGCTGCTCGTCCCACCAGTGCATGTCGTGTTCGTGCAAGCGCCGCCCGAGTTCGGTACCGACACGCAGCAGTCGCTCCTGGTAGGGCAACTCATAGCGCAGACCGCGCTTGACCATGGTCTGATCCAGGTACCAGGTGCTGCGCAAAAGAGGCTTGGTCGCCAGGCCGTTTTCTTTCCACCAGTCCAGACCATGCGCGCTCGCGCCGTCGCTGACCTCGGCGCTGGCGGCGCGGCACACCGCGTCCCAGATCTCCTCGCAACTGTGGCGCTGCTGCGTATCCAGGGAGAAATCGCCGTGTGCGCCCTTGAGCGGTACGCTGCCGGCGCCCTTGTTGATCGCCGCAATATAGGGCGTCGTCAGATTCGTTCGTGCTGCCAGTTCGCTGGCAATCTCGGTCATGTCGCGTGCCTCGCCCATGCGCTCGACGACCGGCTGGCGCAGCGCAAAGCCGTTGACTTCCCAGTACTGTTCCTGGTACTTGGTGCCGCCAATGCGCATCAGTTGCAGGCTTTCCAGATCGGTGGCATCGGGTAACAGGATGTCGGCAAAATGGTTGGTCTCATCGCGCGTGTAGGCAAAAGCAACGGTGAACGGAAAACGTGCCATTTTTTCGCCCAGCTCGGCCGTGTCCCAATACGAAATGGCCGGATTGGTGCGGTACAGGAACCACACTTCGGGCAGCGTCACGCGCGGCAGTCCCTTCGGGGTTTCATCCAGGAACAGCCAGGAAAAGTGGGTCGGACCTAGCGCCTGACTCCAGGGTCCGTCCGCCGCCAGCGGCACCATGGAGCGGTAGGCGTTACGGATGTTCGGGCTCGGTGACCAGGTCGCCTTGTCGGTCGGGTTGAGCGGGAAGTGCATGAAGCCGTCGGGTCCGGCTTTCACGCTCTCGTGGCGCTGTGACATGGGCCGCGTCAGCCGGATCGTGGTGCCCAGGGTTCCACCCGGGACTTCCAGCGCGCCCACCAGCGTGGCCAGCAGGGTGCGTGCCCAGCAGCACTCGAAACCACCCCAGCCGTTGTTGACGGTCTTGCCCAGGGTGACCGCCACTGGCCGGTAGGGCATGGTAATGCCATCGATCTCGATCGTCTGCCCGACGCAGGCGTGGTCCATGAACTCGTTGGCGATACGGCGGATATGGGCTGCCGGCACGTCGCAAACCGTTTGTGCCCATTCCGGCGAATAGGGTCGCATGTGCTCCACCAAACGCGTGAACGAGGTGCTGCCCGGCAACAGGCCCTCGGCCAGCACTTCTTCGTCGGGACCGACCTCGATCGCATCCGCCTCAAAACTCCCCTCAATCGCTTCTCGCAGGTGCTGACTGTCGTGCGTGCGGGCACTGGCGCTGGCGAGGTCCCAGAGCAACGGCTTGCGGCTGGCGCGATCGCGCAGGTAGTAGCCGTGTGGACCCACCAGGTAGGGCGAGGCCGTGCGCGTCGCCAGAAAAGTCACGTCCAGGCGCTCCCGCGCTACCTCGTGCAACAGCACATGGATCAGCGCGTACAAAAAGGCGGCATCGGTCTTGGGCTTGATCGGTACCCACTCGGCCGAGCAGGCGCCAGTGACCGACAGATGGGGCTCCACCTGGACCCGCTTCATGCCGCGCACCCGGGCCCTGGCGTGGCGTGCCACGCCGATCACACCGCCTGAGGCTTCGATGTTGGAGCCGCAGGAGATCAGATAATTGCATAGCGGCGTGTCGGGTGTGACGATGAAGGCGCGGTGCCAGAACTCGCCGTACAGGTGTTCGGAGTGGTAGCACTTGACACCCTGACCGGAGCCAAACCCCATATCAATCGGGCCCCAGGCCGCCAGAAAGGCCGGCAGCGTCCCCATGTAGGACTGCGGCGTACCGGCGCCACCAAAAGTGGCTGCCACGCGTGGATAGCCGGAGGCGTCAAGGATGCCTTCGGCACGCACGGCGTTGAGCTTGCCGGCGATCAGCGTGAAAGCTTCCTCCCAGCTGATAGGCACAAAACCCGGGTCCTGGTCACGGCCCTTCTTCGGGTTGCTGCGCTTCATCGGGGTCAGAATCCGATGCGGGTTATAGGTCTTTTGCACCAGACCATAGGCCTTGACACAGACCTTGCCACCGCCGGGGTGAATCTGCGAAGCGCAAAAGTTGGGCTCGACTTCGGTCGCCACGCCCTGCTCCACCTTGACCGTCAGCAAGTCAGGGCCGGCGACGCACTGGTAACAGTAGGTCGGGACTATGCGCACGTCGGCGGTACCAGTGCTCATGACAGACTTCTCCGGTCGCGAATCGCAATGGCGCGGGCCAAGACGCCAGCTCCGCTTGCAGGAAAACTGTTCATCTGCTGTCTCCGTTAGAGTAGTGTGCCAAGGGCGCTGGCGCCGGGCTTTGACACGGTTTTATAGGTACGGTAAATTCCATTCTACCTATTCCTGCATTTGCATGCAATAATTGCCCAAGGCAAGAAATCATGAACAAACCAGCGCCAAAACGTGCAGCCACTATGGGTCGGAAAAAGAAAATTGCGGCCGGTGCGCCGACGTCCGCTGTGCAGCCGACTGGCCCTGCGTTGACCATCCGCGCGGTGCGCCGCAGCGACCTGAATGCGGTGATTGAAATTGACAGCATGGTGACGGGCATTGAGAAGCGAGATTACTGGAATTCACTGTACCTGCGCTACGCCAACGCGGTCGCCACCGGCCAGCATTTCCTGGTCGCCACGGTGGACGACGAAGTCATCGGCTTTGTCATCGGTGAAGTGCGTGACTGGGAATTTGGCTCGCCGCCGTGCGGCTGGGTATTTGCGATCGACGTGCACCCCGACGCGCGCCTGGGCGGCACCGCGACCGAGTTGTTGCACACCATTTGCGCCGGTTTCAGGAAGGTCGGCGTGAGCAAGGTGCGCACGCTGCTGTCGCGCGACAACACGCTGATACTTTCTTTCTTCCGCAGCCAGGGGATGATGATCGGCCCGTTCATTCCGCTGGAGATGGATCTTGAGCACTGAACCGGCGACGCCGCACCCGCTGCCATGAAACTACAACAAAACACGCGCCTGGCTCTCTTTAGCCTGCTCGAATTCGCCGCCGACCCCGAGCGCCAGATTCCGGCCGCCGAGATTGCGCAGAAATACGATGTGTCGTCGCACCATCTGGCCAAGGTGCTGGCGGAGTTGTCGCGGGTTGGCATGGTGCAATCGGTCCGGGGTGTTGGCGGCGGCTACCGC
Organism: Betaproteobacteria bacterium; assembly: GCA_031394895.1. GTDB lineage: Bacteria > Pseudomonadota > Gammaproteobacteria > Burkholderiales > Burkholderiaceae_C > Rhodoferax. The sequence goes on from JANNUE010000421.1 coordinate 4,312, forward strand.
TTTGTCGGCAATGCGCGCCGGCTCACGCTGATGGATGTGATCTCGCGCTTTGAGGACGTGCTGCCGAGCGACGCCAGCCACAGCGAGGTGACGCCGGTCGGCCAGGCGCTGGCTTCCGTCCTGTCCGAGATTGACGAGATCGCCAAGGCGTCAATGAGCTCGATCACGCTGGCGACCATGCTGCGCATCATCGAACGCCAGCAAGCCGGCGCCAAGACAGCCAGTGCCGGTAAAGAGAAGGCGAAGCGTTCCACGGCTTGATCCTCAGGCGACACGGGCGCGCAGCTTGAAGCGCTGAATTTTGCCGGTCGCGGTTTTCGGCAACTCGTCGATGAACTCGATCCAGCGCGGGTACTTGTACGGCGCCAGCCTGGCTTTCACATGCTGCTGCAGCTCCATCGCCAGCGCGTCGCTGGCAACCATTCCGGTGCGCAGCACGACAAACGCCTGCGGCTTGACCAGTTGCGCGTCGTCGGCGCGCCCGATCACCGCCGCCTCCAGCACCGCCGGGTGCGTGATCAGCGCCGACTCGACCTCGATCGGCGAGACGTAGATGCCGCCGACCTTGAGCATGTCATCGCTGCGTCCGGCGTAGGTGTAGTAGCCATCGGCATCGACCGAATACTTGTCGCCGCAGCGCGTCCACGGCCCCTGAAAAGTGTCGCGTGTTTTCTCGCGGTTATTCCAGTAGCCCATCGCGGCGGTGGCGCCACGCACCTGCAGTTCGCCGACTTCGCCCAACGCCGGCGTGCGTCCCTGCTCGTCGAGAATGCGCAACTCGTAGCCGGGAATCGCCTCGCCGGTGGTGCCGTAGCGCACGCGCCCGGCGCGGTTGCTCAGGAACACATGCAGCATTTCGGTCGAGCCGATGCCGTCAAGAATTTCAACGCCGAAGTGTTCGGTCCAGCGCTTGCCAATGTCGGCCGGCAGCGCTTCCCCGGCCGAGGTGCACAGGCGCATGCGCAACTCACCTTTGGCCGGTAGCTCGGGGCTGACCAGCAGCGCGGCAAACAGCGTGGGAACACCATAGAAGATGGTCGGCTGTTGCTCGCGCAGGCGCTTGAATATCGATGCCGGTGTGGAACGCTCGGCCATCAGCAATGCGGTGGCGCCGACCGCCATCGGAAAGGTCAGGCCGTTGCCCAGACCGTAGGCGAAAAACAGCTTGGCGGCCGAGAACACAATATCGTCCTCGCGCACGCCCAGCACCGGTATGGCACACAGCTCGACGGTGTTGATCAGGCTGGAATGAATGTGCACTGTGCCTTTGGGCGCGCCGGTGGAGCCCGACGAATAGAGCCAGAAACAGGGCTCGTCGGGCGAGGTCTGCGCCGCTTCGAACTGATCGCTGGCGCCAGCCAGCAGCTCCGAAAAACCAAGCCTCGGTACTGCCGATGAACCGGCAATCTCGCCCGACACAACAACGTGCTGCAAGCCGGGAATCTTGCCCATCAGCGGCTCCAGCCTGGGCCACAGCAGATCGGACACCAGCAGCGCGCGGGCGCGGCTGTCGCGCAGCATGTACTCGTAATCATCGGTAGTGAGCAGCGTGTTGGCCGCCACCGGCACCACGCCCGCGAGGATGCAGCCCAGGAAGGCGACCGGCCAGTCGATGCTGTCGAGCATGCACAGCATCACGCGCTGCTCTGGCTGCACACCGAGCGCCGTGATGGCGTTGGCAAAGCGCTGGACGCGCTGGTCCAGTTCGCCAAAGGTGTAGCTGCCGGCGTCGTCAATGAAGGCCGTCTTGCCGGCGCGCCCGGCGCGCAGATTGCGTTGCAGCAGGTCAAACGCCGCGTTGTACTGGCGCGGAAAATTCACTTGCGGTGGACTGGTGCTGCGATCGACGCTGCTGAGTTCTGGCATGGTGTTTTTTCCAAGGGAGTTGACAGTTCGGAAGACACTTTTTCTTGTCATTGCGAGGAGCGCAGCGACGTGGCAATCCAGGACCCCGGATAACCTTGATTGTCCCGCTGGCCGTCATTGCGAGGAGCGCAGCGACGTGGCAATCCAGGAAGTCCGCAGTCATGGATTGCCGCGCTGCGCTCGCAATGACGACGAAGGGTATCTTGGCATTTTCTCTGTTCCTCAACTAGTTGGCTGCTAAATCTACTTCGGCCAGTGTCGCTGCCGCGCGCTGTTGCAGCGTGGCCCAGCCGTCGTCGATTTCGGCCTGCAGCGTCGCTATGTCGGCGGCTGCCATGTTGCGGTAGCGGCGCTGCAGCGCCAGGTAGTCTGCTACCGGTCGGGTCTTGCTGGTGTGGTTGAGCCGGTAGCGGTGCCCGTCTTCCACCTCGTACAGCGGGAAGGCGCCGCATTCGACCGCATAGCGCGCCGCCATCAGCCCGCCGTCGTCCGGCAGGCCCCAGCCGTCCATGCACGGAATCAGCACAGTGATGATGCGCGTACCCTGCATTTTCTTGGCCTTCTCGATCTTGCGCAGCAGGTCCGGCAGATGGCCGGCGCTGGCGGTGGCCACATACGGAACGCGGTGTGCCGCCATGATTTCGGTCAGGTTCTTTTTGCGCGAGGTCTTGCCAGCCGGGGTTGAGCCGGTGCGCGCGAAATGCGGCGTTGACGACGACTTCTGCGCGCCAGTGTTCATATAGCCTTCGTTGTCCAGGCAAAAGTAGATGAAGTCCTCGTTGCGCTCTGCCGCCGACGACAGACACTGAAAGCCGATGTCGTAGGTGCCGCCGTCGCCGGCCAGCACAATCACCTGCGTGTCACGCTTGCCCTGCGCGTCAAGGGCGCGGCGCAGCCCGGTGGCGGCCGCCGCGCTGGCTTCGAGCGTCGGCTGATAGACCGGAATGCGCAGCGAACTGTAGGGTTGCGGCCCGGCGATGATCGCCATGCACGACGGCGGAATCACGGCCATCGTGTTGGGCCCCATCGCGGTCAGGATGTGGCGCGCCGACAGCGCGTCGATGCAGCCCGGGCAGGCGGCGTGGCCGGAGCACAGCATCGGGTCCTGGTCGGCTTGTTCGATTGGGATCATGCTGTTTACCTCACCCATTGGGAATCGCCCTGCGGCTCGCGCTGGCACGCCTGGCTGACAAACTCGGCCATCTTGGCCGGCGACACATTGACGCCGCCGACGCCAGCCAGCAGGCCGTGAATGCGCGGCTGCGTCTGGCTGCCATACAGCGCGGCGCGCAGCTCCTGGTGCAGCACGCCGCCGTGGCCGGGAGAGTAGTTGCGGTCGAGCACGACCACATCGTCAAAGCCGGCCAGCGCCTCGCGCAGCCCGGCGGTTGGCAGCGGCCGAAACAGCCGCACCTTGACCAGGCCGACCGCCTGCCCGGCGTCGCGCATCGCGTCCACCGCGTCGCGCGCCGTGCCGCACATGCTGCCCATGGTGACGATCGCGGTGCGCGCGCCTTCGCAGCGGTAACGCTCGATCACGCCGTGGCTGCGCTGCGTCAGTTGCGCCCATTCATGGTCTGCCTGCGCGGCCAGCGCCGGCACCTGTGCCATCGCATCGGCCAGGCCCTGGCGATGCCGGTAATACATGTCCTGCGTCGCCACATTGCCCCACGATTCGACCTTGCCGGTGTCGAGCCGGTGCGGCGGGTTGAACGCCGGCAAGTAACGGTCAACCAGTTCCTGCGCCGGCACCAACACCGGCTCCAGCGCGTGCGAAACATAGAACGCGTCGAGGTTGACCATGGTCGGCAGCAGCAACTGTTCGGCGACGCGGAATGCCTGGATCACGGTGTCAAGCGCTTCCTGCGCGCTTTCCACGTAGTACTGAATCCAGCCAGTGTCGCGCTGCGCCACGCTGTCGGTCTGGTCCGGCCAGAACGCCCACGGCGAGGCCACCGTGCGGTTCACGTTGACCATCACGATCGGCGCGCGCGCGCCGCTGGCGTAGTGCAGCAGCTCGTGCATCAGCAGCAGGCCCTGCGACGCGGTGGCGGTGAAGACCCGGGTGCCGACCAGCGAGGCCGGAATGCAGGCCGACATCACCGAATGCTCCGACTCGGGCGTGATGATCTCGGCGTCAAAACTGCCGTCGGCCTGAAACTCGGTGAGTTGCTCCAGCACCGGCGTTTGCGGCGTGATCGGATAGACCGGCACCACCTGCGGGCGGGCGAGGCGCGCACCCCAGGCGACCGCCTGGTTGCCGGTCAGCAATATGGCTTGTTGTGGATTGCTCATCGCAGTTCCTCCTGCATCTTCATCGAGCCGGTTGGACACTCCTTGACGCAAACACCGCAGCCCTTGCAATAGTCGGTCAGCACGGTGTAACCGCCGACCACCCGTTTGACCGCCATGTCCGGGCAGTAAACGACGCAGTTGTCGCAGTCTATGCAGGTGCCGCAGGAAAAGCAACGCTCGCTCTCGGCCAGCGCCTGCTCCAGATCGAGCCCGAGCTGCACCTCGACATCGCGCGCCAGCCGCTCGGCGGCGTCGAGCAGGCCGGTCTGGGCACGTGCGCGTTTGGGGTGATAAAAGGTGTTGATAGCCGCTAGTGCCACCAGCGGTTCGGCCTCGGCGCTGGCATCGCCGCCTGCATCGCTGCGGCGTTGCGTCAGTGCGCGTGCAATCGAGTGCGCCGCGCGCTGACCCATGCCGACGGCTTCGGTAACAAAGCGCGCCATGCTGGCGAGGTCGCCACCGGCGTAGACACCGGCGCTGCTGGTTGCGAGTTGCGCGTCGGTCTGCAGCAGGCCACCGGCTGCGGCAAAGCCCTCACCCAGCAGCGCAAGGTCGGGGTCCTGGCCGATCGATGTGACGATGGCGTCGGCCGCGACGGTGAAGCTGCTGCCGGCGACCGCGCTGACGGTGAACTGACCGCGCTGGCTGCCGGCAACAAACACAACCTTCGAGCAGCTCAATATCAGGCCGCCGGCGTCGCTGACGGCGTCAAGCCGCGCGCCGTCAATGAGCGTGATGCCCTCCTCCAGTGCCTCGATCACTTCCTCTTGCTGCGCCGGCAACTGGGCGCGCTGCTCCAGCGCCAGCAGCGTCACGTCATGCCCGAGCCTACGCGCGCTGCGCGCCGCGTCGAGCGCCGCGCTGCCACCGCCAATGACGACCAGGCGCTGGCCCAGTTTGGGCGGCTGGCCGGCGTTGGCACTGGCCAGAAAAGCGGCACCGTCGCAGACCCAGGGCTGTGTGTAGTCCAGCGTCGGCAGGCGCTTGTTGCGCGCCGCGCCAAGCGCCAGATAGAGCGCGTCGTGCTGCTGGCGCAAGGCCGAGAGATCGTCGGCCGAGTCGATGCGATGGCTGCAATGCACCATCACACCCATCGCGACGATGCGCGCGATCTCGCCGTCGAGCACATCGCGCGCCAGCCGATAGGCCGGTATGCCGTAACGCATCAGGCCGCCGAGTTCGGGCTGCGCCTCATACAGCGTGACGGCAAACCCCATGCGGCGCAAATGAAACGCCGCCGACAAACCCGACGGACCGCCGCCGACAACGCCTATATGACCGGGCCGCGCAGCGCCGGCGTCCAGCGTCCAGCCTTGCGCCAGCGCCTGGTCGCCGACGAAGCGCTCGAGCTTGCAGATTGACAGCGCCTCGTCGTAGCCAGCGCGGTTGCAGGCCGTCTCGCACGGGTGGTGGCAGATGCGCCCGGCAATCGCCGGAAACGGGTTGTGCCGCGCCAGCACTTCCCAGGACGCCTGGAAATCGCGCGCTCGCGCCAGTCCAATCCACTCGGCAATGTCGCCATTCACCGGGCACGCACCGTGGCACGGCGCCGGCGCCTTGATATGCGTGGCCAGGCTGGCGCGCCAGGTGCCGGTCTTGATGGCCGTGGTGCTGCCGGTGGTCCAGGTCGGTGGGATCGGTGCGTTCATGCGGGAGCCCCCAGCAATTGCAGATCGGCGCAGCGGTAGCCCTCGGCGCACGCGGCAACGTTTTCGTCGTGGCGCTTGGGCGCGTTGTCAATCAGCGTCTGCGTCAGCACGGCCAGCGTCGGCGCCTGGATCACCCGCACCAGCGCGCCAAGCAGGGCCGAATTGACAATGCGATCGAGCCCGAACTGGCGCGAGATCGTCAGCGCGTCAATCGGTATCACGCGCTTGCCCGGCAGCGCCTGGGCAAACTCGGCGGCGCTGCGCGCCGAGTTGACGACAATCAGCGTGTTGGCGTCGGCGCAGGCCAGCAGCCGGCCTTCGAGCAGGCTGGCATCAAAGCACAAAATCGCGTCGGCGCGCTCGATGTCGCAGCGCACCCGCACCGGGCGCTCATCGACGCGGATGAACGAATTGACCGGCGTGCCGCGACGCGCTCCGCCATAACTGGCAAAGCACTGCACGTGCAGGCCCTGCGCGTGAAAAGCGCCGGCCAGCAGGTTGCCGGCGGTCTGGGCACCCTGGCCGCCGCGGCCCTGGATGATGATCTCAAGCACGTTGTTGTCTCCTCGGGGCTGGTTGCCAGGCGATCAGTGCCTAGCAGACTTCCGTTTGTCATGTTCCCGGTAGGGATATACGGAATTTAGGCCGATTTGGTTCATCTGCCTAATTGATTTTAAAAATCCGCTACATTCACCAAACCGATAATGGGGCTCCAAGCGATGATGAATTTCAGACAACTTGACCTGAACCTGCTGCGCGTGTTGTGCGCCGTGTACCGGTTCGGCTCGGTCACCGAGGCCGGCCGCCAACTGGCCTTGTCGCAACCGGCCACCAGCAATGCACTGGCGCGTTTGCGCACGCTGTTTGAAGACCCGCTGTTTGTGCGCACGCCGCGCGGCCTGCACCCGACACGCATGGCGCAGCGGCTGGTGCCGGCATTGATCGAGCAACTGCATCTGCTGGAAAACACTGTCACCGGCGCCGAGCAGTTCGAGCCCGCCAGCAGCCAGGCGCATTGGCGGCTGTCGCTGTCGGACCTTGGGGAAATGATGTTCCTGCCGGCGCTGGCGCAGGCGCTGCGCCATGAGGCGCCAGCCAGCCACGTGTCGAACCTGTCGGTGGCGGCCAGCGCGGTCAATGCCGCGCTCGACGCCGACGAGGTCGATCTGGCCATCGGCATCCTGAGCAGCAGCCGCAGCTCGATTGCCAGCGAACTGCTGTTTGAGGAAAGCTTTGTCGCCATCACGGCGCAAAACTGGCGCCCCAAAGGCTGGCGCGCCGGCAAGCGCCTGAGCACCACGCAGCTGGCGAGCGCGTCGCTGGCCACGGCGTCGCCAGCCGCCACCTACCACGGCAGCGTTGACTTGATGCTGAGCGAACTCAAGCTGTTCGACCGCATCGTGCTGCGCGCCCGCCACTACGGCGCGCTGCCGGAGCTGGTCACGCGTACCGACCTGATGGCCATCGTGCCGCTGATGTATGCCAACTCGCTCTCGCCGCGCTACGACGTGCGCGTCTGGGAACTGCCCGAGCACGGCGCGCGCTACGCGGTGCACATGCTGTGGCACCAGACCGCCAGCCTGGACCAGGCGCACAGCTGGCTGCGCGGCGTGGTGCGAGGGCTGTTTCAAAGGGCGGACTGACGATTTGGCGCCAGCGCAAGACAGGCGCCCACACTCAGATCAGGCTCGACCGGCACGTATCGAGCGCGTATGTTGCTATTACAAGACATTTATTGACAATTGACTATATATTGCAACATACTCAGCCGATGAGAACGCGTTCCGATTCAACCCATGAGCAAGCTGTTCTTGCGCTGGCCAAAAAGCGCCCGCTGCTGCGCGCCCGCGACCTTGCACAGCAGGCGCTGCCCACGGTCGTACTCAGCCGGCTGGTCAGCGCAGGCAAGCTGGAAAGAATGGCGCGCGGTGTCTATAGCCTGCCGGGGCGCAAACTTAGCGAGCACCGCTCCATGGCCGAGGTGGCACTGCGCGTGCCACGCGGCGTCGTCTGCCTGCTGTCGGCGCTGCGCGTTCACGGCATCGGCACACAGGCGCCGTTCGGGGTCTGGCTGGCAATCCCGCATCACACGGCGGTTCCACGGCTCGATCAACCAGCACTGCGCATCATCCAGATGTCCGGTCCCGCCCTGACCGAAGGCATCGAACGGATGACGGTCGATGGCGTGAAGGTGCCTGTTTTCAACGCTGCCAAGACCGTGGCAGATTGCTTCAAGTACCGCAACAAGATTGGTCTGGACGTAGCGCTGGAGGCACTGCGCGACGGCTGGACGCAGCGCAAATTCACCATGGATGGGCTCTGGCACTACGCCACCATTGACCGCGTGGCAAACGTCATGCGCCCCTATCTTGAAAGCGTGACCGCATGAGCCGCAATCTGGCTGCATCGATCCGCGCGCGTCTGAAGCAGCATGCAGACGCAACGAAGCAGGACTTCAACCTGACGCTTACACACTATGGTCTGGAGCGCTTGCTGTACCGGCTGTCCATCTCTGCCCATGCGCCCAACTTCCTGCTCAAAGGCGCTCTGCTGTTTTCGCTCTGGTACGACTTGCCACACCGGCCGACACGCGACGCAGATGCGTCGCGCCATTGAAGCAACCTTCGAACGCCGCAAGATGGCCATGCCCTCCGCAGTGCCCTCAGGCCTGAGTGCCGCTTTCGCGCAGGACGCCACCAAGCTGACGCAGTGGAACGCATTCCTGAAGAAGAACCGGCTCGATGTCATTGCGCTGACCGACGTGGTGACGCGGCTGCGCGGCGAGTTCCGCAAGGTCGGTGTCATCTAAACAGAAGCGCAGCCCGGCCACCAACTTGAGCGGGTGCTTCCATCCGCGCCGCTGCCGGAACTGGTTACAAGCACCGACCTGATGGCGATCGTGCCGCTGATGTACGCCAACTCGCTGGCGCCGCGCTACGACGTGCGCGTCTGGGAACTGCCCGAGCACGGCGCGCGCTACGCGGTGCACATGCTGTGGCACCAGACCGCCAGCCTGGACCAGGCACACAGCTGGCAGCGGGGCGTGGTGCGCAAACTGTTTCAAAGGGCGGGGTGATGGTTTAATGCGACCAGCACGTACCCTCCCAGGGCTATGCGGGGTTGTCGAAAAGCAGATCAGGCAATTGTTGGCCGCTGGAAATTTTGTGGAGATTTGCCTTGACGACAAAACCAAGATTCAAAAGTGACGCCTTTGCGGCGATTCACGCTTCGGCCACTGCGCTGCGCGGCGTAGGCGCCATCGACCAAACCACCATGCGCAAACTTGACGCATCGTGCCTGGCAACGCCAACAACCATGGCACCCCGGCAAATCAAGGGTATCCGTGAGCGCGCTCACGTCAGTCAGCCGGTCTTTGCCAGGTACCTCAATACCAGCGAATCAACGGTGCAAAAGTGGGAGTCCGGCAGCAAACAACCCAGTGGCATGGCACTGAAATTACTATCCATCGTCCAAAAGCACGGCCTGGACGTGCTCGCCTGAACCCGCGCATCGCGCTACGCAGTGCACATGCCGTGGCGTAACGTCGCGGTGGGACTCCAGCCGGTCGCCAGCGGCGGTTCGTCTGTTTGCTCCAGGGCACACATGGGCGACACGATTTCACGGGTATTCCCCCATTTGGGGGATGTGCAGCGCTCGAAATGCTCTATACACTTCATGCAAAAGAAACGCCGGGTTTAGTGGTTTCATTTATACCTGAACAAATGTGCAGCCACCGGCCGGCAAAGCCAATACTGGCGCCACTTTCAAGCAGTTTTCATGACCAGTTTATCCCGCAAGCGCCAGCATATCACGCAAGTTTTGCGGTATACATTACGTTAGGCCTCTTGAGATGCGCGAAAAAGACCGTCAGCCCCCGTCTGTAAGAATGACGTCTATCGCATGGCTATATATAGCCATTTCTGACCACATGCATCCCAGAAATGCCTGCATGTGTTCTGTAACTTTGATGCCCATATCGGGTTAGGCGCCATGGAAACGACGTACTTCTACGTTGACGAATCATTCCAGCAGAAGCAAGGGTATTGGCACTGCAACATCGGCGGAATGCTGCTCGGCAGCGCGCAGGCCGTTGATGTAGAGATCGCGCTGGAGACTGATCTGCTTCAAAGAGCGAAGTCAGCCGGGCTTTTGATGCCGGTTTCCGAGTGCAAGTACTCGAACTTCCTACGAGGAACACCAGACGACTTCAAGATTGAAGTTTGCAAGTCTTTCGCGAGTCTGCTAATTCAACATGAGGCAAGGTTTCTTGTTAGTCACGCCAAATGCAGAAACTCGCAACTGGGCCTATTCAAAGGACTCACCCCTGCTCTTGCAATCCAGCAACTGGCGCACTTCAACGTTGTCAGTTCTTATCTAGCGAAGCTCACTGATCAAGGGGTCGTCCAGGTCATCGTTGATCTTGGCTTGTCTGAAGCATTTCGCCCGGTCTACAACGTCTATGCAGGGGCAATCCAGAGCATTCCGAACCTTGTGGCGCAAGGAATTGGCAACGATCAAATCACCATTCCAAACTTCAGGCGTTTGCCCCCGCCTGTGTTTATGGACTCCGCACGTTCTCGAATACTTCAGTTTTCAGATCTCGTCATCGGTCTACTGCTGAGCAGGGAGCTAAATGCCATGACCAACTTCAAGCAATCGCTTTTTGAGGCCATCGAGCCGCTGCTAAGTATCACTAGCTTTCACAGCGTCGAGTGGAACGCGAATGTCGCCTAACCCTTCAATCGAGAGGACGGCACCCGGCAAGCCGGGCGCCGCCTCTCATCTCAAACGTTGAGGCTGTAAAAAAACCTCTCCCCAAGGCAATTCCCGTCAGCGTCTGCGGAGCATAAAACGTTGTGTCTAGATCCCCAACGTACCTCGCAAAACATGGCCCGCTACAAACCGCAAGACCGCAACAGCCTGCTGCTGCCAGTCGTGTTGTCCGAACAAATCCTACCCGGCAGCTTTGCCTTCGCACTGGACTACCTCGTCGACAATGAACTCGACCT
>JANNUE010000448.1:0-4052 GCA_031394895.1 Betaproteobacteria bacterium
GTGCAGACTGTCGGCCCCGACCAGGATGCTGGTGAGAAAGCGCACCAGATCCCAGCTCAGCGGGGCCAGCGCCGCTTCGTCAAAGTCATTGATATCGAAATAGACCAGGCGGTTGTCGCCCTTGAAGCTGCCGAAATTCTCCAGATGCAGGTCGCCACAGACCCAGGCCAGCGGTGCCTCAGGAAAGCGGTCAATACCGGGTAATCGCTGGTAAAACAGGTGGCAGGTTCCACGAAAAAAAACAAAGGGATCGGCCCGCATGGCCTGGTATTTCATTTGCAGGCGCTCGGGGTCGCGCCCGGCATTGAAATCGCGAATGGCGGATACGGTATCGCTTGCATATTTCAGCCCATCGTGGACGGCGTTTCAGGCTGAACGTGGACGCCATTTCAGCGTGATCGTGGACGGCATTTCAGCGTGATCGTGGACGCTGTTTCAGCGCCATCGTGGACGATTTGGGGGGGGATACGCGTAAGTGATTTCTTGAACCCGGCATAGGCTCAGCGCTTTTTTACGAGTGCTGCCAATGCCAAACAACAGAATCACCATGCGTCAAATCCGAGAGACATTGCGCCTGCACTTGTGCGCCAGCCTGAGCTTCAGCGAAGTGGGCCGCGCCCTCAAGATCTCCAAGAGTGCCGCCGCGAAGTACGCCTCCATGGCCCGCGCCGCCAATGTCGACTGGGCGATAGCCCAAACCCTTACCGACGAAGAGCTCGAAGCCAGGCTGTACCGGCCAGCCCTGGCGCGCAGCAGCCACCAGCTGGCGCCCGACTTCGCGCTCGTTCATCAGGAACTCAAACGCGCCGGGGTGACCCTGCAGCTTCTGTGGGAGGAATACGCCAAGGACAACGAGCTGGCCTACAAGTACACCAGCTTTTGCATCAAGTACCGCCAATGGGCCATGGGCCTGAAACGCTCCATGCGCCAAACCCATATTGCCGGGGAGAAGCTGTTTGTCGATTACGCCGGCCAAACCGTGCCCATCATTGACGCCAGCACCGGCGAGATCACCCAGGCACAGATATTCGTGGCCACGTTGGGCGCCTCCAACTACACCTACGCTTGTGCCACCGCCCGTCAAACCACCGCCGACTGGATCGCTGCCCAGGTGCAGGCCCTGGAATTCTTCGGCGGCGTGCCGCGCCTGATCGTGCCCGACCAAGCACGCGCCTTGATCAAGAACCCCGACACCTATGACCCCCAGCCCAACCGGCTGTACGACGAATTTGCCACCCACTACGGCTGCGCCTTGCTGGCAGCGCGGCCTGCGCACCCCAGGGACAAGCCCAAGGTGGAGAACGCCGTGCTGGTGGTGGAGCGCTGGATTCTGGCTAGGTTGCGCAACCGCAAGTTCTTCAGCCTGGGGGAACTCAACCAGGCGATCTCCCTGCTGTTGGTCGATCTGAACCAGCGCGCATTCAAGAAGCTGCCCGGTAACAGACGCAGCGCCTTTGAGCAGCTTGACCTGCCCGCCTTGCAGCCGCTGCCGGCCAAACGCTTTGAGATCTTCCGCTGGAAGTCGGCCAAGGTCAACATCGACTACCACGTCGAATTCGAGGGTCACTATTACAGCGTTCCTCACGCCCTGGTGCGCACGACGGTGGAACTACGGGTCACGGCCACCCTGGTGGAATGCTTCTCCTCCAATCAGCGTGTGGCCTGCCATCCCTTGAGCCCCCTGCGCGGCAAACACACCACCACGCCGGAGCACATGCCCGCCTCCCACCGGGCCCACCTGGAGTGGACACCACAGAAGCTGATCGACTGGGGATTGCGTATTGGCGTCAGCACGGCTGCCGTCGTGACCTGGCAGTTGGAGCACCGCCCGCATCCGGAGCAAGGTTACCGGGCCTGTCTTGGAATGCAGCGCCTGGCACGCCAGTACACCCCGGTGCGACTGGAAGCAGCCTGCACCCGAGCACTGGCCATTCGCTCACCCAACTTGCGCAGCGTGACCAACATTCTCAAGAGCGGTCTGGATCGCCAGCAGAGCCTGCCCACCATAACGCCGGGCGCATTACCTGCGCACGAGAACATCCGTGGCCCTGATTACTTCCATTGAACCGGCCACCACCGGATTGAGCAACGACTCACCCAACCAACCCTGAAGGAAACAACAGTTTATGAACGAACACACCCTTACCCAATTACGTGACCTGCGCCTGGACGGCATGGTGCGCGCCATCGAAGAGCAGGCCACCAGTACCGCCGCTACCGCGCTGGGGTTTGATGAGCGCTTCTCCCTGCTGGTGCAGGCGGAAGTTGCCTGGCGGGATGATCGGCGCGTGCAGCGTTTGCTCAAGGCGGCCAAACTCAAGGTCAGCACCGCCTGCGTGGAGGATATCAACTGGCGTTCCAGCCGTGCGCTGGATCGGGAACTGGTGGCCGCTCTGGCCGGTGGTGACTGGATCCGAAACGCCCAGAATTTACTGATTACTGGGGCCACCGGTTGCGGCAAGACCTGGCTGGCGTGTGCTCTGGCACACCAGGCGGCAAGATCGGGTTTCTCGGTGCTGTATGTGCGTGCCGGGCGCCTCTTTGATGAACTGCATGTGGCCCATGGGGATGGCAGCTTTGCCCGGCGCCTGACCCAACTGGCCAAACTCGACGTCCTTGTGATTGATGACTTTGCGATCTCCCCCATGGGGGCATCCGAGAGAAACGACCTGCTCGAAGTCCTTGATGATCGGGTTGGAACCAAGTCAACGCTGATGACCAGCCAACTGCCGGTCAAGGCCTGGCATACCTATTTGGACGATCCGACCCTGGCCGATGCCATTTTGGATCGCATCGTGCACAGCAGTCACCGCATTGACCTCAAGGGCGCCACGCTACGCGATAAGAAGAAAGATCAATGAGCCACCGCCTCAGTGACCGAGACGACTTACCCACCGCGTCGGCCGGTACGTCGCAAGCGCCGTCCGCCGCCGTGGATAAGTCTGCAATGTAGCGATCAAACAAGCCGCTTCGCGAGACCTGTCCCGAACCCACTTTGATGACTGGGATACATTTAACCCCTCGCTTGCGCGCATCCCCTGCGCGTCCACGATGGCGCTGAAACACCGTCCACGATCAGACTGAAACAGGTGTCCACGATCGCTGAAATACGCACGCAGCCGCCAGCATCGGTGTCGCGGGGCGCTCAGGACCCTTGCTGTCGCCTCGTATTCGGATACATCAGTCAGGGACCTGCCTCAGCAGCTCCGCAAGGCTTTGCTTAACGTCAAGCCCCGAGGTATCCACCGTCGCATCGGCTTTTCGGTACATCGGTTCGCGTCCAATCAGGATGCGTTCGAGGTCTTCCATCGCCTCCCGGTTGTCGCCCATCGGCCGCCGATCGCCTTGGGCCACAACCCGCGCCATGTGCTCGGCCGGCGTGGCCTTGAGCCACACCGTAAAACAGGACGTGAGCAACTCGTTAAAGGTAGCCGGTTCGGTGGAAATGCTGCCCCCGGTCGACAGGACGAAGCTGTCGTTATTCTCGATCAGCCAATCCAGGGCGCGCCGCTCATAGCGCCGGTAGGCTGCTTGCCCATAAAGGGAAAAAACCTCGGACATATTCGCCCCCGCCATGCGCTCGATGACCTCGGCGAGCTCGATAAAGGGGACCTCAAGATGCGCCGCCAAAATCTTGCCCAGGCTGCTCTTGCCGGCCCCGCGCAGGCCGACCAAGGCAATTCGCTTGCGTCGACTTTTGTCTTCAAACGCGTTCCTCAGAAGGGTGCGCGCCTCACCTAACTGTGCCGGAGACAAGCGCGCAAGAAATTGCCCCAGCAGCGTGAGTTCAGGCGCCGGCTCTGGCCCTACCCGAATGATGTCTTCCAGGGGAATGGCCATCGCTTGCGCCACCTGGCGCAAGCGAAGGATGGAAATATTGCCGTCCCCACCCTCGAGTTGCGCCAGGTAGCGAATCGACACACCGGAGTCGCGCGCCAAGATGGCCCGCGTCATACCTCGCCGCACGCGGAGATCGCGGATGTGCTCGCCCAGTCGATGCAGGTATTCGCTGTCCTCCTCGCGCAGTTTCGGCAACTCGGAATTTTCCAAAT